>JAHEKF010000025.1:0-6670 GCA_024638465.1 Rhodospirillaceae bacterium | reverse complement strand
CTGCTGCAATTCGAGGACTTCGCAACGCCAAATGCCTACGCTCTGCTGAACCGATACCGCGATGAAATCCTGTGCTTTAACGACGATATTCAGGGAACTGCCGCAATGGCGTTGTCGGGAGTCTATGCCTCGACAAGGATATCGGGGCTGGACTTTCGCGACCTTCGCGTCATGTTCCTGGGAGCCGGCTCAGCGGCCACCGGAATAGCCGACCTGATGGTAAGAGCTTTCACCGAGGAAGGGCTATCCGAGCAGGAGGCTCGTGAACGTCTTTGGTTCGTCGACATCGACGGATTGGTTGTCAGGGAACGTGCAAACGAGCTGTTACCGCACAACATTCCTTATGCACACGATCACCGGCGCGCCGATTTCCTGGAGGCTCTGAGCTCGATTCGTCCGCAGGTGCTGATCGGAGCAACCGGCGCGCCAGGCACATTCACACAATCTGCAATCGAGAAAATGGCGGAACTCAACCCGCGTCCCGCTATTTTCGCCTTGTCTAATCCGACATCCCGTGCGGAATGTACGGCGAAACAGGCGTATGCATGGAGCGACGGACGGGCGATCTTCGCAAGCGGTAGCCCATTCGATGCTGTAGAGCTCGATGGGAAAATCATTCGTCCGGGGCAAAGCAACAACTCCTATATATTCCCGGGAATCGGCCTGGGTGCGATTACCTCCGGTGCCAGGTTCATCACCGACGAGATGTTCCTTGCAGCCGCCAAGACGCTTGCGAATGCGGTAGACAATTCGGACCTGAGTGCCGGGACTCTGTATCCGCCCTTGAACGAAGTCCGCGACGTCTCATTGGCGATTGCACTAGCGGTAGCGAAGATCGCTTATGAGCGTGGGCTGGCGAAGAATGAACAACCCGATGACCTGGAATCCCACATAAGAGATTCAATGTACGATCCGACGTATTGAGCCCTCGAATCTGTTTCTTCAACACGCCGGCAAAATAACGTCAGCCACGTATTCTGGCAGTCTCCCTCGCTCGCAATTTCGATGCCTGAAAACCTTGGGGTGACCGGCGTACGTTAGCGAGTGCCGCAATATTCGTCGTCCGTCGATTCTGCCTTGTAACGGTTACAAGCCGGTGGAGAAATTTCAAATTCTTCGCGGACGTTCGTTCTCAAGCGCGTTGGCGCTCAACGCTGCGAGAGCAGGCAGCCTTGGCATGGAAATTGCTTTATCTCCATTGAGGATCATCCAAAAGTCGGAGGACAAAAATGACCTGGGACCAAATTGAGGGAAACTGGAAACAGCTGAAAGGTAAAGCTCAACAGCGTTGGGGAAAAATCTCCGACGATGAGTGGGATGTGGTCGAAGGGAAGAAGGACGAGCTAGTCGGGCGAATTCAAGAAGCTTACGGAAAAAGCCGAGATGAGGCGGAAGACGAAGTGAACGAATGGTCGAACGAGATTAATTGAGTTCGCGACAGCTGAATATCGACAGCGAGTAAAAGGAGAATCGAAATGAAAAACTTCACAAAAGTAGCTCTGTTTGGGATCGTTTTTCTCGGTAGCCAAGTATTCGCGGCTGACAACGACAGCTATGAAGGCACGATGAAAGACGCATGGATTCACGGAAAAATCGAAACCGTATTCGCATTGAATCGGCATCTGAATCCGTTTTCGATCGATACTGATGTTGAGAACGGCATTGTTACGCTGAACGGTACCGTCGAGAGCGAAATCGACCGTGACCTGGCGGAAGCGCTGACGCATGGCATCGTTGGCGTCGTTGACGTTCGAAACGAATTAATGGTCGAACCAGCCGCGAGAGATCAGCGATCCGAGCAGAGAGCGGACGAAAACGACCAAAACTACGATGACGGTCGAAATTTCGCTGCCTGGGTAGATGATGCAACGACAACCGCTGCCGTCAAGTCGATTTTTCTCGCCAATGGACATATTGACGGGCTGCAAATCGACGTCGATACCCGAGGTGATGTCGTTACGCTGAGCGGTCGCGTAGACACGCAGCAACAGAAAGATCTTGCGGAAGAGCTTGCAAGAACGACTGGCGATGTCGCCGACGTTCGGAATAATCTGGTTGTCGACCCTAGCTGAATCTGGTTTGGGCACTAACCAGTAAGAGAGATGTAAAGCTTACTGGATCCAGACCTGGGAGAACGCGAACTGGCCTGAGGGCGGAAGCCTTCGGGTCAGTTCTTTAGATCTCAACTCTTTCGAGAAAGCCGGTTTATGAGATGACTGTCTCGAAATATTTCAGGCGCTCGGCCACGATAATAATTCAGCGTGTTTTTCGGTCGCGAGTACCAGGAGGAGTAGGGAGTGTCTGTCAGTCAACCTGAAGAACAGATTGAACGAGCAGATGGCGCAAGTATCGCTGTTATCGGCTTGTTCATACTCGCTCTGATTGCAGCGTTATACCTGGCGTCCGATATTCTGGTACCCATCGTGTTTGCGATCTTCGTCAAGGTCTTGCTCTCTCCAATCGTACGCGCGCTGGGTCGACGTGGCATCGCGCCCGGAATCAGTGCCGCGTTCTTGGTTTGTTCGATAATAGCAGCGGTTGTCGTTGCGGTATCGACGCTCTCCGGGCCAGCAGAACAATGGCTGCAGGACGCGCCCCGGACGGTGAGAGAGTTGCAGGACAAGATCGCCATCCAGGATAGTCAGCTCTCGAATATTCAGGAACTCGCCGACGAAGTTGAAGAGCTTACGGCAACCGATGCTCCTGACCAGCCGCCGCCCGTCGTTGTCGCGCGACCGAGCGTTATCGAGAATCTGGTTGGCGGCTTTCCTTCTCTAGCCGCAACCGCGGGGATTCTGATTTTTCTCATCTATTTCTTACTCGCGTCAGGCGACAGATTCTTTCGTCAGATGACGAAGTGTGGCCGAACGTGGTCTGAAAGAAGGCGGATAGTCTCCGTGGCGCGGAAAATTCAGATTGATATATCCCGTTATCTCGCGACGGTGACAGTAATCAACATTCTGCTCGGTGTAGTAGTGTCGCTGACGATGAGTTCTCTGGGTGTGCCGAACGCGATTCTCTGGGGGGCGATGGTAGCAATGTTTAACTTTGCTCCTTACATAGGGGCAATGGCCTCTCTGGGCATTTTAACGATCGTCGGCTTAATGAGTTTCGAGGAGATAGGTGACGCGCTCCTCGTTCCCGGTCTTTTCTTCGTACTTACCGTGCTCGAAGGGCAGTTGATTACGCCGTCGATTCTCGGGCGGCGAATGTCATTGAGTCCGATCGTCGTATTTTTGGCCGTAATTTTTTGGGGTTGGCTATGGGGGATTCTTGGCGCGCTGATGGCCGTACCGATAGTCACGAGTTTTGCGGTGCTTTGTGAACATACTCCTAGAATGAAACCGCTCGTTGACTTCCTGCGTCACGATCGTATGCGCTACCGACGCAGAATGACGAATTCGACCAATCAATCGCTCGCGGTAGAGCCGATCCGCGATCGCTAACGATTCCCAGCCGTCACCGCGGACCGAAACGGCTCACTGCTCGACGGTTTGGTAGCTGGTCGCCGATACCTCGGGTCTATTGGCCACGATCTCCGCCGAAGACTTGCATCGAATCGCCTGCGACGATGCCGAGCGCGTTTTCGACGTAGCGCTTTTCGACGCAGCGGTAGAAAATGCCAGTTCAGATTCATCAGTGCGCGTAGCAGCGCTCTGGACAGCAAAGAGAACAATCGTTGGCCACCGGGAAAATCGCGAATTCGGAAGATCGGCCCAAGACCTTCTACGTCGTTATCATTTCCTGTATCGCGACAATCGGCGGATTTCTCTTCGGTTTCGATTCGGGCGTAGTCAACGGCACGGTCGAGGGTCTACAGGCGGCATTCGATTCAGACAGCGTCGGAACCGGATTCAACGTTGCCTCGATGCTGCTCGGCTGCGCGGCCGGCGCTTTTTTCGCCGGGGCGCTCGCAGACAAACACGGCAGGCGCTACATCATGCGCATCGCTGCGATCTTTTTTGTTGTCAGCGCCTGGGGTTCCGGAATCGCCGATGCTTCTCTCGAGTTCGTGTTCTACCGGATGCTGGGCGGATTGGCACTTGGTGCATCCAGTATTCTGGCTCCGGCGTATATTTCGGAAGTTGCGCCAGCGCACTATCGTGGAAGGCTAGCTACCGTTCAGCAGGTCGCGATTATCTTCGGGCTATTTGTGGCGTTTCTGTCGAACTACCTCATCGCGAACGCCGCCGGGTCGTCGGTCTCGGTACTCTGGCTGGATTTCGAAGCCTGGCGCTGGATGTATTGGATAGAGATTGTACCGGCGACTGTCTTCTTTCTGGCGCTCACGATGATTCCAGAAAGCCCTCGCTACCTGGTTCTGATCCGGCAGCACGAGCGGGCGCTCGATGTGCTGACGGCGCTAAGCGGGCGTACGTCGGCTCGAAAAATGCTGGAGAAGATCGACGCATCCCTCGCCGACGATCGTCATCGACCGCGCCTGTCGGATCTCCTGAATTCGGGAACAGGGAGTATTCGCAGGATAGTCTGGGTGGGATTGGGTTTGGCAACTCTGCAGCAGCTCGTCGGTATCAACGTTGTGTTCTATTACGGCGCAGTACTCTGGCAGTCAGTCGGCTTCAGCGAGTCGGATGCCCTGGCGATCAACATGTTGAGTGGTGGCTTGAGCATCGCGGCCGTCACAATGACTATCTTCCTGATCGACCGAATCGGACGAAAACCGATTCTACTGATCGGCTCTGTCGGCATGGCGATCAGTCTTGCGCTACTCAGCTATACATTCACTACAGCAACAACTGGCCAATCAGGAGACGTAACGCTTGATCATCTATTTGGTCCGATCGCGCTGATTTCTGCAAACGCCTACGTCGTGTTCTTCAATTTCTCCTGGGGCCCCGTCATGTGGGTCATGCTCGGCGAGATGTTCCCGAATCAGATTCGCGGCACAGCGCTTGCCGTTTGCGGTCTGGCCCAATGGGGCTCGAACTTCGCAATTACGATGACATTTCCGATTCTCCTTGCGGGAATCGGTCTGGCCGGCGCTTATAGCTTCTATACGATTTGCGCGATACTTTCGATCTGGTTCGTCATCACACTGATACGGGAAACTCGCGGTATTGAACTCGAGCGCATGAGCGGATGATAGTGAAGTAAGCGCGTCACGCGTTCACTCAGCTTGATTCACCAATTGCAGGAACTCGGACATTGGGCCCGGCCTTCCGTGAATAGGTACTATCGTGTCTACATCAAGATTAAGTCGTTGAAGATTCTCGTAGAGCGTCAGGTTGCTGCCGCTCGGCACGGCCGGTAGTTGTCCGCCCGTAGCCGGCGGTGTGTAGAGATCCGCTTCTACGAGGAATTTCTCCTCCGGAAAGTAGGCCACGAGCATGCCTGCGACGTGATCGAGGTCCTGAACGTGGTGAAGTTCGACGATTCGGGTTTGGTCTCCGAGTATGTATTTCTCACGAACGGTCTCGAAAATGTAGCCTTCTGACCATTCCTCCGGCGGATAGAGCGACAAACGATCTGGCTGCAGGAGCCGTGGTCCCGCTCGCAGAACTTCCTGGTAGTACGGATGGTTGCCGTCATGAGTGAGAACGGTCGCGCCTTCGTGAACGTATGTTCGGAGTCCACCGAGATGATCCCAGTGATGATGCGTGTTCACGATGAAACTGATCGGCTTGTCGGGAACGAGAGCCGCAACTTCTTGAATGACCGCTAGCGAGCGTGCCTCATTCAGCGGAGCCTCGATAACCGCTACAAAGTCGCGAAATTCGACCAGGACGCTGTTATGGGAGCCACCACCGAGCAACCACACACCGTCAGCCAGTTGTTCGTTTTCAACCATTATGGCAGGGACCTCGGCATCAAATACGCTCGGCGGGACGGTCAGCGCGGCGTTTGGCACATTTATTCTGACGTCAACGATGTCCTCGAGCCCGAATGCGTGGTCACCACCGCTGACATTCGGCTCCTGGGCGCCATCGTCGTAATCCCTATGCTGATGCCACCGCCCGGGAAACTGCACACCGCTGATCTCTCGGTAGTTGGTATAGACAGTCTCGATATACAGATCTCCAACAACCGGATTCGGTAACCAGGTCTGAACCCGGCGTACCAGATGGTCCTCGGTGATCGTGCCGTTCACCCGATACTTTCCGAGGGCGAGAAACGAAACGACGGTCACGCGCTCCCCATATTCGGCTCGGGACACCGCTTCCGGGTCGCTATCCATTGCGCCTTTGAGGAACCCGTGCGGAGTCAGATACAAGTCGAGCAACCGTTGCTCCGCAGCTGCAGGAAGCGGAACCACGTTGTTTCCCCTGATATCCCATGCATAGTCACCGCTGACCGACAGCGTACTCCGCCGTTCTCCCTGGATCGGCTGCCGGCCTCCACCGCGGACGGGATTATTCCCCTGAATGACGACCATCTCCTCGCGCGAGGAGTTTGTGCTGAAATCAATGGTTCTCATGTAACTCGTCAAATCGAAGCGTGGCCAGTCATCGGCAGGCGCGAAGTTCTGGCCTACCGCACCGACCCAGCCTGTTCCGGAATACTGGAGTGACGTCATGTCGGTCACGCCCATTTTGTCGGCGGCGGCACGCAGGACACTTTGAGCATCCTGGGCCGATGCCTGTCCGGCGATAACCACCGCGAAGATCGCAAACAACGAAAGATGCTTCTTCATCATATTCCCCCTGGAGTT
>JAHEKF010000024.1 GCA_024638465.1 Rhodospirillaceae bacterium | reverse complement strand
CCTACTGGGGAGGCTACGGCGTCATCGAGACCTTCTGCAAGATTCTGGTGGCGGTGATGGGCGCTGCTAACGGGTGCAACAGCCGCAAGACCCATGACGACTATTAAACGTTTAATGCTCACGATATTCCCCGCTCTATTGATAGGCTAGTTATCGGTCTGCCCCGGAGTACTCGGTGCCAAAGGGCTATTGGTTGAGTCTAGAGGACCCAAGCCTGCCTGATCAACAGGATACGCGTTAATCACCGTCCATTGTGGGTCGGGTAAACCTGGCCCTGATCCAGCGATAGGCCTCTATCGCAGTTCCCCTTGCACCTTGCATTGGTGCTGGCGCCGGGCAACCGAAGCGCCGCCGCAGCCGGAGAATCCGCTAGACTTGCGCCATGTCGAAATCCCCCCTGGTCAGTACGGAGTGGCTGAGCTCAAAGCTCGAAGATCCTGGCGTTCGAATCATCGAAGTCAGTTCCGCCAAGTCCGACGAAGTCTACGCGGCCGGGCATATTCCCGGTGCGCAGTGGTGGTACTGGAAGGATCTCTGCTGGCACGAGACCGATCGTGAGTTTGTGACGCCGGCGGAACTGGCAGAGCGCCTCGGGCGACGCGGAATTTCCAGCGACGCCACGCTGATTATCTATGGCGATCCGGTTCAGTTCGGCACCTACCCCTTCTGGGCATTGACGATGGCCGGCCACGCCGACATTCGCCTCCTCGACGGCTCACGAAAGAAGTGGCTGGCCGAGAAACGCCCGATGACGACCGATGTTCCTGCGTTCGAACCCGTTGCCTACGAGGCTGGTAAGAGCGATTCGTCGATGCGCATCGGGCGCGATAACGTCCTCGCGAACCTCGGCAATGCCAGCAGGCTGCTTCTCGACCTGCGTTCCCCGGAAGAATACAGCGGTGAGCGAGTGATGCATTACGGCGAGTTCGACCACGGCGCAGAACGCAACGGTCGCATACCCGGAGCACGTCACCTCTACTATGCGGAGCTGCTCAACGACGACGATACGTTCAAGAGCAGGAACGAACTCGAATCGATCTTTGCCGGCGCGGGCGCAACCAACGACGCTGACCAGGAAATCGCATGCTATTGCCGGTTGAGTCATCGAGCTTCGCTTGCCTGGTTCTGTCTGACCTACTTGCTGGATAAGCAAAATGTGGTTGTCTACGACGGCTCGTGGACGGAATGGGGTAGCATCGTAGGATTCCCCGTCGAGCCATGATGCTAGGATTCGCGTATGAACAAACTCAATGAAGGGGACTTGTTCCCGGGCATGACCCTCGCGCTCGCGGACGGCGGCAATATCACGCTACCCGGCGATATCTCGACGCCATATCAGGTCGTACTCTTCTATCGGGGTCACTGGTGACCTTACTGCCGCCGGCAGTTGGCCGGCTACGAAGCCATCAAGCATCAGCTGGACGATCTGAACGTCGCGATACTGGGCGCGTCGGCCGATTCGGTGGAAGACTCCGCGGATATCCTGAACGACGTCAGCTTCCCGATCGCCGTCGGCGTCACCAAGCAGCAGGCGGACTCAATTGGCGCGTGGTGGAATGCAGAGCGAGGGATAATCCAGCCGTCGGAATTCATACTCGACGGCGAAGGTAAAGTCGTCTCCTCGACCTACAGCTCTACACCGATCGGGCGCATTGAGCCCGGCGATGTCGTCAAGCGCGTGAACTTTCTCGAGAAACGCAAGGCGCAATCTGGCTAAGGCAGCAGCACGCGCTTAGTCGGCGCCTACGACTGCAGTCGCCTTCACCTCGAGCAGGCTCTCGGGCCGCGCGAAACCGGTGACTGTGATCAGCGCGCTCGATGGATAGCGGCCAGGCTCGAATATCTCTCTGCGAATCGCGACGAACGGGTCGCCGAAGCGCGTGTCGCTGATATACACCGTCATAGTCACGATGTCCGACAGCGTGCCACCAAACTGTTCCAATCGTTCCTCGATGATGCGGAATATTTCGCGCGTCTGCCCTTCGAAGTCGCCGGCAAGCGAATTACCCGCCGCGTCGGCAACCGTGGTCACTCCCGCAAGCCAGATCGTTTTGCCGCCTGTCGTCGTGACCACGGGCGAGAATGCCCGGCCCTCGGTCCAGTCGAGCGTCATATACTCCCGCGCGACACCATCTTCCTGTGCCCCAAGCAGCCCCGGCATTGCGCATAGAATCAACGCCGGAACCAGCCGTAGTTTTCGATGTTTCATTCGATCTCTACCCCTCGAGCTCGCACTCGTACCGCTTGATCTGCTCGCCGGGCGACCAGCGCCAGTTTCCTCTCAAGGTCGCCGGCTCGGTAAAGTTAACGGGATCCGTGATCGTCGCTTCCCAATCGAGGCGTGTATCGTTCTCGCTGAGCGTGAAGCGCTCCACGATCACCGCATCCGGGCTCTGCGGCGTGCCGACATCGTCAAAGAACGGATAGTCGACGTTGGTCGTAGTGACCGTTAGCGTATTGCCGTCCCACCGACCGACGGAGAAGCCCATTCGCGGGTATTCGAGATCTCCCGGCCTTGCGTCCGGAGACATATGGAAGGTCCGGACACCGTCCCATTCTTCGAGGCGCATGACGGTCGTGTCGCCGTTGTCCGTGAAATCAATTGGGTAAGGATTGTCCATTGCCACGGGCACACCAGGCGGTATGCACTGCAGAGCCGGGTCGTCAGCCAGCGGATCCCAGGCATCGCGCGCCGCTTGCCCGGTCGGCGTCAGTGGCCAGACATGCTCACCGCTTCCGGTGTTAGGACGCGATTCGGGGACCCAGACACGGAAGATTCCTCTCGCCTCGGCTTCCGCCGCCGCAACCACTTCCGCATCCAGCGCCAGCTCTTCCGGAAGCGGATCGCCGCTTGGCGGCGGCAGCCGCGATGCGAGGTTCGGATTGAGCACGACCTCGTCGCCACCGTCCGGAACGATCGAAACAACAAACATCGAATCGAGGCCATGCCGAGACGCGGGACCCCATACGCTGATGTTCGAGCCCACACGAATGATGTCCTGGCCAATACCGAAACGTTCCAGCGTGTTGACCGAGCCCGCTTCCATATCCCAGCTCGAAACACTGCCATCGGCATTCGCCACATCCATCGTGAAACGAATATGCGGGTTTCGCCAGAATACGGAGGTGATCTCTCCGGAGAGTTCCACGCCCTCCGTCATTTCATAGAACGCGCCAAAAGAATGATGCGCCTGCGCCGCAAGCGAACATATCGCGCTCAGAATCAATAACCATGCTCTTCTCATCTTCAGTCCTCCGCTCCTTCCCAGAGCATACATTCGAACGGCTCGATCTCCACACCCGGCATCCAGACCCAGCTCGCCGTCCTTACGGACGGGCTCAGGAAAACCGCAGGATCTGTCGAAGTCAGTTCGTAATCGAGTCTCGTCTCGTCCTCCGACACCGTGAACCGCTCTGCGAGGGCGGCGCACCCGTCTGCGGCGTGCCGGCTTCATCCGAATTCGGCCAGTCGAGATTCGTCGTGGTCACAACCAGCGCATCGCCGTCCCAGCGGCCTGCCGAATGTCCGAGCGTCGACGGTTCAACTTCGACATCGTCGTTCAGATAGATCGTCCTCTCGATATCGTGCTCGTGAATTCTCATCGTGATGCAGTCGCCTTCGTCGACAACCTCGATCAGCGTGGGATGCAACATCGTACGCGGCATTCCATCGGGGATGCACTCGAGAATCGGTTCGTCCGTCAGCACATTGAACGCTTCGCGCGCAGCGCGCGCCGGGGGCGTCAACAGATCAATGTCGTTATCGGGTTCGGCATGACCACCGAATTCGCGCATGCAGACACCGTACATGAGGCCAGGGACAGCGGCTTGCCGCTTCGGCGACGCAGGACGCCGAGCACGAAACCCATCGGGACATTCCATTATTGGTATGCCCCGATTCTACCGAAATCGGCCGTTCAGGGATCGAGCGACACCAGATAAGCCGCCAGGGAGACGATATCCTCCGGTGTCAGATTGACGACGGTTGCGTGCATCAGCGCCGAAGCCGGTCCGTTACGGGTACCGCTTTTGAAGTCGTTCAGCTGGCGTACGGTATACATTGCGGACACGCCGGCGATCCTTGGAATCTCGCCGAGTCCGCGGAGACCTTCGCCGTGGCAGATCGCGCACTGAACCGTCGTACCGCCAGCGCCGGTGGTTGCAAGCAGCTCTCCGCGCGCGACACTGCCAACCGGGACATACGCCGTGAACTTGGCGTAGGGATGCCGCGCCGTCGCGAACTCGGGTTCGTTCGGCGTTTCGATGATACGCATACCGAGTTCCTGAGTGCCGCCATCGGGATGTACGAAGTGCATCCTGCCGTCGCCGGTGTAGGTCCTTGGCACCGTGTCGGCCTCGACGACATCGATCCAGTCGAGCGGAGGCAGGCCGGCAAAGTACTCGGCCGCCTCACGGGAATCCGCATCGCTGATATGCTCGGCGATCGGGTTCATCCAGAAGCGATCGATGCGCGCGCCGCTCGCGAAGTCCGCCATCTGCCGCATGAAATACTCGACCGGCAGTCCGGCCAGATGCGACGACTCGGGATGCCCGGAACCCGAAGCGAGGTGGCAGGCAGCGCAGCCGCGCACGTACTCGCCATCGCCATTGGCAACGACATCGGGGAACGGCGCGTGATCGTCGGGGAACCAGTCGGGCGGCGCCCAGTGATTGTCGATCTCGGCTTGCGTGTAACTTCGGTCGCTGCCGGGAATCGTGCGTACCGTGTCCGCCGTGATATCCGACGGAACCATGACGTTGTCCTGGACCGGATACGCCCATTCGAGCGACTGGGCGACTACCAGGACCGGCGACAGAAGCGCTGAGGCGAAAACGAGAAGGGATGATTTCATTGGCAATCCGTTGGTTACTCACCAGAATGTTACTGTCCATTGCCGCTGCTGCGCTATCCGTATTGCGTGAAACTCTTTTCATCGTCCGCAAGCCTTTGAAATTCTGACTCGACCTGTCGAGAATTTCGTGACCCACGACGGACTAACGAAAATTTACCGCTGCGCCAGGGCACATTTGCGCACACGAGTTGAGATGCCGCAAAGACGCATACCCGGTGCCGCGACACAGCTTGGGAAGTCAGCCCCCCGCGAGACTGACGGTTCGATCCAGGGAGCGCTATTCCGCGGTCAGCTGCTCTAGTCTTTCGAGCAGATCGTCGGGCGGCAGATAGCCGCCGAGCTGGACGCCGCTGGCCGAGAACACCGTTGGTGTTCCTCTCACGCCTACGGCTTTGCCGAGTTCGTAATGCGCACTGACCGGAGTCGATTCGCAGGAATCTTCCGGTATCTGGCCCCCGAGCTTCGCAGACGTCAGATACTCGTTACGTTCATCCGTACCCGAACACCATACGCGGTCGGCCTTATACCAGGATTCGGTTTCCGGGCCGGTACGCGGATAAAAAAGATATTGAACGGCGATGCCGAGATCGTTGACCTTTGCGATTTCGCTGTGGAACTGGCGGCAGTAACCGCAATCGATATCGGTGAAAATCGTTATCGTGTGGTCGACGTCCTCGGGAGCGGGGCTAAAGACAATCATGTCCGCTCTATCGACACCCGAAAGCATGCTTACCCGCTCTCGCGCTCGTCGCGATTCGGTCACATTCTCATTGGTGGTCAGGTCGTAAAGATCGCCCTGCAGGAGATACCGACCGTCGGTTGTTACATAAGCGACACTCGACCCGACGGCGACTTCATACATTCCGTCGACCGGGGACTCGGCGACTTCCGACGCGTCGACACCGACCAGCGTCGCGGCGATTTCTTCCTTGCTGAGTTTCGCCTCATCCTGTGCCAGCGCAGCAGCAGAAATCACCATCAAGGGCAGTAGAGACCATCCAGATTTCACGTATAGCTCCGCGTCGAAAATCTTTGCAATACAAACATTTGGACCCCCCACAGCCAACGGAGTTCAGTGACTGTGGCGCGATTCTAGCAGAATTCCGCGCAGCCGAGGGCGGAATCAGCCCCGGGGGTGATGTCGCGAGTGGAGGTCCTTCATGCGCTCGCGAGCAACGTGTGTATAGATCTGTGTCGTCGAGACATCACTGTGACCAAGAAGCAGTTGCACGACCCGAAGATCTGCGCCGTTGTTCAGCAGATGCGTTGCAAAAGCATGTCTCACGGTGTGCGGCGATAGCTTCTTGCTCACGCCGGCTTTCTTCGCGTAGCGCTTGATAATGTGCCAGAAAGCCTGGCGCGTCATTCGATCGCCCCGCCGGGTGGGAAACAGATAATCAGTCTGGCGCTCGAGCAGAATCTCGATGCGAGCGCCCTCTATGAAATCGCGTAACCAATCCTGCGCTTCGTCGCCGAGCGGAATGAGCCGTTCCCGGTCACCTTTACCAACGACGCGGATGACTCCCTGATTGAGATTCATCTGCTCCATCTTCAGGTTGATGAGTTCGGACACACGCAGTCCGGTCGCATAGAGCAGTTCGAGCATCGCGCGGTCGCGATTGCCCAACGGCTCGGAGACGTTGGGCGCCGCCAACAGCGCATCGACTTCGTCTTCACTGAGTGACTGGGGCAACGATCGGCCGATCTTCGGCATCGCGATTTCCGCAGTCGGGTCGACGGAGATAACGCCCTCCCGGAGAAGGTAGCGATAGAAGCGGCGGAAGCTCGACAGCTGCCGCGCCGTCGAGCGGGGTTTCGCACCGCCATCGACACGCCAGGAAATGTAATCCAGTAAGTCGGCCTTGGATGCCTTCATGAGTTCGACGTCTCGACTCTTCAGGCGCTGGTCGAGCGCGAGCAGGTCGGCGCGGTAGGCATCCAGCGTGTTCTCGGACAAGCCGCGTTCCATCCAGATTGCGTCGAGAAAACGATCCACGGTGACTTTCGAATCCTTGCTACCGTTCTTACCGGCATCTAAGGATGAATTTGTATGCAAGAAATTATGGGCCATTCTATGTCGTTCTCGTGCTCCGGTGGCTTGGCAGCAGCCGCCGCGTTCCTTTATCCGGGCGTGGTCGGCTGCGTGCACTTCCCTGTGCTTACCAAGACACCAGAGAAAACTATATAATTCAGCGGATTACGCGGGGCTTCTGGCTTCCTATGTGTGCTTTCGACTGCCAGGCGAGTATGCGTTAGCGAACGATCGTGCAGCGTGATTGCCATCACAAATCCCTGAAATCATTAACATAAAGAGACACTTGTCACAGAAACGGCGTCTTCCGGGCAATCCAGTTCGCGTTCTGTTCGGGAAATTTTTGACATAACTGTGAGCAGATCCGCGAAAGCGCCGACAATCGTCCGGGCGGGGTACGGGATTTACGCGTGGAGCGCGCTAATCGCCGCCGTCGTCCCTGCGTTAATCGTTCTTACGGTCATTCCAGGCCGGGATACCCGCCGCCGCGTGACGCGCTGGTTCGCCAGAGCTTTCTTCGTGGCGATCGGGAGCCCGGTTCGGTACCGGGGCGACCGAGTCCTGCCTGACGGCGCTTGTGTCGTAATTGCCAATCACTCGAGTTATCTCGACGGGATTATTCTCACCGCCGCGTTGCCACCGCGATTCACTTTCGTGATCAAGCACGAGATGGCGCGTTTCCCGTTCGCCGGTTTCCTGCTGCGGCGAATCGGCTCCGAGTTCGTAAACCGTGAGGACGGAGGTCAAAAGCGGGTGGTGACACGGCGGCTTTTCAAAGCGGCCGACTCCGGTGACGCGCTGGCGTTTTTCCCCGAGGGGACCTTCGAAGCAACTCCCGGGCTGAGACGCTTCCGGCCGGGTGCTTTCGGCGCCGCATGGCGCGCGAACGTGCCGGTCGTTCCCGTGATCATCTCCGGCGCCAGACAAAAATTTCCGGCCGGATCGTGGCTCCCGGTTCCGGGACCCCTCGCCATCACCGTTGGCACCGCGCTGATACCCGACCATTACGACTCGGCATCGACGTTATCCGCGGCGTCGCGCCAGGCGTTGCTGGAGCATCTCGACGAACCGGATCTCGGCCACGCAGATTGAGAACCGCGCGGCCGGAATCCGGACGGGCGAAGTCATTGCGGCAAAAAGAAATCCATCGTCAACTCGGCCCGCGCCGCCACGGGCTCACCGTTCACGACTCGCGGCCTGAAGCGCCAGCGCTGAATGGCAGCACGCGCGCTGCTGTCGAAGACCCGACCGGGTTGCGATTCGAGAACCTCGGGGTCGGCGACACTGCCGTCGGGCAGAATGGTGAATCCGAGCCGGACCCAGCCCTCGAGCCTCTCCCGAACGGCCTCCGCCGGATAGCGCGGCGCCACCTGAACGATCGGGACCATCTCGCCGTCGGTAGGAACTGTGCCGGGGGACCAGGGCCCATCGAACAACGGATTCGGCACCGCGCTCGTTACGGGCACGCCTGTAACGTCGAAATTCAAGGCAACCTGTGGCTGATCGGTCGTGCGGACCATTTCGGTTTGCGGAAATGGCGGCGGGTCTTCAGGAGGCGGCGGTTCTTCCGGCCGCAGACGCGCTCTCTCGCGAACGACTTCTTCCCGAGGCGTGCGAACGAACCCTGCGAGGCCGCCCTCGCCGCGATCGATCCCGACTTCATTGCCCGAATTAATGAGCCGGTGCATGAGAACGAACAGAAGTACGGTAACCACCGTACCTACTGCTACCGAAGCGACAAAGCGCATTGGTTCTTCTCCGTTGCCCCGTTTCCTGACTCGACTCGACCTCGAAGGCCTCGGTGACCGTAGCAGAGTCGCTGTTCGGCGCACAACCGACCCCGGCACGGCGGGGTGTAGCGGATCGAGATGGCGTTGTACCATCGGCCACCAACCGGGACGCGAGCGCGTGGAGGCGCCCGTATGACAGAGCCGATCTGGCGACCTTCAGCAGAGCGAATCGCGGCGAGCCACATTCAACGTTTTCTGTCGCTACATCGACAGAAACTGGAAACTGAGGACTACCCCGGTCTCCACGACTGGAGCGTCTCCGAGCCCGAAGCATTCTGGGCGGCGCTCTGGGATTACTTCGGCATTCGCAGCAGCGCACCATACACAAGCGTTGTCGATGATATTCATGCGATGCCGGGCGCTGCCTGGTTCGACGGCGCGACCATGAACTACGCCGAGAACCTGTTACGCCCGCAGTACGACGGCGTCGCGCTGATCGCCTATACCGAGACCGGCCGGCGAATCGAAATGAGCTGGGACGGGCTTCGTAAGGAAGTGGCGAGTGTGGCACGAGCATTACGCAAGATCGGAGTCGGGCCGAATGATCGTGTTGCGGCTCTGCTACCGAACTGCCCCGAGGCCATTGTTGCCATGCTGGCATCGACAAGCATCGGCGCGATCTGGTCGTCCTGTTCTCCCGACTTCGGCATTGAAGGCGTTCTGGACCGTTTCGGCCAAATCGAACCGAAAGTACTGTTCGCTGCCGACGGCTACACCTATAACGGCAAAACGATCGACTGCCTGCCGGCGATTCGCTCGATCATCGGCGAGTTGGCGAGCGTCGACGCGCTGATCATGGTGGACTTTCTTGACGACGACGCAGACTTCGACGATTTACCGCGCGCAATAAGATACGCGGACATCGCGAACGACAACGCGGAACTCGAGTTCGAACAGCTGCCGTTTTCGCACCCGCTCTACATACTTTATTCCTCGGGAACGACCGGAATCCCGAAATGCATCGTTCATAGCGCGGGCGCAACGCTGATCCAGCATCAAAAGGAACACATTATTCATTCCGATGTCGATGTCGGCGATGTGATCTTCTACTTTACGACTTGCGGCTGGATGATGTGGAACTGGCTCGCTTCCGGACTAGCGAGCGGCGCGACGCTGTTGCTTTTCGACGGCGCCCCGTTTCATCCGGATCCCGGTCACCTCTGGCGAATTGCCGAAGCCGAGAATCTGGCGCTGTTCGGCATCAGCGCAAAGTATCTGAGCGCTTTGGAGAAATCGGGCTTCCGGCCGAAGGAGCATGTCGATCTGTCCGCGCTGAAAAGCATCCTCTCGACAGGCTCCCCGCTCGCACCGGCGAGTTTCGATTTCGTTTATCGCGACATCAAAGCGGATCTGCAACTGTCTTCGGTAGCCGGAGGAACCGACATCATCTCCTGCTTCGGGGCGGGCAACCCGATCCTCCCGGTTTACCGAAGCGAGCTGCAGTGCAGGGCACTCGGCATGAAGGTCGACGTCTTCGATGACAATGGCAACTCCATCGTCGGCGAGAAGGGCGAGCTTGTCTGCACACAGGCTTTTCCTTCGATGCCACTCGAGTTCTGGAACGATCCCGGCGACGAGAAATACCACGCCGCGTACTTCGAGAAGTTTCCCGGCGTCTGGGCCCAGGGCGACTATGCGGAACTGACCGCGCATGGTGGCATCATCATTTACGGCCGGTCTGACGCGATTCTGAATCCCGGTGGAGTCCGCATCGGTACGGCCGAGATCTATCGCGTTGTCGAGCAGTTTGAAGAAGTCGCCGAGAGCATTGTCATCGCTCAGGACTGGGAGGACGACGTAAGGGTCGTACTGTTCGTCCGCCTGCAGGACGGGTATTCGCTCGATGACGAGCTCAAACAGGCCTTGCGAACGTCGATCAGAACGAGCGCCAGCCCTCGTCATGTCCCCGCGCGCATACTCGAAGTACAGGACATTCCGCGCACCATCAACGGCAAGATCGTCGAGATCGCCGTGCGCGACGTCGTGCATGGCCGCGAAATTCGTAATACCGATGCGCTTGCGAATCCAGCGGCTCTGGAGTTCTTCAGAGACCGTGCAGAGCTCAGCGAGTGACGACGCCGACAGAGATCTACCAGCGCAGACTCGATTCCGGAGAACTGGCGCCCGACGACGCGCAGCTTTTCGCAGTAAAGGAACTCGATCGCTGCCTCGAGGAGCTGATCGCTGCGGGTCCACCCGCACGCGGCTGGCGACGCAAGCTCTATCGCCTTACCGGAAACTCACCGCCGCGACCGAAAGGCGTTTATCTCTGGGGCGGCGTCGGCCGCGGCAAGACCCTGATGATGGATACTTTCTACCATTGTCTGCCGTTCGAGGATCGGCTCCGGCAGCACTTCCATCGCTTCATGAGTTCGATTCACGATAACCTCAAGCGCCTGCGCAATCAGCAAAATCCCCTGCAGATCACGGCTGACCGGCTAGCCGCTGAAACGCGCGTCATCTGTTTCGACGAGTTCGCGGTTGCCGACATTGCGGACGCGATGATTCTGGGCAATCTCTTCGAGGCATTATTCGAACGTGGGATCACCCTGGTCGCAACCTCGAACAGCAAACCGGATCAGCTCTATACCAGCGGGCTGCAGAGACAGCGATTCCTCGCGGCGATCGATCTCATCGAAGCGAATACTGTCTCGGTACACGTCGATGGTGCCACCGACTATCGCCTCAGAGTGCTTGAGCGTGCGCCCGTGTATCAGCATCCGATCGGCCAGGCTGCCGAAGGCGAGCTCGCGGACTGGTTCACGGCAATTGCCACCGATGAGATCAGAAACAACACGCATATTTCCGTACTTGGGCGACCTATTGCATGCAGAAAAGAAGCCGACGGCGTCATCTGGTTCGACTTTCCGCAGATCTGCGACGGCCCGAGAAGCCAGGACGACTACATCGAGATCTCACGCTGCTATCACACGGTCATCGTATCGAATGTTCCCCGGTTCACACGAACAATGGAGAACCAGGCGCGCCGCTTTATTGCCATGATCGACGAGTTCTACGATCGGCGCGTGAAGCTGATTCTGTCCGCGGCCGCACCGGTCGAATCGCTTTACGCAGGGGAACGCGTCAAACTGGAATTCGAGCGGACTCGAAGTCGCCTGGAGGAGATGCAGAGCCACGACTACCTGGGCGCGCCGCATTTACCGTGATGCAGCATTTGGGAGGCGTTTCACGCGCCCATGGTTCAATATGAAGGAAACTGGCTACCCGTGATCATCAGGAACTCCGAATGAACCAGCCGAAGCGCGCTCGACGCAACGGCTTCGTCGATTCTGTCGTGCGCAACGCTCGAGGCGTGGAACTCGATCCCAAGCTGCCGGGCACCCGAGCGAGCCTGCTTCGTGCGTACTTCACCGATGTACCGGAAGAAGACCTCGAGTTCAGGGATCTGAAGCAACTCGCGGCGGCAGCACTTAGCCATATCTCTTCCGGACGCACGCGCAGACGTCGCGCTGCCATCGTCAGCGTCTTCAATCCGACAGAAGAGACGCACGGCTGGTCATCGGATGCGACGATCGTCCAACTCGTGAATCAGGACATGCCATTTCTCGTTGATTCCGTAACGATGGCATTGAATCGCCTCGGGCATGGCGTCGAGATGCTGATCCACCCGATTCTGGGCGTGAAACGCTCGCGATCCGGCGCGCTCGAGGAGCTTATCGCGCTAACGGACAACGACGGACACGATGCCGAATCGTTCATTTATATCGAGATCTCGAAGGTAACCGACCGAAACGTACTAAGCGCGCTCGAGCGCACGATCAAGGATGTACTTGCCGACGTTCGTGCTGCTGTCGAAGACTGGAAGCCGATGCTTGCGAAGCTGCAAGGCGCGAGCCAGGAGCTCCGAAAAAACGCGCCCGCGCGCGCCGAGCTGCTTGACGAATCGAGCGAGTTTCTGGAATGGCTCGCTGACGACAACTTCACGCTTCTCGGTTACCAGGAATACCGGATGAACCGGGGAAAACGTGCCGACGGCCTGCGGCCGATAGCGGGTTCCGGGCTGGGAATAAGCCGTGAAGATCCGGATGCGCCAGCTAAAGCCATTACGCTGAATCCGCAGGCGACCAGAATAGGCAGATCGAAAGCGCCGCTGGTGATCACGAAAACCGATGCCAGCTCTACCATCCATCGCAGCGGACACCTCGATCTGATCGGCGTAAAGATGTTCGGTCCGGACGGCCGAACGAAAATCGTCAAGCGCTTCATTGGCCTCTTTACTTCCGCGGCCTACAACGAGAGGCCTACCGATATTCCGCTGGTTCGTCTCAAGATAGAAAAAGTCATGCAGCGCTCCAGCCTCGATCCGACAAGCCACCGCGGCAAGGCGCTGCAGCACATACTGAATACGTTTCCGCGAGACGATCTGTTCCAGGGATCTTCAAACGATCTCGCGAAAATCAGCTCCGGCATCCTGAATTTGCAGGAGCGGCACCAGGTACGATTGTTCTGCCGACGCGACGCATTCAATCGCTTCTATTCCTGTTTCATCTATTTGCCGAGAGAGAAATACAGCGCCTCAACTCGAAGGCGAATCGAGCGCGTCCTGTTATTCGAGCTCGGCGGCACATCGATAGAATCCCGAGTGACGATGTCGGAATCCGCGCTGGCGAGACTCGAAACTACCGTCCGTGTCCCGCCCGACAGGGAAGCATCGGTTTCTATGCCGGCGCTCGAAGCGAAGCTCGCGAAAGTCGCGGAGACCTGGCGAGACCGGTTTCGCGCCGCGTTGCGGGAACGCTTCGGGCCGAACGACGGGATCCGTCTGTTTCATCGATTTGCCGAGCAGTTTCCGGCCGCTTACGAGGAACAGGTAGCCCCCGAGAAAGCCTGCGCAGAGATAAAGAAGATTGCGGCGGTTCTTGACGGGCACAGCTCGCTCGAGATGACGCTGAGCCGCAAGCCGAGTGCGGACGAGAATCGTCTCTGCTTCACGACAATCCGCCTCGGCGAATCGATTCAGCTCTATACGGCGCTGCCTATCCTCGAGCAGATGGGAACCAAGGTATTGAGCGAACGGCTCTACGAGATTCAGAGTGGCGATCGAAGCCTTTGGGTTCAGGAATTCGATCTCGAACCCGTCTCCGGAAAATCTCTCGATCCCGGAGATATCGAAGCTCGCTTCCTCGAATGCTTCAGGCGGGTACTGGCTGGCGACGCCGAGAGCGATCAGTTCAACAGCTTCATTATCGATGCAGGCCTCGACTGGCGCGAAGCAGCGCTACTGCGAGCCTATTGCAAGTACCTGCTACAAACGAAACTCGCGTTTAGCCAAAGCTATATGCAGGAAGTATTGAGTCGTTATCCGGTTCTGACCAACGCGCTCGTTGCATTGTTTCGCTCGCTTTTCGATCCTGCGATCGACGACAAAAGACGCCGTTCGCAAAGCCAGAAGTACGAGCGGACCATCTCGTCCCGACTGAACCGGGTGAAAACGCTGGATGAAGACAGAATCGTCCGCGCGTTTATCAGCGTGGTCGAGGCAACGCTCAGAACGAACTTCTTCCAGATGATCGAGGATCGCGAGAAGCCGTATATCTCCTTCAAATTGAACTCATCAGCCGTGTTGGAGCTTCCGAACCCTCGACCGATGGTCGAGATCTTCGTCTATTCGCCGCGTTTCGAAGGAATCCATCTGCGTTGCGGGTCAATCGCGCGAGGCGGACTGCGCTGGTCGGATCGGCGCGAAGATTTTCGTACCGAGATACTCGGGCTCATGAAAGCACAGCAGGTCAAGAACACCGTTATCGTTCCCGCAGGCGCGAAAGGCGGATTCGTCTGCAAACAGCTAGCTGGTGACGGTGAAGAACGAGCGCAGCAAGCGGTGGACTGCTACAAGAATTTTATCCGCGGTCTGCTCGATATCACGGACAATATCGTGGGCGACGACGTGGCACCTCCCGAAGCCGTTGTCCGTCGCGACGAAGATGACCCTTACCTCGTCGTCGCCGCTGACAAGGGCACGGCGACGTTCTCGGATCACGCGAATGGCATCGCTTCGGAATACGGATTCTGGCTCGGCGATGCATTCGCCTCGGGAGGGTCGGCCGGTTACGACCACAAGAAAATGGGAATTACTGCGCGAGGTGCGTGGGAGTGCGTCAAACGGCATTTCCGAGAGCTCGAAATCGATACGCAGAAGCAGGAGTTCACGGCAGCCGGCATTGGCGACATGGGCGGCGACGTGTTCGGGAACGGCATGCTGATGTCGCGCAAACTGAGGCTCGTTGCCGCATTCAATCACCGACATATATTTCTCGACCCCGATCCCGAAACGGAAGCGAGCTTCCGCGAACGACGCCGGCTGTTCCGTAAACGCGGCGCGGGCTGGGACGCCTACAACACAGACCTGCTATCCGCCGGTGGAGGTATCTATTCCCGGGATAGCAAGACGATCGAGCTTAGCTCCGCCGCCCAGCAGATGCTGGAACTCGGCGGTGCGAAACTGACGCCGCCCGAACTGATTCGCGCGATTCTCCGCATGAAGGTCGATCTGATCTGGAACGGCGGAATCGGGACCTACATCAAAGCCAGTGAGGAATCGCATGTCGATGTCGGCGATCACGGCAACGACTCAGTCCGGGTGAATGCCGACGAATTGCAGTGCAAGGTAATCGGCGAGGGCGGGAATCTCGGTATCACCCAGCTGGGCCGGATCGAATTCGCCGCCGGCAACGGCCACATCAATACCGATTTCATCGACAATTCCGGCGGCGTCGATACTTCGGACCGCGAAGTCAATATAAAGATTCTTCTCAAACGTGCGATCGCGACGCGGGCGCTTGCTGGCGCGAAGCGCGATGAACTTCTCGCGAAAATGACCGACGAGATCGCCGAGCTCGTGCTCGAGAATAACTATCAGCAGTCGCAAACGCTCAGCGTCATGAATTCGACGAACTACGAACGGCTCGGCGAGAACGTCTACATGATCCGCGCTCTGGAAGTACGCGGACACGTTAATCGTGAACTCGAATCACTACCGACGGAAGAAGAGATAGGCGAGCGGCGCAAGAATGAGCGCGGACTGACGCGTCCGGAACTGGCCGTGATCTTGAGCTACGCAAAGATCGATTGCTTCAACAGCATTATCGAGACCGACGCACCGGAAGATCCGTACTTCGAGCAAGAACTGGCCACTTATTTTCCATCGAATCTGAGGCGACGCTTCAAAAAAGCGATCCTGACGCATCGACTGCGGCGCGAGATCGTCACCATGCGTGTCTCGAGCGACATGATCAATCGCATGGGAGCTTCGTTCGTCATTCGCGCAGAAGAAGACACGGGCTCGACAACAGCGCAGGTCGCGCGTGCCTATGCGATCGCCAGTGAGATCTTCGGCGTTCGCGAGCTATTCGAGATAATCGAGGCACGAGATAACCGGGCACCGGCGTCCGTGCAATACGACCTCCTGTTTCAGATCAGTCGCCGGCTGCGCCGCGCGATTTACTGGCTACTACGGAAACAAGCTGATCTCGATCCGATTGACGCCGCCATCGCGCGATTCGGTTCGGGTTTTTCCGAGGCCAGGCGCGGCTTACTGTCGCTCGATCAATCTTCCGAAGGAAGGCTCGAGGACTCGACCCAACTGCAACGACTTGGCGTACCGGACCGCATCGCGGAGCCACTGGCGGCGCTGGCCGCTGCAACCCAGCTACTCGACATCATCGAGATCGCCAGCGATTGCGAAGTTTCGAAAGCACAGGTCGCGACGATCTATTTCAAGCTCGGCCAGGAGCTGCGTCTCGACTGGATCCGCACCAAGATCGAGACGCTTCAGGTGGACGGTCGCTGGCCGGCAACAGCACGCGCAACGCTACGCGAACATCTCTCACAGCAGCAGAACAACATGGTTCGCGCGATCCTTCGCCGCCGCGGCGATAAATCGCCACGCGCCGCGTTGGCCAGCTGGATCACAAAATCGCAGGACGACATCGAGCGCGCCCTGAAGATCCTGAAGGACATGGAGTCCTCGGGCGTTCTGGACTTTGCGACGCTATCGGTGGCGCTCCGCGAGATCGACCGCCTCGATTAGCGGCAGCATCTCGATTCCGACGCCGCTCCGACAGGTCTTCGGAAGATACAGACGCCGCCGTCTGGAGGTTTTCGGGCGCCGCAGTTGCCTTCGTGCCGCGATCTGCGAACAATACACACCATCATGACCGACCCAAACCGAATCGGGAAGCTCGTTCTGGTCCGTCACGGCCAGAGCGAGTGGAACCTCAAGAACCTCTTCACGGGCTGGACGGACGTCGATCTGACGGAACAGGGCGTCACCGAAGCCCGTCAGGCCGGCCGGACGATGCTGGCTGCGGGCTATACGTTCGATATCGCGTTCACGTCCGTGCTTACGCGCGCGATAAGAACGCTCTGGTTGATCCTGGACGAGATGGACCTGATGTGGATACCCGTTATACGCGACTGGCGGCTCAATGAACGCCACTATGGCGCTTTGCAGGGTCTCGACAAGGCGGAAACCGCAGCGAAGCACGGCGCCGATCAAGTGAAGATCTGGCGCAGAAGCTACGACATTACTCCGCCGCCGCTGGAGGAGGACGATCCACGCCATCCCAGGCAGGATCCGCGCTACGCCGCCCTGGCTCCGTCGGACATACCCGCGACCGAGTCACTGAAGACAACCCTCGATCGGGTCCTGCCCTATTGGGAGCAGTCGATCGCTCCCGAACTGCTCGCCGGCCGTAACGTATTGATCGCTGCTCACGGCAACAGTCTGCGCGCGCTCGTGAAGATGCTCGAGGGTATCTCCGAGAAGGACATTGTCGAACTCAACATTCCGACCGGTTCGCCTCGAGCCTATGAACTCGACAGCAATCTCAAACCCCTGAGTGCCGGCTATCTCGGTGACAGCGAAGCCATTGAAGCCGCGGCTCGAGCGGTTGCCGACCAGGCCAAAGGCTGACGCGGGCGCGTCCACAACCAACTTCGCGGCTGTCGCAACAGTTGAGGGCACCCATGTGCAGTTGCGAGTCCTGAACACGCTCGATTTCAACGACTGGCGCAGCGACCTTCGCGGCGGAATTCGCGCTGCGGCAGTCGCACTGCCACTCGGACTCGCTTTCGGCGTCGTCTCGGGCGCCGGCCCGGTCGCGGGGCTCTACTGCGCCATCTGCACGGGATTATTCGCCGCGCTTTTCGGGGGAACGCCGACACAGATTGCCGGCCCAACCGGACCGCTTGCGATCGTGATGGCCGGCGTGTTCGTTCAGTTTGCGGGCCAGCCCACCGCGGCCGTCGGCGTCGTGATGCTGGCGGGCGCGATCCAAATGGCATTCGGTGTGCTCAAATTCGGCCGCTATATCAGCTTGATCCCCTACCCCGTGGTGTCAGGATTCGGTTCCGGGGTCGGCTGCATCATTATCGTCATGCAATTCAATCCGATTCTTGGCCAGGCGTCGGCCAGCGATACCGTCATGGCGGTAGAAGTACTGCCTCACAGTCTCGCGAACGCGAACCGGTGGGCAATCGCCATCGCAGCGGCATCACTCACCGCGTGCTACGCCATACCGAGAAAATTACGCACGTTCGTGCCCGCAGAACTGGTCGTGCTGATCGGAGGAAGCTTTCTGATTACGCTACTCGGCACGAATGTACCTTATCTCGAAGATCCGGTTTCGCTGCTGCCGAACGTGGTATTTCCGCCGCTGCTGGAGCTGCCCTGGCGCGAGATGTGGGTTGCCGCATTGGTGATCGCGCTGATCAGCTCTCTCGACAGCCTGCTGACATCGATGGCTGCAGATTCGGCAACGCAGCAGTTCCACAACTCGGATCGGGAGTTGCTCGGCCAGGGACTCGGTAATCTCGTTGCTGGATTGCTTGGCGCGATCCCGGGCGCCGGCGCGACTTCGAGAACGATGTCCAATATTCGCGCGGGCGGGCTGTCGCCTTTGTCTGGTGTCATCCACTCGCTACTGCTGCTGGCTCTATTACTCGGGGCCGGCGGCCTCATCCAATTCATCCCGGCGCCCGTGCTTTCCGGAATACTCGTCTACATCGGCATTCGGATCATCGACTGGGGCTATTTGAAACGCATTCGTTATGCGCAGCCCGGCAGTGTGCTGATCATGGCGATCGTCTGGTTCCTTGCCGTATTCGTCAGCGTCGTTACGGCGGTCGCAGTTGGCGTCATCATGGCGAGCCTGGCGCTCGTCAAGCGCATGGCCGATCTGCAGCTCGATTCGGTGGTGCTAAGCACTGGGCGCGAGACGGCACCGCGGCTTACGGAAGCCGAACAAGCCGAGTTCGAAAATTGCAACGATCGCGTCTTACTGATTCATCTCGGCGGACCGATGACGTTCGGCGCGGCGAACGGTCTGACGCGGCGCCTGGCGAATATTGCAGATCACGATATGGTCATCCTCGACTTCACGGACGTGCCGCACGTCGACGACAGCGCTACGATGGCTCTGCAGACGGTGATCCGCAGGGCCAAGGAGAACGATCAGGTCGTCATTCTCGTCGGACTGCAGCATCCGGTTGTCCGTGAATTCATTCGTTCCGGGATGCAGGCACTGATAAAGAGCTGCCTGCGCTTCGGGCGGCGTCTTAATGCACTACACTACGCGGCGACTTCGATTCGCGAGGCAGAGGCCGAAGAGCAATGATTTACGATCTGGGTGAAGACATCGTCCAAACGGTCGGCGACGATTTTTTCGTTGCACCGAACGCCGCGGTCATCGGCCGCGTCAGTCTGGGCAAAGATGCAAGCGTCTGGTTCAACGTCGTCCTCAGGGGTGACAACGACACGATCACGATCGGAGATCGCACCAACATTCAGGACGGATCGGTGTTTCATGTCGATGGCGGCGCACCAACCCTGCTCGGCGACGATGTGTGCGTCGGCCATTCAGCGACCGTGCACGGCTGCACGATCGGCGATGCCACGCTGATCGGCATGGGCGCGACTATTCTGAGTAACGCGATCGTCGGCAAGAATTGCATCGTTGGCGCCGGCGCATTGATTACGGAGCGCAAAGAGTTTCCCGATCGCTCGGTTATCGTCGGATCACCCGCGCGACGTATTCGCGAAATCACCGACGAAGAGCTGGAGCACATCAACTGGATCGCCCGGCACTACGTCGAGCGTGGCAAGCGCTACCGCGCAGAACTCACCGCGCGCGCCTAGATTCCGGCCGCGAAGAACTACTCGTCCGGCTGATTCTCCCCGGACGGGGAATCCTCAGCATTGGGATTCTCTACTTCCATCTGCGGTACACCGCGTCTCTCCGCTTCTTCGACGCCCAGGAGAGCAGCCTCTTCTTCGCTAACGGGAAAGAACCGACGTAGTCCGCAGCTGCCAATCGGCCGGTTCGCATTACTGAACGGTTGAATCACGCCTATCAGGTGCCCGCTGCAGAGGCGTCCGGACGGCGTTGTGAAAGAGATCCGGTTGGTACGCTCCAGGTTTTCGCAACGGCTAATCAGGGTGTTGAGAAAATAATCGCCGTTGCGCAACCGAAAGACGATGTTGCGGTTATCGATCGCGTCAGTCTCACGAATGGCTCCCGCGGAGATACATCGCACGGATTCTCTGTTGAGCGTCACCTCATCCGGCGACAACGCCGGTGGTGGCCCGCCACTCTGCGCCAGCGCGACGCTCGCCGCCAGAACAAAAACAAGAGCTGTCCCCGTCGTTATTATATTTCCGGCCATGTCAGTCGCCCTCGGTCTGCTGCCGATTCAGGACAGTATATACCTCCGGATCATCGGGCAGCCGTTGCAACCGAACGCGGGCCGCTGGCGGTATCCGGCGACGCCATCCGGACGTCAGCGACCTATTTGCGGCGCTTGTTACGCGGCCAGATTCGCACCAGCCCTTCCTGGGCTGTAGACGCCACGAGCCGCCCGTCCGTATCGTAGAACTGACCCAACGCGAGCCCACGTGCCGACGCCGCACTCGGACTCTCCATCGAATAGAGCAGCCACTCGTCGACGCGGAAGGGTCGGTGGAACCACATCGCATGATCGAGGCTCGCCATTTGTACCCCGCCCTCCGAGAAATGAATCCCGTGCGGCAGCGTGACCGTGCCGATCAACTGAAAATCCGACATGTAAGCGAGCAGGTTCTGGTGCAACTCGGGGGCGTCCGGAAGCTTGTCGACCGCACGCAGCCAGACATGCCGGACGGGTTCGGATGGCTCGAGCGACAGCAGATTGACGGGCTCGACCGGACGCACCTCGAACGGCCGCTTGCGGGTAAGGTAGCGGCGCATTTTTTCGGGAACATTCTCGAGCAAAGGCTCGGGCGTTTCGCTCATGTCGTGCAAATCTTCGGGACGCGGTACGTCCGGAATCGCTGCCTGATGCTCGAGACCGGCTTCCGGAATCTGGAAGGACGCCGCCATGTTGAAGATCGGGCGCCCATGTTGAATAGCGACGACCCGACGATTACTGAAACTCGATCCATCGCGCGCGACGTCGACGTCATAGACGATGGGCGCCTTGACGTCCCCGGGACGCAGGAAGTACGCGTGCAGCGAGTGTGCAAGCCGGCCTTCGATCGTGTGGTAGGCCGCAGTCAAAGCCTGCCCGAGAACCTGACCGCCGAATACCCGCCGGCTCCCTATATCTCTGCTTTGTCCGCGGAAGATCCGGTCCTCCAGCCGCTCGAGCTCGAGCAGGCTAACGAGATCGGCCAGCAGCGGATTCATCTCATGTATCGCCGGAATCGCGATTCAGGCGTGCGATCAGGCTCGACGTATCCCAACGCCTGCCGCCCATGCCGACGACGTCGGCATAAAACTGATCGACGAGCGCGGCGACCGGCAGTTCTGCGCCGTTGCGACGAGCTTCGTCGAGACAGATGCGCAAATCCTTGCGCATCCATTCCACGGCGAAGCCGAACTCGAACTCGCCGTTCGACATCGTCTCCCATCGATTCTCCATCTGCCAGGACTGCGCCGCTCCCTTGCTTATCGCCTCAACGACCTTTTCCGGGTCCAGCCCGGCGCGCAGCGCGAAGTTCAGCGCTTCGGAGAAACCCTGCACGACTCCGGCGATGGCAATCTGATTGACCATTTTCGCGAGCTGCCCGCTGCCAACCGGGCCGATGAGACGAATCATCTTTGCATACGCGTCGATAAACGGTTCGGCGCGGTCATATGCTGCGCGCTCGCCGCCCACCATGACCGTCAGCTGCCCGTTCTCGGCGCCAGCCTGGCCACCCGATACCGGCGCATCCAGAAACTGCACGCCACGGGCCGCACCCGATTCAGCAATTTCCCGAGCGATGTCCGCTGATGCCGTCGTGTGGTCGACAAGAATGGAGCCTGACGACATTGCATCGATGACGCCGCCGTCGGTCAATACGACTTCGCGAAGATCGGGATCGTCGCCGAGACACATGAAGACGGCGTCAGCGCCAGCAGCAGCATCGGCCGCCGTCGCGGCGAGCACACCCGCATATTCATCGCACCAGCGCTCGGCTTTTGCAGCGGTGCGGTTGAATACCGCGACTTCATGTCCGGCCTTGCTGAGCCAGCCGGCCATCGGATAGCCCATTACGCCCAGGCCGAGAAAAGCGATTTTGTTTGCCACGTATTGATTCCGGCGCGGAACCGGTCCTTGTTATTCGCGTCTCGAGCTACCTTAGCATCGTGGCCATGCGGGCAACAAACGTCTCCGCGGCGGCATTTCTTTCGCTCTGGCGTTCGCGATTTCCTACGGCCCAGAGATAGGCGATGAGCCGCAAGAGCCTGATAGTCTCCGCTGCTACCGGGGGATCGGGCGGAGAGCATTCACCATCATGGTAGTGGTCGAACAGAAGCCTGAACTGATCGACCTCGTAGCCGTTCATGGCCGCAAGGCCGGCAAGATCGAGAAACGGATCGGCGAGAACAGCGTACTCGAAATCGATGAACCAGAGCTCGCCGTCGTCGAGGATATTGCTCGCCACGAGATCATTGTGACAGAGCGTGGCCGGAGCGAAACGCTGATCGTAGGACACCGCCAGCTCCAGGCATTCTTCGCACCATGCGCGCTGCTCGACAGTCAGGCCGTCTCCATCGAGTTTATCGACGTAAGATCGCGCGACCGCCACCGCGTGGAATTCGGGAAGCTGAAATTGAAGCGAATGCAACTCGCGCAAGCGCTTCGCAATTCGCCGCACGGTCTGCGGATCTTTCGTGTCCGCCTCAGTGAGGGCGCGCGCCCCGGGAAGATATCCGGTGACGACGTACCCTCGCGGAGCGCCATTTACCGGTGACGGCGACAAGCCCGCTTCGGCCGATATCGCCAGAAGCTCGGTCTCTTCGGCAGAATCGAGCCCACCTGGCAGTTGTTCCGTCGGCAGGCGCACGGCCCATTCACCCTCTGACGCCGAGATCAATACCGTACGGGAATAGATACCACCGCTGAGCGGCCGCACCCGGATTTCCTGCTCTTCGAGAGCAAGACAATCACAGAGTGCGTTGAAGTCCCTGCGCCCGATTCGAGCTTCCAGATTCATCAGGGCACGATCGCCTGCTGCGCTCGCAAGTCCCTGAGCCATGCGCGGAACCCCCAGACGACGAGCACGAGATAGAACAAAAACAGCGCCGCGGTCAGATACAACTCCCGCGCGGCATAGAGATAAACCGACAGGCTGTCGATCACGAACCAGTAAATCCAGTTCTCGAGGACCTTTCGCGCAACCATGTAAGTCGTCACGATCGCAGAGATCGTGGTGAAGGAGTCAAGATACGGGAACGCCGCGTTCGTCGAACTCAGTGCCCGGCCGACTGCTGCAGAGAGAATAACAACGCCGATAATTACGGTCGCATGACGATATGGCTGCCACACCACGATGTGCACACCTTCACGCTCGCCTCCGCCGAAACGCCATTGATACCAGCCGTAGATCGCCATCGCCGCGTAAAAGATCTGCAGTACCGATTCCATATAAAGGCGGGCATCGAAGAAAATCCACAGGTAAAGAAGCGAGCTTGCGAAAGCCGCATACCAGCAAGAGAGATTCTGCCGAATAGCCAGAACGAGATAAACAATCGCAAGCAAGACTGCTACGGCTTCAATTAAAGACAGTGCTACGGAAGCAGCAACCAGCTTATCGAGCAAGATCGAGATCCGGTGGCTCGGAAATCGGCAGATCCGCGTTGAGATATTTCACAACGAGAGCCTGGGCACGGCCGTCCGCAAAAGAGTTTTCGAGCGCACGATTCAAGACGCTAGTGACATCCGCGAATCCCCCGCGAAGCTGAGTGCTCATCTGGTTGACAACGATCTCCACATTGGACGATTCGGCCAGCTCCTCGATAAACGCGACGATTCTCGGCAGGTAGTCTGCCTCCAGCGGATAAAGACTGAGCTCTGCTGTGATCCGCATCATTCCGCCTCAGTTGAAGTAATACCGCGCCGATACGCCGATGACGCGCGGCTCGCCATATTGATAGTAGGTTTCGTTTATCCAGCCTTTGCGCGGATCGTTGGCGAAATACAGTCCATGGACCGAGTAGTCCTCGTCCGCAAGATTCCGCCCCCATAAAAGGTATTCCAGATTGCCGGTGCGATAGCGCAAGCTCGCGTTCAACAGATCGTAGCTGCCGATGGTCGAGTCGTGGTAGTAACCGAAGCGGCTCTCGTCCCGGCCCTCGATCTCTACCCGCGCGGTCAATCGATCGTTGAAGCGTAAATTCGCGCCGATGTTGTATTGCCACGAAGGCGCCTTCGCCTGGTCGATAGCCCGCTTGGCAACGAAGTCGTTCAGATCGAGATCGAAGGTCGTGATCTCATCGACTTCCGTATCGAGCCAGCCGACCGAACCGAACAGGCTCAGATTGGCAGTCGCATCGTAGGCGAGCTCCAGCTCCGCGCCAACATTGGATCCGTCCACGTTGTCCAGAAACCCGATCCAGAGAAAATTCACCGCATCCCACATCCACGACTCTAGTTGCGCGTCGTTACGATCCATATGAAAGGCGGCCGCGCGAAGCTCGAGACGATCGTCGAGATAACGGCCTTTGACGCCAATCTCCCGATTCACGAGCGTTTCAGTGGCGACGCGCAGCCGCGGCTGGACGAACGCCTGGAACTGCGGCTGCATGAAAGGCAGATTCGAGCTGGCTTCCGTATTGACGCCGCCGGCCTTGTCGCCGCGGGACAACGTTGCATACAGCAATGTGTCGTTACTCAACTGATAGGTCAGTGCAAGCTCGCCGCTTTGAAGATCGTCATCGTTGCCGGATTCGAAGCCGAAGCTATCCCGGTAGCTGTCATCAAAGTTCTCGAACCTTAGACCCGTTGTCAGCGCCCATCGATCGCTGAGATCGATTTCTACCTGCCCGTACAGGGCCAGACGCTCGGCCTCGTAAAAGCTCAGAAAATCGCCATAGTACTGTCGCTGCAGATCCTCATCCCGCTGTTGCGTGTAGATGCCGAGCACGTACTGCACGGCACCCGAGTCCGACTCGCCGAGAAACCGCAAATCGAGAGAGGTCTCGTCCCGGTCACGAGAATAGCTGTCGGTATTCGAGAAAAAGTCGAACACGGGATCGCAAAGCGTACCGTCGCAAATTCCCGCGAATGTCCAGTCTTCGTCGAAGCCGTATTCGAGGTCGCTTTCTATCCAGGTCGCGACTGCCTGTAAAACGGTCGAGTCGCTCACCTGCCACTCGGCCTTACCGGCGACGGCGACGCTCTCCTGATCGTCACGCCCGGGCTGATCCGAGAGCGTCGTTCGAGTGTTATCCAGAGAGAAGGCATCGTAGCCATTGTTGCCGTCGAACTTCAGCAACGTGAGACTGTAGCTGGACGAATCGGTCGGCTCGAAACTCAGTGTCGCGCGAATCGTCCTCTCGTCGTAACCATTGGTGTCGTCGCGACCGAGAAAGGAGTTGTCGATATAGCCATCGCTGTTGACCTGCTGAATCGCGAGTCGTCCCGATAACGATTCCGATATTGGCCCACTGACAACTCCGCCAACGTTCCAGCTGCCGTAGCTGCCACCGCCGGCCTCGATGAAACCTTCGAGTATGTCGGTCGGTGCGTTACTCCGGATATTGACCATACCGGCCAGTGCGCTGCCACCAAAACGCGTTCCCTGCGGGCCGCGAAGTATTTCCACTTGTTCGGTATCGAACAACATACCGGCATTGGCGGTGCCGCCAATATTGATCTCGTCCAGCGTGATGCCGACAGACGGATAGTGCTTCGGGTCGACGAACTGTTCGAGGTCACCGACACCGCGAACCTGCACGAATCTCGCTCTCGACGCGCCGCCCGAGTAATTGATATTCGCGGACGTATTCAGAATCGACTCGAGATGCCGTGCACCCCGATTCTCAATGGTGGTTTCGGCTACGACCGTGACGCTCGCCGGCATGGTCATCAACGCATTTTCGCGAAATCCGGCTGTCACGACGATTTCTTCGAGCACTTCGCCGGCCGCGACTTCCTGAGCTCCTGCATCGGCGAGCGCATTTATCAGCGACGTCGCGGTCAATGCTCCCGCTATCGCGATGCGGGGCGGTATACCGGTACGAACGGTTTTCATTCGAGATCTCCTGACGAACGAGATCCCGGATAGATTGCGAAAGGGGAATTCCAAGTCGGTATCCTGTCCCTTCGCCGGTACTAACCGGATCAGGTTCAAAGGGTTGATTGGCACCATGCCAATCTCTCAGGTCGTCTCCGACCACCCCTCGGTCTAACGGAATCGAAATAGTAGCCTATGGGCGCTCTGGGGAGAAGATCATTCCTTGAGCCGTGGCATGAGCTCCGCGAGATTGCAGGGCCGCGTCCGATAGTCGAGCTGCGCTGCGATGATCTTGTCCCATCCCGTCGCGCAGGCATTGGTCGAGCCGGGCAGGCAGAAGATATAGGTACCATTGGCTACACCCGCAAGACAGCGGGACTGCAGACTCGACGTGCCGATCTCCGCAAACGAGATAGAACGAAACAGCTCGCCGAAACCGTCAAGTTTCTTTTCCAGCAAGACGGTCACGGCTTCCGGTGTGCCGTCTCGTCCGGTCACGCCGGTACCACCGGTCGTCATCACGAATTCGACGTCCTCAGCCGTTATCCACGCCGATACGACGGCACGAATAGCGGCGACGTCGTCTCTAACCCGCTCGCGGGATGTGAGCATGTGTCCAGCCGAAGTAACGCGATCCGCCAGCAGATCGCCTGACACGTCGTCAGCAGCCGTGCGCGTATCGGAAACGGTGAGTATGGCGCCGCGGAGAGGTACGAACGATCTCGTTTCCATAAGCTCAGACCGCAGAAGAGATTGCGTTTAGCGAAAGATCGCAGGCCATGCGTACGGCATCTTCACGACCGTCGTAATAACCTCGTCGCGCTCCGGCCTCGCGGAATCCCAGACGTCTATAAAACGCCTTCGCCGACTCGTTGCCGGCCCGCACCTCCAGATGTACGAGAAAGGTACCTGCAGTACGAGCAGAGGAGTTGAGCCAATCGAGTAACGCGCGGCCGATACCCTGTCGCTGGTATCCCGGTTTGACTGCAAGCAGGCTCAGATGCGCGCGATCATCGTGGAACTCCATAATCGCGAAGCCGACCAGCCGGTTGCCGTCCTGCGCAGTGATGACAATGCAGTCCGGATTGGCGAGACAGCAAGCGACGCGCGTTTCGTTCCACGACCAAGGCAGCCCGTCCTCAATCAGAGTACGAGCCATACAGGCGATCGCCGGTGCATCTCTGCGCTTCGCCAGACTCAAGCGAATATTCACGAATCCCCGTCGTCTCTCTGGTCTTCTTGTTATTCGGATTATTTTGTCTAGATTACCGCATTCGCCGGGCTACAGCGACGGCGCAACCTTATGTAATAAATTGCATCCAGTATAGTGGGCCGAATGACGTCCAGGTCATTCGTAACTGGTGCTGAGCTATGGTGCGTGCTGCTGGCAGCTGGCGGCTCGCGCCGGCTCGGCTACCCGAAGCAATTGTTACGCGATCCCGTAAAACCGTTGCTGATTGGAGCCGTTGACGACGCACTCAAAGTCGCTCCCGATAGAGTCGTTGTCGTCGTCGGGGCCCAGGCGTTGCGTATGAGATCGCTACTACGAAGAAACTTTGGCGACTTGCCGGTGATCTATAACGCTGCGTGGAAGCAAGGAATTTCAACCTCGCTTCGCGCCGGCATCGGCCTGCTACCGCAGCCAGCCCGCGGTGCTCTGATCATGCTTACGGATCAGGTCCGCGTCGACGCCCGCGATCTGGCTCGACTCGCGAGCGTATGGCGCCGGCAACCATCAGCAGCGGTTGCGGCCCGCTACGACGGCGAACTCGGTGTTCCGGCAATCCTTCCGCGCCGCCTTTGGCCGCGGCTACGTGAGCTGGAGGGCGATCGCGGCGCGAAAGCACTACTCGAAAACGACAAGACGAAGTTCATCGACATGCCGTCAGCAGCAGTCGACATCGACACAGCAGAGGACCGGCGCAGACTCGAGGAGCGGATGGTCTAGAACTCAGCGCGGCGCGCCGGAGTCGGGCGTCTCTTTACCAGTTACTGCGTTGATCCATCCTGAAGGGCCGTCCGCATAGTGCTCTTTCTTCCAGATCGGCACTCGTTGCTTGAGCTCGTCGATGATGTATCGACAGGCGTCAAAGGCCGCGCCACGGTGAGCGGCCGACACGCCTACCCACACGGCACAGTCGCCGATCTCGAGGTATCCGACTCGATGGACACCGCGGGCCTCGAGCACATCGAAGCGCTCCAGCGCTTCACCAATGATCCGTTCGCCCTCCGCCGACGCAATGGCTGCATGGGCTTCGTACTCCAGCGCCGACACGGCTTCGCCTTCATTATGGTCGCGAACCCAACCCTCAAAAGTTGCGCAGGCGCCAGCGGAATCGTGGTCCAGCTCCGCCTTTCTCGCGACGGGATCGATCGCGTCCTCTGTAATCTCGAAGCTCATCCGCCAGCAACTGGAGGAAAGAACAAGACAACATCGCCATCGCTGAGCGATGTGGTCCAGGAAGCGAGTTCATCGTTGATCGCTACCTTGCAGCGCTCGACGGAATCGGCGAAACCATGCCTCGTAGAAATTTCAGCGAAAAGCTCGCCGGCCGTTGCCGCCGACGTCGTCAGATCTTCGGTATCGCGGCCGGCCTGCTCGCGAAACACGGCGAAATACTGCACGGAGATATTCATCGCGACTATTTGCCGGCCTCAAAGTCCTTCTTGCCACCGGTCTTGGACAGGAGTTTTACGTCTCTGATTTCGATGCCGTGCGACAGGGCCTTGCACATGTCGTACACCGTAAGGGCTGCCGTCATGGCACCCGTCAGCGCTTCCATTTCTACTCCGGTCTTGTGTGTCGCGCGAACAGCGCATTCGACGACGACCTCGCCTTTTGCGCCCCACTCGACGGACAAATTGCAGTCCTCGAGTGGAATGGGATGACAGAACGGAATGAGTTCATGAGTGCGTTTCACCGCCATGACGCCCGCCACGATCGCGGTATCGAAGACCGGCCCTTTCTTCGTGCGCAAGGTTTCGCCGATCTGCTCGTCTTCGATAACATCGTCCGGGAACACGACGACCGCCCGGGCCCGCGCCGTCCGTCGGGTCACGGTCTTGTCCCCGACATCAACCATCGTCGGGCGATTCGCAGAATCGACGTGAGACAGCATCAGCCGCCGATCCTGTACATTTCGACGCGGGACTCGTCGGCGGCTTTGGTTTCCTTACCCCTTAATTCGCTATAACGATCTTCACGACTTCGCCACGCGTTCTGCAACAAGCCGACCAGGTCGGCATCTCCGATACCGGCACGCATAGGCTCGCGAAGATCGAGACCTTCGCTGGCGAACAGGCAGGTATACAGCTTGCCGTCCGCGGATAACCGTGCTCGATGGCACGCTCCGCAGAACGGCTCGCTGACGGACGAGATAAAGCCGATCTCGCCCTGTCCGTCCTCAAAGGCGTAGCGGCTCGCAACTTCGCCACGATAGTTCCGCTCGAGCGGACGCAAAGGCCAGCGCTCTGATATCCGCTCCACCAGTGTCTTCGACGGCACGACTTCGTCCAGCTTCCAGCCATTGAGCGTGCCGACATCCATGTACTCGATGAAGCGCGGAATCATGCCGGAGCCGCGGAAGTGCTCCAGCAGATCCAGAATCGTTGCGTCGTTTTTTCCTTTCTGAACGACGACGTTGATCTTGATCGGGTCGAGCCCCGCGCTCCGGGCCGCCGCAATTCCGTCCAGTACGGAGTGAATGTCGCCACGGCCACCGCTCATTTCCTTGAATATCTTTTCGTCGAGGCTGTCGACGCTGACGGTGATACGTTTTAGTCCGGCCGCTTTCAGATCGTTCGCCTTATCCGCGAGCAAAGTACCGTTCGTTGTCAGAGCGAGATCATCGACGCCGGGCAGAGAAGCCAGCTTGCCGACGATATCGACGATATCGCGGCGCAAGAGAGGCTCTCCGCCTGTGATCCGCAACTTCGATGCACCCAGTTGCGTAATCAGGCCCGCAACACGTTTGATCTCACCGGCAGTCAACCAGTGACGCCGGGGCAGGAATTCGAAAGCCTCGCCGTAGACGTCGGCGGGCATGCAATACGGACAGCGGTAGTTGCAGCGATCGATGACCGAAATCCTGAGATCGCGCAACGGCCGTGAGAAGCGGTCCGTAACATCGCCGGAAGCGTTCCATTGCGTGACTTTGTTAGCCATCTGTTCTGGTTCTGTCTCAGAGTATTGCGAGCCGGTATCAGCCGACCATACTAACGCATCCGGGGACCCTCTAGCGTATGTCGCTCGGGAGGTAGCCGCCCGGGACCCCGTTGCGCGAGAAAACGACCTGCCAGAGCTGGTTGCCGCCAGCCCGAAATCCGCCCGCGCATGCCAGCAGGTAGTAGCGCCACATCCGGAAGAAACGCTCGCCGTATTTCTCCCGAAGCCCGGGCCAGGCACGCTCGAAGTTCTGATACCAGCACATCAGCGTGCGTTCATAATCCTGTGGAAAGTTGTGCCAATCCTCGATGTTGAGCTTGCCTTCAGCCGCCGACGCCACCTGCTTCGGCGACGGCAGCATGCCGTTCGGGAAGATGTAGCGCGTCAGCCACGGATCGGTCCTTGCCTGTGAGAACTTGTTTCCGATCGTGTGCAGCAGGAACAATCCGTCAGGTCCCAGGCAGCGTCGCACGACTTCCATATAGGTTGCGTAGTTCTTGTGACCGACATGCTCGAACATTCCGATCGAATAAATTCGATCGTAGCGCTCGTCGAGCTCTCGATAGTCCTGAATGCGGATCTCTATTGGTAACTCCTTGCAGACCTCCGTTGCCGTGTCGAATTGATCCTGCGAGATCGTTATTCCCGTTCCCGATACGCCATAGCGCTCGCAGAGATAGCTCAGCGCCCCGCCCCAGCCACAACCGATATCGAGTACTTTCATTCCCGGCTCGAGCCGAAGTTTTCGCGCAACGAGATCGAGCTTGTGCTCCTGGGCTTCGTCGAGCGTCGACGCATTCTTCCAGTACGCGCAACTGTAGATCATGCGCTTGTCGAGCATGGCGCGATAGAGATCCTGACCGAGATCGTAGTGCTCCTGCCCAACCTGATAGGCACGTGCCTGGCGCTGCAGGTTCGAGATTCGTGCCTGCAGTACGAACCAGAGATATTTGATGGGGCGGATCTGGCGATGGAAATCGGCACGGAACGCACGACAGATCATTTCATCGAGCTGCTCGCACTCCCACCAGCCATCCATATAGGTTTCACCGACGCCGAGCATTCCCTGGGCGATGACGCGCGGATACGTCTCGTCGTTCAGAACCGTTACGTCCCAGGGGCGATCCCCGCCGATGCGGATATCGGCGGCGGCCAGCATTTCCTCAACTCGTTGTTGATAGCGCGGGGAAACCATTCAGAGATCGTCGTCTTGTTCTGCTTGTTAACTTTAATAGTAACATCAGGTTATAGAGGATACCTCGGCGCAAGCCGAGACCACGAGCCCGATACCGACTAACTTTTCGCCTGCTGCAGGGCCTGCGCTTCGAGCTTCGCCCAGGAATCTCTGAGACTTACCGTTCGCAGGAACTCGAGCGTGTCTCCCGCAGCCCTGGCGGTATCGACAACGAAATAGCCCTGACGTTCAAATTGAAACGGCTCCGACGGATCCGCATTGGCCAGCGCAGGCTCGAGCGCCGCTTTCTCGAGCACTTCGAGCGAATCCGGATTGAGATGGTCTTCGAGATCTCCTTCCGCGCGGTCCGGCGTCGGCACGCGGAACAGTCGGTCGTAAAGACTGACATTCGCTCGAATCGCGTGCTCTGCGGAAACCCAGTGAATCGTTCCCTTGACCTTCCGCTGCGCCTGGTCAGAGCCGCTGCGTGTTTCATGATCGAGTGTGCAACGCAATTCGACGACGTTTCCGGATTCGTCTTTAACGACGTCTTCGCACTTGATGATATACGCGTAACGAAGCCGGACTTCCCGGCCGGGAGCCAGGCGGCGAAATTTACCTGGCGGATCTTCCATGAAATCTTCGCTCTCGATCAGAATCTCGCGCGAAAAAGGCACTTCGCGCGACCCGAGCTCGGGGCGGTTGGGATGGTTTGCCGCCTCGAGCAACTCGACTTTGTCCTCCGGATAATTGGTCAGCACGATCTTCAGTGGCCGCAGGACGGCGAATCTCCGTTGTGCATGTTCGTTGAGATCATCCCGGACTGCGCTCTCGAGAGAGCCGAGTTCAATCAAATGATCTTTCTTCGTGACGCCAACGCGACTGATGAAATCGCGAATCGCTACGGGCCTGTACCCGCGCCGGCGCATTCCCGACAAGGTCGGCATGCGCGGATCGTCCCAGCCATCGACGTATTGCTCTTCGACCAGACGCTTGAGCTTGCGCTTGCTCATCACCGTGTACATGAGATTCAGTCGCGAGAACTCGATTTGCTGTGGATGATGCGGAACCGGCAGCTGCTCGATGAGCCAGTTGTAGAGAGGACGATGATCCTCGAATTCAAGGCTGCAAAGCGAATGAGTCGTGCCTTCCAGCGCGTCCGACAACGTGTGCGCGAAGTCGTACATCGGGTAGATGCACCAGGTGTCGCCCGTTCGCTGATGCGCGACCTTCCGAATTCGGTAAAGCGTCGGATCGCGCAGGTTCATGTTGGGCGAAGCCATATCGATCTTCGCGCGCAGAACATGCTGGCCCTCGTCGAAGTCACCGCGACGCATGCCCTCGAAAAGTTCGAGGTTTTCTTCCACTGAACGATCGCGATGCGGACTCGGTTTCCCCGGCTCCGTCAATGTACCCCGATACGAACGAATCTCGTCCGCGCTGAGACTGTCGACATAGGCTTTGCCATCTTTTACCAGTGTGACAGCGAGCTCGAACAGTTTCGGGAAATAATCCGAAGCATGCGTCAAATCATCCCACTCGAACCCGAGCCAACGCACGTCTCTCTCTATCGCCTCGACGAACTCGGTATCCTCGGCTTCAGGGTTAGTGTCGTCGAAACGCAGAAAACACTTACCGCCGAATTCGGTGGCGATGTTGAAAGAAATACAGATCGCTTTGGCGTGTCCGATGTGCAGATAGCCATTCGGCTCCGGCGGAAAACGAGTCTGAACACGTCCGTCGCGCTTACCCTGCGCGACGTCGTCCGCAACAATCTGCCGGATAAAATCCGGCCCTCGAGTAGATTCTTTGTCCATGGCGCGAATTGTCGTTCATCAGATGCGCGATGCACAATTCACGCGATCGGTGCTCTCTGGCGATGATTGCTGGACCAAGGCAGAATGGGTGCATGCGAAGACGCTCATTTATCTATGGGAGCCTCGGGACGTTGGCGGCCTGCACGCAGGCCGAGAACCCCGGAGATCCGATGGCTGCGGAGGAACGCCACGAATGGCGGATGGTGACGTCCTGGCCGCCGAACTTTCCGGGCCATGGCGTTTCAGCGAGCCGGCTTGCGCGCCGGATAGAGGAACTCTCCGGAGGCCGCATTACCGTGGAGGTCTTCGCGGCCGGCGAACTCGTACCTGCGTTCGAGGTTCTTGATGCCGTATCGAGAGGTACCATCGAGCTCGGTCATTCTGCCCCGATCTATTGGCGCGGGCAGATCCCGGCGTCGCAACTCTACGGCAGTGTGCCATTCGGCATGTCGCCCGAAGTCTTCAACGGCTGGCTTTTTCATGGTGGCGGCCTCGAACTGTGGCAGGAGGCCTATGCGCCGCAGAATGTCATCCCGTTCATCGCAGGCAATACCGGCCCGCAAATGGGAGGTTGGTTCAATCGCGAGATCAACTCGGTTTCCGATCTTGTCGGGCTGAAAATGCGAATTGCCGGTCTCGGCGGCGAGGTGATGCAACGCGCGGGCGCGTTGCCGGTACTGACAGCCGGTTCCGAGATCTTCACGGCATTGCAGACCGGGGCGATCGACGCAACCGAATGGGTGGGACCCTACAACGACATGGCGTTCGGGCTGCATCAGGCCGCGCAGTACTACTACTATCCGGGATGGCATGAGCCGTCGGGCGCACTCGAACTGCTGGTTGGCCGCGAAGCGTTCGAAAGTCTGTCGGCAGAGCTTCAGCATATCGTGCGGACAGCCTGCTTCGCCGAGAACAGTTTCCTGCTCGCGGAGTTCAATACGCGCAATCACGAAGCCCTGCAGACGCTCATCAATGAGCATGGCGTGGACGTGCGCCGCTTTCCGGACGATGTTCTCGACGCGCTGCAGCGACACAGCGTCGAGGTCCTCGAAGAACTCGCCGCGAGCGATCCGGCGGTCGCGAGGATCTACGAGTCCATCAACGCCTACCGCACCGCGATCGAGCCCTGGCTCGAGATCTCGGCGCCGTTTACGCTGCCGCCCGGTGACGGCGGCTGAACAGCAGACTCGATCTCGCAAGAATGCGGAAGATAGCAACAAATAGGGGCTATTTAGCGGTATTTAGCGGCATTTTGTCGCTAGTTTTGGGCGGATGCGCAGTCAATCCCGTCACCGGCGAGCGCCAGCTCGCGCTGATCTCGACCGCGGAGCAGATTGCGATCGGCGAGCAGCAATACTTCCCTTCGCGGCAGATGCAGGGCGGCGACTACGTCGTCGACCCCGCGCTCACGGCCTATGTAGCCGGCGTAGGCCAGCGCGTCGCGCAGTACAGCGATCTGCCGCTGCCTTACGAATTCGCGGTCCTCAACAGCTCGGTACCGAATGCCTGGGCGCTGCCCGGCGGCAAGATCGCGATCAACCGCGGGCTGCTTCTCGAACTCGGCTCGGAAGCGGAGCTTGCAGCCGTTCTCGGCCACGAGGTCGTCCATGCGGCTGCGGGACATGGCGCCCAGGCGCTACAGCGCGGCATGCTGCTGCAAGGCGTCCTGCTGGCGACAGCCGTCGCGGCACGAAACAGCGACTACTCCGGACTTGCGATCGGTGCGGCCAGCGTGGGCGCTCAGCTTCTGAACCAGCGCTACTCGCGCGGCGCGGAACTGGAAGCCGACGGCTATGGGATCACCTACATGGCTGCTGCAAACTACGATCCGACAGCGGCGATTACCTTGCAGGAAACATTCGTTCGCTTGTCCGACGGCGGGTCCGGTGGCTGGCTCTCGGGGCTGTTCGCAAGTCACCCGCCGTCGCAGGAACGCGTGGACCGGAATCGCGAAACAGTCGCGGCAATTCCGCCGGGCGGTGAAATCGGTCGGGACCGATACCTCGCGGCAACAGCGGACCTGCGCCGTAACCAGCCGGCCTACGAAGCGCACGACGAGGGACGCGCTGCATTGTTCGACGACCGGATAGCGGACGCGATTACGCTCGCCGACCGCGCCGTCGAGATGCTGCCACAAGAAGCGATGTTTCATGCGTTGAAGGGCGATATCGCGTTGCAGCAGCGACGATTCGCCAACGCGACCGACCATTTCGGCGACGCGATCTCGCTCGACGATCAATTCTTTTACTACCAACTGCAAAAAGGCCTGGCGCATAGCGCACTCGACCAATTCAGTCAGGCCGAGACCAATCTCTACGCAAGTCTCGAGCTGCTGCCAACGGCCGATGCTCACTATACGCTCGGCGCGATTGCAGAATCCCGCGGTGATTACGCGACTGCCATGGAGCACTACGGCGTCGCCGCCGGTTCAGGTACTCCAGCGGGACAGGCCGCCCAGGATGCCATGGTACGGCTGGATCTGCCGCAGAATCCGAACCGGTATCTGCAGCTGGCGACGTATATCGATGGCCAGGGCCAGCTGGTCGTCCAGGTAGGCAATCCGACGGGCGTTGCGGTCGGCAATCTCGTGCTGGCGATCCAATTCGTCGATTCGCGCGGAGCCATCGCGCAAACCAATCGCGTCGTCAACCGTTCGCTGGCACCCGGCACGGGAATGCAGTTCGCGACCGGGTTGGGCCCGTTCCAGAATTCACAGTCTTATCAGGTCGAAGTTCAGTCCGCGCGCGTCGTCGCCAATTAGCCGCTTCGGGGTCCCGCCAGGTCAACGCGCGCACGCGCCCTGAGACCTCTGGAGTGCAGCTCGTACAGGATGCGCTTCGTCCAGATCAACGCAACAGCGCCAAACAGAACATGCGAGATCGCATTCGCCCAAAAGATGCCTGTGATTCCGATGATTCGCGATAACAGGTAAGCGAGCGGCAGATAGATAACGAAGAACTTGACGAAAGTCATGATCGCAGCAGGCATCGGGCGCCCGAGTGAATTGAAACTGCCTGCTGCGACCATCATCGTTCCAAATGCCCAGTACGTGATGGGGACGATGTGCAGGTAATCGGACGCGGTGTCGATGACGATGGGATCGTCGTTGAACAGACCTACAAAGGGACGCGCAACGACGAATAACAGTGCGGCCATGATCAGCGAATAGACGAACAGGAAACGATTCGAGAGAACTATCGCGCGGCGAACCCGAGAGAGTTGCCCGGCACCGTAGTTCTGACCGACGATCGGGCCGACTGCCGCCTGTGTCGCGAAAATCACGATCAGGACGATCGACTCGACGCGCGAAGCGACCGCAAAACCCGCGACAGATTCCGGGCCGTAAGTCGCGACCATCGCCGTAATCGCCGCGAACGTTATCGGCAACAGCAGATTCGTCGCCGTCGCGGGCATACCTACGTGGAGGAGCTTGCGCCAGGAATCCCAAAGCTTCTCGAAGCTCACGTACCGGCCGCGAATCATTTTTTCGCGCCGGTAGAGAATCGTCAGGGAAGCTACGACCGTCACGGCGTTGGCGATTATCGTGGCTATCGCGGCACCCTGGAGCTCCAGTCTCGGAAATCCCAGCAAGCCGAAAATCAACAGCGGATCCAGCGCAATATTCACGAGCGCCGAAGTGCTGAGTATGATCGCGGGAACGCGGGAGTCGCCGGTCGCTCTCAACGAGTGGTTGCCTACCATCGGCAGGATGAACAACACGCTCCCGAGATAATAGGGCCACATGTACTCGCGTATCAGCGGCAGCGTTCGCTCGTCAGCGCCCAGCGCGCGAAAAACGGGCTCGATAGTCGAGAGCCCGACAATCAGCAGCAGCAAACCAAACAGCGCACCTAGCAGCAGCGCGTGAGTCGTGATTCTTTGTACAGCGGATCGATCGCCCGTCCCGAGCAACCGAGCGACGACGCTCGATGTTCCTATGCCCACGCCCAAGCCGATGGAAACCATCGTAAACGCTACCGGGAACGTGAAACCCATCGCGGCCAGCGGCAACGTACCGAGCTGACCGACGAAATAGGTGTCCGCAATACTGTAGGAATTCAGGGCGACAAAGCCAATCGCCATCGGCATCCCCAGGGAACGGAGAAGACTGCCGATGGATCCGTTCGTCAAGCGCGGGGGGAGTGCTTTAGTCGACACAGCGAAATCGGCCTTGCGGGTGGTTATCGTACGGGAGAGTAGCCGTACCAGTCAGAATATCTGATCGAGGCGATAGAGGAAGCTACGGCATGCGGGTCGCGGTGAGTCTGGCGAGCCACCGCTCAGCGGTTGGTAGGAAGATGTCATTAATGCATCGAGACTTGGAGCGCGGAAAACCTCATCCGTCAGTTCGATAAATTCGGGCGCGCGCACCTGACCATTGGGATCGACCTCGAAACAGATGACAGCACGGCCTTCCAGCGCATCTCTGATAGCTCTTCTCGGGTAGCGCGGCGTTGCGACAACGGCGGGAATCAGCGGCGCCATCACCGAACGCGAGCGATCGCGACCCGACGCGAAGATTCCGAGGTCAACGTTCTCGGCCGTCTCTGTGCACCACCAGCCACCGAGCAGCGTCAGCGTTTTCCATGAACCTCCCAACGTTGTTCTTTCGAGGTTGGCCTCGAACACACGACCCGTCCTCGAATCGCGGAACGACAGAACGTCGTCCTGAATCTGCCATGGGGACAGCGGCGACCACGGCCGCGATTCATTGTCGCTGGGCCTGGCCATCAGCGTAGACTGGTCCGGCGCAAAATTCAGCAGTACACGTTCGTCGCCGAGCGCAGGATTCCCGTAGATGACGCAACTCCATGTGCTGCGCGGATCGATTAATCCGTCGTCGACCTCCACGAATTGCGAATGAGACGGTGCACAGTACGCGGTAGATGCCAGCGCCGCGACAATCCGGACAGTCCGTCGCGTCAAGGCGGCTATTGATGGTCCTCCATGATGACGCGCGGGCGTAGTCCGACTTCATTGATCATTCCGCGAATCTCAACGACCTGTCTCGCGTCGGAATTCAGGTCGGCGGCCATATCCAGGCTCAGTGTCGCCTCGTTGAGCATCCCTTTAAGGAAGTACGCGTAGGCGCGATTACTGAAGGCTCGCCAGTTCCGATCGTTCATATCTATGGACTCGTCGCAATAGGGGATTGCGATATCCGGCTCGCCTTTCGCCGCGTGGGCGGCACAGAGATTGGATAACGCGGACGCGCGATCCTGCCGGGATGGCTGGTAGCGCGTCAGTCCCAGATTCGTCAAACGAATACCCTCGTCGTACTGACCCATACGAATAGCAAACGAGCCAGCCGACAGGAATTCGTTGCCGGCGCCCAGAATTGTGCGGTTATCGGCGAGCTGACCCCAGCTGCTGTTCGCCGTCAGTAAGCACGCAAGACCTGCGAAAACGATGCGGGCCATAGTTCTCTCCTCGGCATTTCAGTATAGCACCAGCCGATCGATGCAAAACGAAGGAATGAGCCAATCGGCCACCTAGAAACAATGAGTTAGGCTGTGGCAACATGGTGCGCGTTCACCTGGCAGGAACCGCTCGAACGGGAGATCGCATGACGGATGTCGCCGACGCCGAACGCCTCATTGCGGCGCGTATTCCGACGACCGGGACAACGATCCGGGATCTCGACGATGCGGTCGGTGCCGTACTTCGACAAGCGATTCGCGCCGAGCGAGACCAGCCGCCATTCGACCGAGTCACGATGGACGGTATCGCCATCGACTTCTCCGACTGGGAAAACGGCATCCGCGAGTTCGAGGTGGCGGGCACACAGGCTGCCGGCGACGCAGCGCTGGACTTTCATGGCGCTGGGCGCTGCATCGAGATAATGACCGGCGCGATGCTGCCCGCCGGCGCCAACTGCATCATTCCGGTCGAGCGCACCTCACGCTCCAATGATTCGATTCGCGTCGACGGCGACGCAGTAGTAGAGAAACTACAATTTATTCATCCGCGCGGCTCCGATCGACTCGCCGGAAGCGAGCTACTGGCTCCCGGAATACGTCTTGGACCGCCGGAGGTTGCGGTACTGGCAAGCGCTGGTTGCGCCGAGATCGAAGTATCGCCATTACCGCGTGTCGCAGTGATCTCGACCGGCGACGAACTCGTCGATGTCGATGAGCCCATCGCAGACCACCAGATTCGCTCTAGTAACGACCGCGCGATCGAAGCGAGCTTGAAACAGCACCGCGTAGCGACCGTGACGAGATCCCGGCTGCGCGATGAGCGTGACGTCATGCTGAGCGCGATTCGCGAGCTGCACGAACAGAACGACGTGCTGATATTGAGCGGCGGCGTTTCGATGGGGCAATACGACTTCGTACCGAGCGTTCTGGAAGAGCTCGGTGTCGAACTCGTCTTCCATCGCATCGAACAGCGACCGGGCAGACCGATGTGGTTCGGTATGAGCAGCGACGACAAAGCAGTTTTCGCTCTCCCGGGCAATCCCGTTTCGACGATGGTGTGCCTGCAGCGCTACGTTCTGCCGGCACTGAAACAAATGCTCGGGCTCGAATCGGACGTTGCGGAGATCGTGCGGCTGTCCGCCGACGTCGAGTTTACTGCCGACCTGGCGTACTTCCTGCCCGTCGTCGTTACCTGGACCGACGATGGCAACGGGATAGCCGAGCCCCGCCCCACGAACACCTCGGGAGATTTCGTCTCGCTGGCCGGCACGGATGGCTTCGTGGAGCTGCCGCGCGGCACCGATCTCTACACTGCCGGCACGCCAGCCCGCCTGTTCCGCTGGTAAACATTCGATCCGGCCATACAGCGAGACCCCTTGAGACGGGCCTGGTCCGCCGGGGCTCAGTGAATCGCGTTGGGGTCGGTCTAGAACCAGAACGAGATGAAGAACTGCAGGACGTCCGCGCCGAAGTTGAACAGCGGCTCATCCCCCGCGATCGCAGCCGGTTGCCTCAGATCGCGGAAATCTTCGTAGTCGAACTCGATGTAGTCATAGGAGAAGTTGACGCTGCCGCGCTCAAAAATCCACCAGCCGCTGCGAGCGATGTTGTAGCTCACACCAAGATGCAACGTCTGGCTGGAGAATGAACTGAGCTCTTTGTCCCGTGCGAGGAAGTTTTGATACTGAGCGCGGGGGAACAGATCGCTGAAGAAGTCTGCCCGGCTTTGTGAGTAGCTTCTCACCTTGCCCTCGAGAATCCAGCTGCTCCCGATCGGATGGCTGTAACCGATTTCGAACGTGTCGGCCGAAATATCCCAGGTGTCACCGTAGCGTCTGTATTCGCCATGCAACGCAGCTCGGTACGGCAAGTGGTAACGCCACCTGAACGCGGCCGCCTGACTGGTCCTGGTTCGCGGATAGATTTCTGGCTCATAGCTGAAGCCAATCGCGCTCCCCGGATCGACGTAGCGAACCGATCTGTAAGGGTTGTTGAGAAATCCCTCGTCCGTAACCGTCTCTACGGAAAATCCAAGCAGCAGATTCCGGGTCACAATCTGCGAGATTCCGAGTCGATAGTTCTGGCGTTGTATCGTATCGCCAAAATTCGCGTCGCCGCGGCGCCTGACTTCGTCGTCTCCAAGCGAGTAGCCCAGACTCACCGTTGTCAGGTCGCCGAAGAAGTCCTGGCTGATACCGATGCTCAGCGTGTTGGCCGTAAAGTCGTTCTCTTCGCTGTTGGACAGCCCGAGATTGAGGATCCAGCGATCGTGCAAGAAATCCATGCCGACGGAATATTGCGTGCGTTCTTCCGTATACGGGCTTGCGGTCGTAACGACATCGATCGACGCACTGCTGACGCTGTCGACGTAATAGTTGGCTGATGCAGAGAAATTTTCGGCGAATTTCTTGCGGATCAGTAATGAAGGCCCCTGGATCGTAACGTTGTCGCCGTCGTACGAGTGATAGAGTATGTCCGCACGATCCTCTGGCAACACGGCAGAGAAGCTCGCGGTAGCCACCAGAAGAAGAGCGATTGCGGACGTCAGCCGCATCTAGTTACACCCGCAACCACCACCGGCGCTACCCGTCGCGCCACGAGCGCCTTCTCTGGCCTCGTAAACGTGATGCGTGTAGGAGCTGGACACCGGATTTCGGTCAAACGACATGATGGGATCGGCGATACGATCACGCTCGTAGGGCTTTACCCACGGCTCGACGCTGCAGGCCGAGAGCAGCAAGGCGATTCCGAGTAAGAAGATTGTTCTTTGCATATCGATCACTCCCGGAGCAGCGACCGAATCTGTGTCTGATACTCGCTCTCGTAACCCGCCTGATAGCCGTGGTGAAGATGGCGGATCATGCCCTGTCGATCAATCAGCACCGTACTCGGCATGGCGACGACATCGTAGAGCTCGGAAACCTGGTTCCCGGGATCGAGCAATATCGGGAAGCTGACCGGCATTGTCTCTGCGAGCCAGTCCAGAGCGTCCTGGGAATTCTCCTCGACGTTAACACCGAGCAGTGTGAAACCCAGTGAGCTGTAGCGCTGATGTAGCGCCTCCAGATGCGGCATCTCTTCGCGACAAGGGCCGCACCACGTCGCCCAGAAGTTGACCATCACGACATCGCCACGATGATCCGAGAGCGAAGTCATTCCACCGTCCCTCAACGTCAGCGAGAAATCGGGCGCGACACCCGACTCTGCGTTCACCAGAAATACGGGCGCGAGAAAACAGAGCACCGCGGCGATTGACTTGATACGGATACAGATACTGAGGTTTCTCATCCTTGATTGCCTCTGATAGTTTTCTAGAAGAAGAACGTGAAGCCCATATGGGCTTCGAAGTTATGCGCGGTCTTCTCCTGGCCTAACAAATCGATGTCAAAAATATGATCCCGGACGTCCACATGCAGAGCGAACCAGTCTCGCGGCATCATTCTCAATCCCAGCCCGATATTCAGCGTGAATCGGTCATCTCCCGCGAATTCAGTCTTCCCGACTCCGCCGATCAAATACAAAGAGGTATTGACCGCGCGGTTCTCGCCGAAAAAGCTCTCTCCCGGCATCATGTTGTAGCCGAATGAAACGTTATAGTAGGTGAGGTCGCGGTCCGCATCTGTGAGCAATTGCGCAGCTCCGCTAAGTCGTTCGAAGCTGGTTTCCTCGGCTTCAGCGGTACCGACACTGACTTCTGTAAAAAAGTCCTCGGTCATGTGATAGGCGATTCTGGCGCCGCTGACCGTGCTGACGCCGAAGTCTTCGATGCTCATCTGGCCGATGAAGGCGCCCACCTCGAAGTTCTCGGTGTCGATATCGGCCACCGTGATTTCGCGCCGCTCAACTTCCGGTTCGACGACAGCCGGCTGTTCATTACCCTGCTGAGCGACCGGTGTCGAGCCGCAACCTGTCAGGACCGTAAGCGCAGCGCCTACAGCTAAAAGAAGAACGAGAATCCTGCTTTCCATTCGCTTACTTCCTCATTGTCATCACGGCTGGTGAATACGACGTAACTCTTGTATTCCGCTCGGAACAACAGTCTGCGAGTCACATAGGCTCGAATCCCGATTCCCACATGGGCGATGTTGTCCTGTCTGTCTTCCGTCGCAACGATCGTGCCTTTCGGCTCGGTATTGATGACGCCGGTGCCAAGCGTGAACAGTGGCGAGAACCGTCGTTCCGGAAAAAGTGTGTGTACGATGTTGGCGTTGATCAATTGGCTGTTCGAGAAGCGTCCGAGTACTTCCGAAAGCCAGAACTCGAGCGACAGATTCGGGGTCATCGTGTACGCCCCGAACGTCGATACGACGTTAGCGCCGCCGAAGTCGCCGTAGAGAACCCCGACCTCCCAACGACGATCGGCGTAATCTTCGAGCGTGAAGCTCGGCACGTCCGTCGGTTCGCCATTGAGATCGAACGTCCGCGCCAGCTGAACCTGGTTGACCCAACCTTCCTCGCCGCGTTCGATGCGAATCTTGAACCAGTCCGTACGTCGCTTCAGAACTTCAATCTGCTCGCCGCGCTCGGCGACGAAGAAAATCGGATATCCCCTCCCGGGACCGGTGCGCAACTCTACGTAAGGATCTTCGACGCTGACGGCCAGAGTCTCGGCCTGCGTTGCAGCACCAGCCCACACGAGCAGCAAGCAAGCGACGATGTGGAGCGGCTTTCTCATGATCTAGTTGAGCGGTACCGCCGGATCGAACGGGTTGTTGAAGTACTGGGCGCCGAGATCGAGCCACTCGGAGATCAAGCGCAGTTCGGCGGGTGTCATATAGTCCGAATGCGTTCCACCGGGATCGAGCGTCGAGAAGAATATGTTCGACGCATTCGCGCCTGCGACGGTCATGGCAGGCGCTACCGGAACGAATACCGGATTGCCATTAATATCGGGCCCGAGATCGATGTCGCGCAATGTTCCGTTATCGACGAATTGTGCGTTATCCGGGAACAGCAGCTCGCGATAACTATTGAAATGATCCGCGTTGTCT
>JAHEKF010000138.1 GCA_024638465.1 Rhodospirillaceae bacterium | reverse complement strand
TCACCGACGTCTACAACGTGATCAACGGGTTCGAAGGAGATCTGCAGAAGACACCTGGCACGAAGGACTTCGGACGGCGTTCGCTCAACGGTTGGAAGAACGCCGGGCTGCCATGGACGTACGACATCGACCCGAACCTCGTGTACCGAGGTTCAACGCACCCGCAGCGCTGACAAAACCGAAAGACGGTAGACGATCATGCCAAACAAAGCGCGGAAACATGGCGACGAGGCTGTTGTCGAGCCCGCCAGAGTGATTCAGGAACGCAAGGAAGCCGGGCTGCATCCTTCATGCTCTGTTCCTAGCGGAGCGATACTCTGTTACGACACCGCATTTTGGCAGTGGCTTTGCGCAAGTCCCGGGTACGTTGAATGCGATGGCTGGTTAGAGGGGGCATACCTGGTGCCGTGCAATGCTTCCTGGACTCTGGTCCTCAAAGTACCAGGTTTTGGCGCTCCAACCGCCGTCATGACCCTTGAAGAACTGGCAGCATTCGGTATCAAACGATTCGTGAATCTCGGCACCGCAGGTGGGTTACAACCGAAGATGAGTGTGGGGGATATCGTAATCTGTGATCGCGCAATTCGCGATGAAGGTACTTCGCAGCATTATTTGCCTGTCAGAAAATACGCGCTTTCATGCCCTGAATTAACAGAGAAGCTGTGCAGGGTTTTCGACAAAAAAGGCATTCGGTATAGCAAAGGTACCAGTTGGACCACTGATGCACCTTATCGGGAAACCGTTGAAGAACTGCGTCAATATTCTTCCGACGGCGTTGCCACGGTAGAAATGGAAATAGCCGCCTTGTTCGCTGTTGGTGCCTATCGTGGAGTAAGTGTGAGCTCCGTGTTTGTCATCAGCGATATATTGTCAGAGGAAGATTGGGATCAGGGATACCACAGCGCAGAAAAGCTCGAAGGTTTGAAAACAATTTTTGAAGTCGCCCTCGAGATGATGGCAACGTGAAGTGAGGGTAGTAGAACGACTGACGGCAACCAACTCAGGGCGTGTACCAGATCGGCGAGGTGTAGGCGCGGTCCTGAACCGTCATCGGAACCTCTTTGGGCATTTTCACGTTGAAGAACTTGGCATCGTAGGCGGTCCAGCGCGGCTTCGGAATTTCGATCACGCGCACATAGTAGAAGGCGCGTTGTTTGGGATCGAAATCAGGATCGACCCAATGTGCCGTCAGTAGCGGATCACCGATCGCGTTGCTGTAGCTCGCGTCCGCCACGTCCACCGTACTGCCAACTTCCCTGTCACAGCGCCGTTTGCCAATCTTCTTGATCCTGCGGCCATCGGAACAGGCGACGTCGTAGATGCGCTCTTGTGTCTTGCCGTCCTCGTCGAGCCAGCCCTTGATGATCTGGATGCGATCGAGGTTGGCGCCGTCGGGATCGCGCCCCGCACGGATCATGAACGATGGCGCCTTGTCTGCAGGGCCGTTCGTGAGGTCACCACCCATCGGCACGCCGCGGGAATAGCCGGTGCGGGCGAAATCGGGCCGCTCGAGGTCATCGGCCTGAAAATCCCAGCCACCAAACACGCGCACGCTCATCCGACTACCGCTGGTCGCGAAGACCTCCTTGCGCCGCATCGCGTCGAAGATCGCCTCGCGTGTGTTCTCGCGCGCCCAGACACCGACTCTTCCGGAGGCGCCCAACTGCCAGGCGTAAAGGACGGGCTTCTTCTGCCTGTCGCGCAGAAACACCTGCGCGTACCGCTTGGCCGAGGGCTCCTCATTCGGAAGCTTGCCGAAATAGTTGTCTTCGCGGGTGGTGCTGAGCGAGCTGTGAGTATCGGTGCTTCCAATCATCCCGAACTTGAAGGGATTGGCTCCAAGCTCGCCTTCCAGACGAATCCCGAGTTTAAGCGCAGACCGGGCATACTCGTATTGAAGCATATCGGGTGTCTTGGGGTCCCCATTCGCATTGACCGTGTCCCAGTTCTCAAAATCCGCGAACTCGTCGTCCGGGGAAAGCGCGGGGTGCGACTCGCCGTCGCCCTTCTCCTGGGTGGCCTCCATCAGAGGCTCCCAGCGTGCGCGGCGCTCGGCATAGTCCCTGGTCATCGGCTTGCCGTTGACGGTCTCCGCATACATGACGCCGTTGCTGACATTGCCGTTGTGCGGGATCGAAAAAACGCTGCCGCCGGTCTTTTTCTCGTAGTCGGCCATGAACGCCCAAAGCTTCTCCGGATCCTGGCTGTCGAACGCGGAGAAGGGCAGGATCTGCTTCACCCGGTCGGGTCCGTCCTGGAAGATCACGACCCGGTGCAGGTTGTCGCCGTCGATGGTTGAGGACCATTCGTAACCGTTGAGTACGGTGAACATGCCGGGCGCGTTGTATTTGGAGGCCGTGTCGACGACCCGATCCCAGACCGAGCGCTCGACCTTGGCGTCCTTGTATTTGGGTTTCCCACTCGCGAAGTCGGCCATCATCCCTAGCGCTGCCGTCCAGGCGGCATCGCCGCCTTTTTGCATGGCTTCGTACCACCCCTTGCCCACGGGGCTCGCAAGCAGAGCGGGATCTCCCTTGTTGAGGAGATCGGCGATGCCGAGGTACTCCGCGTGGTCCGATAGCACCAGGAAATCCAGCGGGCGGATCAATTTTGCCCGCTGGCCACCGTTGGTACGGACCTCTTCACCCCTTGCGAAACGGATGGCGGTTTCCAGATCGAGCGTGTTCCCGATCATGCCGCTGTCGACGGAAAGCGAAGAATGGAAGTGGGTATCGCCGAAGAGGACCTTCTGCGGGAAATTCTGATCCACGTAGGGCGAATAGGGTTTCGGCTGTTCGACCACCTGGTCCTTGTCCGGCGTCCCTTCCGGGGCCAGGGCCGGCTCGGGTTTCTCAACCTCGGCAAGGGTCTCAGCAGTCGCTGCTTTTTCGGTGGACGCCTCTTTTGGAGCTTCTTTGCTCTGACAACCGAGCGCCAGGGCGAGGCCGAGCACATTCGCGATGCACAACGTCCTGCTTTGCTTCATGTGCGTCTTGGACTTGTTGCGGTCACTTCTTCACGGTGAGCGGCTGGGCGAGCTGGAACTCGAGTAGCGAGCCGGCGGGAATGACGACCGAACGCCTCTGCAAGATTACCCCTGTCGAGTTCTCGGAGTAGCTGCTCGTTTGGATCGGGTACATCGTTCCTTCGACGGTTACGAATGGTCCTCAACCAT
>JAHEKF010000137.1 GCA_024638465.1 Rhodospirillaceae bacterium | reverse complement strand
GCCCTGGAAGGTTCCTTTGTCTGCGTGACGATTACTGTTGGCCGTGATCCGGATCCGCAGTTCAACACACAAGGTGACCGCTTCATCTCCTGCTCCGTCAAACAAGCCAGCGAATTCCAGGTGTTGCCGGAGAAAGAGGGCCGGCGGCGCTATCGCGATCTGGCCGGTACGGCCCGAGGGACGAGTCACTAGGCAGTCACGATTTCAGTCCAAGCACTTGTTTGAAGCCCGCCGGCAGAGATGCCGGCGGGCGTTTCTCTGGGCCGCAGACACGCCAGAATATCGCCGGCCGAATACGGAACACGAAGCCGATTATGCGCTTGCGTTCGTTGGAAATAGGGCGCATGATCGCCTCGCGTTCCGAGCCGCACAAGGCCATCTCGACGACTGGCGGTACGCGTAGCGCAAGAGACGAAAAATGAACATCCTGGCCATTTCGGCCATTCTGATGGGCGCCCTGGCCAGCTCGGCCTGCACCACTCTTAAGCCCAAAGAGGCAACCCCCGAAGAGGTCCAGCGTCAGCTGCTGTCCGGAGAGTTGCTCCAGCCCGGGGATCGCGTCAGGCTCGTGACCACTGACGAGACGGCCTACGAGTTTCGTGTCACCGAGATCGATATCGAGCAGGGCCTTGTGATCGGTCGCGAGGAGCGAGTCCCCATTGTCGACGTTGTCGCTGTCGAAACGCGCGAAGTCAGCGTGGGCAAGACAGCGCTGTTGGTTGGCGGCGTGGGGTACTCGGTCATCGCTATCGTCCTGGTCGCTTTGGCGCCGGCGCTGATCTTGAGCGGCGGCTAGCCCGATCTTCCCCGGGCGCTGAAGATGAACACGACAGTCTTTCCACGGTCATCGATGTATCTCTGCGGACTTCTCCTGCTCGGCGGTTGCGCCGCGCCGGGGCCCAGCTATGAGGATGTCATGGCGAACGCTGTGCCGATGCCCAACGACACTGTCCGGATCGTATTCCTGCGACCGAGAGACCGCGACGACGGATCCAACGGCGGCGCCGCATCGATCGAGGTCAATCAGCGAAGCGTCGCTGCATTGCGCTACGGCGGTTTCTTCTACGCCGACGTCGCATCCGGTACCACGGCCCTGACGGCGTTTGGACGCTACCGTATGCTCGGCGCCTGCGAGATCGAAGTCACGGCCGCACCAGGATCACGAATCTACATCGATGTCGGGCCGCGACTCTCCTACATGATCGCCGGGGCAGTCGGGGGGGTCGTCGGCGGCGTTGCGGGAGCAGCCGCCGTGCCGACCGTTTACGGAAGTGCAGGCGCCACCATCGCGACGAGCACGGCCGGAATAGCGGCGGGTTCGGCCACGGGCACCGCCGCCGCAACGACGGTGGAAAGCAAGGGCAAACGTTGCCGTGGTCCGTACAAGCTCGATCTGATCGCAGAGGACGACGCATTACCCCGGCTCGCCGATCTTACCTGGTCCGGAAACTGAGGACTCCAGGTGCTTTCGATCTCTAACGTCGTTATTTGTTCGGCCGTAATGCTGCTCTGTGCCTGTGCCGCGAGCGGGCCGTCATTCGACGAGACTGCATTCGGTAGCGAGTTGATTCCGGACGGCAAAGCGCGCGTCGTGTTCTTCCGGACCCGCGACAGCGGCCTGTACATAGCCAGACAGGCGACAGTTTCGCTGGATGAGGAGAAGATTGGCGGAACCGGTTACGGTTCGTTCTTCGTTCACGATATCGACGCGGGCAATCACCGGCTTCGGGCAGATATGTGGGACATGCGTGGCCAATGCGAATTGAACTTCACCGCCGCCGCAGGTGAGACCTATTACTTCCAAATTGACCCACGCTCGGAGAGCTTCAGTGCGTTCGCCGCGGGTGATCTGGCAACTCAGCTCCTTACCATGAATGTGTTGGTGAACGTCGCAGGCGGCATGAGCGCCGTTGCGGCCGAGTCCTACGGCAAAGCATGCGGCGGCGCTTTTCGTATCTACCCAGTCGATGCCGATACAGCACTTGCGCGACTGGGGCCTCTCCGGCGCGCTGGCTGAGCGATTCAAACCTATGCAAACCACAATCGCAGTATCTCTACCCGGTGAGCCGCCAGAGTTCCAGCGCTTTATCGTCAAGCCGCAACCGCTGGACCCCGGCGGAATCGCCTGGCAGTCGATACCATCTTAACCGCTCTCCGACGATGTACTGCGCGTCCTTGCCTACATGCAGGATGTAGCAGGCCGACGTTGATTTCACCATCCACCAGCAGGCGGATGTTCTCCATCGAGCCGGTCATGGTGACCAATTCAAGCTCGATCCCCTGCTTCGCGACCTCTTTGCACAGCGCCTCTCCGAAGCGCGCGTAGTGGCCATCAACGGGTCCCGTGCCCAAACGCACGACTGCCGTCGCCACGAATAAGAGCAGCACCAACCCCCGGAAGCGCACTCCTGTATTTCGGCAGGGGCGGTCACGAAGAAAGGAGCGCAGTTCTTTTGTGCAGCCATTGTGACCCGCAGCGGCGCCGGGGTGTCCAATCGCGATCGATCGATTGGAGGCCCAGGATGCCGTTCCCATTTCCGCACGATTCTTGCACTATGTCCTCCGGGAATGAAAGAACATCTCAATAATCCGATGACCCTTTTGAATGCGATTGCCAGAAGGTCACGATTTCGTGGTCGTCGCCGGCCCATTCATTGCGCTGCGGCCGTCATGCTGTCCTTGCTTGCGATGCATGCTGTTCCGGCAATCGCACAGGAGACAACGGACGATACCCCGACGTCCGTCAGCCCACCGCAATTGCCGACCGAGGTGGCGGTGGGTGCCTACCTCATTGGCCTTAGCCAGGTTTCCGAGCCGTCGGACCCGTTCCCTACGGTCGACCTCGAAGTCTTCCTCAATCTTTCGTGGCATGATCCACGCCTCGCGTCAGAGGCCGAAAGCGGACCGCCGCGCGTTTTCCAGGAAGAAGAAGCGGAAGAGAAACTGAGCGAGGTCTGGTCTCCCGACGTCGAGGTTCAGAACCAGGTAGAACAGCGGCAGACCGAGAGCATCGAATTGACGATCTACGCAGATGGCAGCGTGGATTACGAGGAGCGATTCGGCACCACTCTGAATGCGGAACTGGATCTGTCGAGGTTTCCATTCGATAACCAGACAGTGGACATGGAATTGCAGTCCTTCGTCTGGGATCGACGCGAGATTTCTCTCGTTCTCAATGACGCACAAACCGGTTTCGACGTCGAATTCGAGACGCCTGAATGGAGCGTGACCGCGGTAGACGGACTCATCGGGACCGGGATGGAGGTTCGCGATGATCATCAATT
>JAHEKF010000136.1 GCA_024638465.1 Rhodospirillaceae bacterium | reverse complement strand
ACGAATCGTATGAGAGCACCGGGGAGTACAGCTTTCACACACAGCGGCAGGCCGGAGACGCATTCGTGTTCACGGTTCAGTCCGACTCGCACATGGACGAGAACACCGACGGTGCGGTTTATGCGAATACGCTGACGAACGCGTTGGCGGACAGCCCGGATTTTCATGTCGCGATGGGCGACACGTTCATGACGGACAAGTACATCGACTTCCGGAACTCCGAAGCTGCGTATCTCGCGCAGCGCTATTACTTCGGCCTGTTGTCTCACTCCGCGCCCTTGTTCTTCGCTCTCGGCAATCACGATGGCGAGCGGCGCAACCAAAATCCCGACATGGTGTTGTGGTCCGCGAACGTTCGCAAAGCATATTTTCCCAATCCGTTTCCCGATGGCTTCTACTCCGGCAACGAGAACGAAGAGCCGGGTATCGGTCTCGTCGAGGATTACTACGCCTGGGAGTGGGGGAACAGCCAGTTCGTGGTTCTCGATCCGTTTCGCTACGAGATGCCGCGCTCCGAAGGCAACTGGTGGGTGAGCCTGGGTTCGGACCAGTACGAGTGGCTGCGGCAGACGCTTGCCGGTTCCGACGCGACGTTCAAGTTCGTGTTCATCCACCACCTCGTCGGTGGCATCGAGTCCAATCGCGGCGGCGCTGAGGCTTCGCAGTATTTCGAATGGGGCGGCAAGGATTTCGACGGTAACGACCGCTTCGCGCAGGAGCGTCCTGGCTGGGAGATGCCCATCCACGACCTGCTGGTCCGGCATGGCGTCTCGATCGTCTTTCACGGCCACGATCACATGTACATTCAGCAGGAGCGCGACGGCATCGTCTATCAGCTCGTGCCGCAGCCCGGGCATCCCAGAGGCAGTATCAACAGCGCTGAGCCCTATGGCTATCTGAGCGGTACGGCCGTCGCGGGGTCCGGGCACGTGCGTGTCGCCGTGGCCGGGGACGAGGTAAAGGTCGACTACGTCCGGTCCGCACTGCCCGGCAATACGCTCGGGCCGAATCGGGAGATCCTGCATACCTACACGATCGAAGCGCATTGAAGCCATACACGGCGCGGATCCAAGGGCTTCGGTCCGGAAAACAGTATGTCAATTACGAAATCGGCAGGGCCGAGATCGCATACGGCTTGCTCGACGGCCCCTGTAAAATTCAACGAGAGGCCTGCTCGCAAATCCAGCTGGGGGATGAAGTACGGTAGCGATCCCGCGCGCCACAATAAGGCCCGCAGAATAGGAAGGAACGAGGAATGACCATGAACAGAGTAGGAATACTAATCGCGACAAGCCTGACGATGCTGATGGCAAACACTGCGCTCGCGCATCACAACTGGGCGGCCTTCTACGACGTAGATGGAGACATCGAAATCGAAGGCGTAATCAGCGAAATCCTCTGGAGAAATCCGCATGTCGTGATGTACTTTACTGTCGATCAGGGCACTCCGAACGAAAAAGTTTTCTCCACTGAAAGCAACTCGGTGGCAGCTTTGACTCGAATGGGAATCACTGAAGAAGCAGTTGCCGTCGGCACGAGGGTGCGAGTGGCTGGTTACCCGTCACGAACCAAAGATGATGATCTTTTTATGAACCATCTGCTGCTGATGGATGAGGGGCGTGAAATTGTCTTTTTGCGAACGGCAGAACCTCGATGGCCTGAGCAAGCAGATCGCTTAGGTGATGTGAATTATGCGCACGGCCTGAATCCGCAGGAGGATTTTTCCGAACGCCCCACCTCGGTTTTTTCTGCCTGGTCCACCATTTTCGGTGCCGAGGGCAGCCATCGCGCCCTTCGCGGACCCGGTCGGGATTTCAACATCGACTACGCGGAACAGCGGGGTACGGGGAACTGTGTCAGCAAGGACGTGTGGCAGGAGATGGGGTCGCCTTATCCCATGCAGATAGTCGATAACAACGACGGCACCGTCACGGTTCACGTAGAAGAGTACGACACCATACGTACAGTGCATATGAATATCGATCACGACGATCCGGGTACGGTCAAGAATAACCTCGGTTATTCAACCGGACGTTTTGTCGGTGATACGCTTGTGGTGACGACCACTTTCGAGGGCAGCAATTCTCCGATTCAAATGCATGAAACGTTTGCGTTGAGCGATGATCACAATCACCTGAACTACAGTCAGGTCCTGATCAATCCGGAGTCGAACGATCTGCCAACCGTGAATGCAAAGTGGTGGGAGTTCCAGCCCGGGACATTCGTGCAGCCTTATGATTGCATCGACCATCCGCAATTCGACGGCCAGGTAGGGAACTAAGGACCAGGCTCGATAGAGCTTCGAAAAAAAACTCGAGGAACACAGGTTATGACTAAGTTAGGTGAATCATTGGCTCGGATATTGAGCCTGGGCGCAATTCTCGGCTTTTTGCTCAGCTACCCGCTTTTCGCCGGCGCAGAGACTGCTGCGGAGATTGCGGCGAACAAAGCAGTAGTAGCGCGAATTCTGGAGGTGAAGGGAACGCCCGACTACAGAACCGTGGCCAGAGAGGTCTTGTCGCCGGACCACCAGGTGCTTCGGGCAGAATTCGAGAATTTGGTATACAACGCCGACGATCCCGTATTACAGGACATGGCTGATCGCGATTCCGTGGCGATCACCGATCGTACGAATACGATTATTCAGTTTATCGGCGAAGGCGATAAGGTGGCGGCCAGGTTACAGGTAACCGGCACTCACAGCGGTAACCTCTATGGCATTCCCGCGACAGGAAAAGCCATCGATATCGCATTGGTCGCTACTTTCAGGCTGGAAGACGGAAAAATCGTAGAGAGCTGGTACATGGCGGAAGAGGCTCGTTTGCTGCGCCAGTTGGGCGCTCGTCTTCCGGAGCGTCAGGACGGCAAGATCAATCTCGCGCCGGTATACGACGATGTCCGCAGCTTCGATGAGGCGCTCCAGGAGTTGATGGCGCATCCTGTCGACACGCCGGAGTACAGGCACAAGCGGTTGCTGTTATCGTACAAGGCGCAGAACAAGCCCGCCGACTACATGTCATGGGCGATGGGGCAACACGGGCGTACGACGGGCAGGCCCTACGGTAATCTGGTGCGAGGAGGCATCGACAATATCGTCGAGCGGGGCGCCGAGCTCGGAGTGGAAGGCTCTCACGGCCGGTCGATGAGCGAGCGTGAGGACATGATCGGTACGGTGATGGCCGAAGGCGACCAGGCGATGTTTCTATTTCGCTTGACGGCCGTGAACTCGGGACCGCTGTATGGAATCCCGCCTTCCGGAAATGACCTGCATGACTGGGAGGTCGGCTTTGCGGAGTTCGATGGCGACAAGTGGACCAATGCCTGGTACATGGC
>JAHEKF010000002.1 GCA_024638465.1 Rhodospirillaceae bacterium | reverse complement strand
AGAACCTTGTTTGCCCGCTTGCCAAGCACCGATTTTCCTTTCCAACTCCGTAGGTTGGGATAGAATCCTAATATTCTGTCAAATTTGTCAATTTAACTATATATCAGGCAAGAGATACAGCGTTGTGACCGAAATCACGATCTACACGATGCGTCGGCTTGCCGCATGCGGCAGCGCCATCGGCGAGCGGTATTGCGGAAATCGGTCCGCGTATCGTTCCCGGACGGGGGCAGGCTCGACTGGTTTGCGGGCGAAGGCGGGCGGTACTGGCAAGGCAGGCTTCTCCTGCCCTGGCAGCCCCGCTATCCTAGACGGGCCTCAATGGTTGAGGCCCGGCCCGTAGACCGGTGGCTTTGCGTCCCTACCTTTCGATGGGTTTGCCTAAGATGCGACTATGCACAAAGGCAGGGGTCTGCGCAAGGAAGTAGAATGCACCTTCGGCGATGAACAGAACTCTTCGATTTCTCAGTCTTTTAGCGGTATTCGGCCTGACCGGGGTCTTTCTCCTGGGCAGCGGTTTCGCCGGTGGTTATTACTATGTCGCACCGACCCTGCCGCAGGCGGAAGAAATTCGCGACATCCGCCCCGAGATACCGCTCGCGGTGTACAGCCGCGACGGCCGTCTGATCGCGCTTTTCGGCGAGAAACAGCGGACACCGGCGCGTTTCGAGGACGTCCCACCGGTGCTCGTACAGGCCATCCTGTCGGCTGAGGACGATCGTTTCTTCGAGCATCCGGGATTCGACTGGCAGGGATATCTTCGCGCCGGAGTCAATTTTCTGCTCTCGGGAGGCGAGCGCAGCCAGGGTGGCAGCACGATCACGATGCAGGTTGCGCGCACGTTCTTTCTTAACAGAGATCGGACTTTCGTCCGCAAGTTCAAGGAGCTGATACTTGCGACGAGGATCGAGAACGAGTTCTCCAAGCAGGAGATCCTCGAGCTGTATCTGAATACGACATTCTTCGGCCAGCACGCCTATGGCGTGGTAGCTGCCGCGCAGATCTATTTCGATAAAGAGCTTTACGAGTTGTCGGTTTCGGACGCGGCGATCATTGGCGGTATCCCGCAGGGTCCGTCGGTCCTCAATCCCTTCAACAATCCGGACGCGGCGACCCAGCGCCGGTCCTATGTGCTCAGACGAATGCGCGAGCTGAACTTTATTACTGCGGCGGACTACGAGACGGCCCTCGCGACGCCCATCGAAAGCAGGCGCTACGGTCCGCAACTCGAGCTGGATGCACCCTATGTCGCGGAGATGGTCCGCGCGGACTTGATTCGTCGGCTGGGCCCCGCCGCCTACGAGGCGGGTCTCAAAGTCACGACGACGATCGACAGTCGACTCCAGCAGACGGCGCAGCAGGCGCTTCGCAATGGTCTTCTCAGCTATGACGAACGACATGGTTATCGCGGACCCGTCGCGGAACTCGACCTGGCGGAGCTGACGCCAGCTGCGGATGAGACGCTGACCGATCGCTGGGATGCGGCGCTTGGCGACTATGCCAACATTCGCGGCTACGAGAACGGTCTCGTCGTCAGCGTCAGAACGCTGGAGCCGGAGCCGGCCCGCGCGGTCGAGGGTCGCGACGCGAATCCGGCGCCGGAAGCTGGCACCGCGACGGAGCCGCCACCGCTTCGTGACCGTGCGGAAGTGTATTTCTCGAACTGGGGCATCGTCCCGATCGAACTCGAGTCCGTCGAATGGGCCGCGGCGTTCATCAGCGACGATTACGTTGCGCCGCGACCGAAACAGGTTGGCGACGTGCTGGCGCCGGGGGATGTTGTACGCTTCCGCGTTCTCGAAGACGGTCTGCTGCGGCTCGCGCAGGTCCCACAGGTTCAGGGCGCGATCGTATCCGTGGATCCGCAGGACGGTGCCGTTTCCGCACTCGTCGGCGGTTTCGATTTCTCACTCAGCAACTACAATCGGGCGACCCAGTCGCAGCGTCAGCCGGGCTCGTCGTTCAAACCATTCGTCTATTCGGCTGCGCTGGAGAATGGATTCACCGCTGCCACGATCGTCAACGATTCGCCGATCGTGGAGTCCAGCGCCGATCTCGAGACCGATTGGCGCCCCGTCAATTACGATGGAGTCTTCAGTGGCCCGACCAGGCTGCGCGAGGCGCTCGTCGGCTCGCTGAATCTCGTCTCGATACGGGTGCTGCGCCAGACGGGAATCGACAACACCGTCGAGCATCTGCAAGCTTTCGGCTTCGACGACACAGCACTGCCGCGAAACTCCGCGCTCGCACTCGGGGCGGGCGGTGTTGCGCCGCTCGATCTGGTTGGTGGCTATACCGTGTTCGCGAACGGTGGCTACAAGGTCGAACCATATCTGATAGAGCGCATCGAAGACGCGGAGGGTGACGTGCTGTATCAGGCATCACCCGAGTTCGTCTGTGATCTCTGTGAAGAGGGCGACGAAGAAGCCACTGACGAGTTAAAGCTGTTCGCGCGGAGCCGGATAGATTTCTACCCGCAGGCGCCGCATGCTCGTCGAGTCATCTCTTCGCAAAACGCCTATCTCATTAACGACATGATGCAGGATGTCGTGCGCCGCGGTACCGGTGTGCGCGCGTATCGCGAGCTCAGGCGGGAGGATCTGGCCGGAAAGACAGGAACGACCAATGATCGACGGGATGCCTGGTTCGCGGGTTTCAACGGTGATCTCGTGACCGCGGCCTGGGTCGGTTTCGATCAGGAACGATCGCTCGGAAATACCGAGCAAGGCGCCGCGACCGCGCTGCCAATGTGGATTGAGTTTATGGGCGAAGCGCTTAGCGGCGTACCGCACCATACGATGGAGCGCCCGCCGGGAATCGTCGATGTGCGAATTAATCCCGAAACCGGGCTCGTCGCAGCGGACACGGCGGGCAGTATCTTCGAGATGTTCCGTTTCGATGAGATTCCCGAGCGGGAGCCGGAGCGGCAGGAATGGACCTCCGACAACCTGTTTGGCGTCGACAGTGGCAGTAGCGAGCAAACTCAGGAACCACTCTTCTAACCCGGTGTCACCTGAACATGGGCGGTAGACGCAGCCCGGGCTCCGAAGTTCTGCGCGAGCAACTCGCGCAGGAAGCGGCGCGCCTCATCGTAGATCACGGCATGCACGATTACGGTCAGGCCAAACGTAAGGCCGCGCTGCGGTTCGGTGTGCGTGACTCAGCGGCTTTACCCAGCAACACCGAGATCGAATCCAGTGTCATCGAGCGCCAGCGGATCTATGGTCCGGAGCTTCACGATCAACGACTGACAGCCATGCGGGAGTTGGCGGTTTCGATCATGGAGTTTCTCGAGGAGTACCAGCCGCGTCTGGTCGGGCCGGTGCTGTCCGGCAGCGTGACGGAGAACTCACCGCTCGAGTTGCACGTCTTCACCGATTCGCCCGAGTCGGTAATGCTCGAGCTCGAGCAACGGGGATTGGAAGCGCGCGATTGTCAGCGACGCTATCGTCTCAATAATCAGGAGTTCGCAATTCTTCCCGGTTTTCGTTTCACGCGTGATGGCGAGCGCGTATACGTCATCGTATTTCCGGAGAAAGGCGTTCGACAGGCACCACTGAGTCCGGTTGACAGAAAGCCGATGAAACGAGCGAGCAGACGCCGCGTGACGACGTTGCTCGAACAGCGCGATCAGATTCAGCCGCGGTCTTTCAGCGAAACGTAATCGCGTTCCGTCGGGCCCGTATATAACTGTCGTGGCCGGCCGATTCGCGACGTCGGGTCCGCGACCATCTCACACCAATGCGTTACCCAACCGACGCAACGAGCGATTGCGAACATTACTGTGAACATGGACTTCGGAATGCCTAACGCCTGGTAGATGATTCCGGAGTAGAAATCGACGTTCGGATAAAGATTCTTCTCGATGAAGTACTCGTCCTTGAGCGCGATCTCCTCGAGCCTGAGCGCGAGTTCGAACAGCGGGTTATCCTGCTGCCCGAGGCCTTCCAGGACCTTGTGGCACATCTTCCTGATGATCGCCGCGCGCGGATCGTAGCTCTTGTAGACCCGGTGGCCGAAGCCCATCAGCCGGAACGGGTCGTCCTTGTCCTTGGCCCGTGCGACGTATTCGTTGATGTGATCGACAGAGCCGACCTTCTCGAGCATGTTGATAACGGCTTCATTCGCGCCGCCGTGTGCCGGGCCCCATAACGCCGAAATGCCGGCTGCGATCGCCGAATAGGGGCTCGTACCGGAACTGCCGGCCATGCGTACGGTGGAAGTGCTGCAGTTTTGCTCGTGATCTGCATGCAGAATGAACAGCAGGTCGATGGCCTCGGCTGCAACGCGATCGACTTCATATTCCTCTGCCGGCACGGCAAAGAACATGCTGAGCAGATTGCCGCAGTAATCGAGATCGTTCGCCGGGTAGACAAACGGCTGGCCCAATGTGTGCTTGTAGGCAGCTGCCGCGATCGTGGGAATTTTCGCGATGAGTCTGTGCGCGACGATGTCGCGATGTTCCGGGTTATGGATGTCGGTCGAGTCATGGTAGAACGCAGACATCGATCCGACGACGCCCGACATCATCGCCATCGGATGGGCATCGTAATGAAAGCCGTTGAAGAATCGCAGCAACGATTCATTGATCATTGTGTGTGTGCGTATCGATTCCTCGAAGTTAGCCAGCTCGGTCTTGTTAGGCAGTTCGCCATGAAGAAGCAAATAGCAAACTTCGATATAAGTCGATTTCTCGGCGAGCTGTTCGATCGGGTAGCCGCGATAAAGCAGGACACCTTTCTCGCCATCGATATAGGTGACATCGCTCGTACAGCATGCTGTCGCTGCGAAACCGGGATCGTAGGTAAATACGCCCTGTGAGCCGTAGAGCTTGGTGACGTCGAGAACGCTCGGCCCGATCGTCGGGTCGTAACGCTTCAGTTCGAGTACCGATCCGGATTCGGGGTCGGTCAGGGTGTAGTGCTTATCGCTCATACGATGCCGGTGGCGCCTCCTTGATTATTCTTGCCGCCCGAGATGGGGGGACGGCCTACAGGCCGGTCTGCCGCTTAACCCCGGAGATCGGAAATCCGGGAGGGCACAAAGCGGCGATTATAGCAGTCAGAAGCCCGCGATTGGGCCGAACGTGATGAAGCTTTAATCGGCCTGATCGATCTCAGGCGCTGGCGTTCTTGCCGTAGCGCTTGCGGAACTTGTCTACGCGTCCGCCCGAATCGACGATTTTTTGTTTGCCCGTGTAAAACGGGTGACAGTTCGAACAAACCTCGACCTGCAGGTCGTCGGAAAGAGTCGATCGTGTCGTGAACTCGTTGCCGCAGCTGCAGGAGACCTTGATGTCGCCGTATTGAGGGTGAATTTCTGGTTTCATAGCGTCGAGATGCCGCGATCCGAGGGCGCGAGAGCATACTGCCAGCATCGCCGAAACTCAAGTAATACCGGGCCCCGCACTGAGAAATTAATGACGTTCCCGGGGCTAAGGCCCGGATCGGCCACGAAAAACAGCCGTTATCCACAATAGCTGTGGATAACTCTGTGGATAAGGCGCGAAGATGGTCCCGTCGGCGCTGGTATACCGGGATTTCCGCTGAATTGACCAAAAAATGAGCATGACAAGGAATAGTAACAATATCAGATAGTTGCAGGAATATTTTACAAGAAACGGGAAGCTGTCACGGCTAAAACACCGGTTTCGCCGGACCTCGTTGCGAGTTGTGCATAAATCCCGCTCTATTCGGGCTGATCCGGCGCTTCCGGCGCCCGCGCAGCGAGCGCCGCTTTGAGGGCTGCAAGTGCCTGCCCTCGGTGGCTGACGCGATTCTTGGTTGCGGGGCCGAGCTCGGCAGCGGTCAGCCCCTGTGCCGGATCGAAGAAAACCGGATCGTAGCCGAAGCCGTCTTCACCGCGAGGCTGCCTCGTGATCTCGCCGTGCCAGGATGCCTGACTGACGAGGGGGATCGGGTCGTCGGGCCGTTGCAGCACGACGATGCAGCAATGGAATGCGGCACCGCGATCCTCGTCGGACGTTCGCTCGAGCGCCTTGAGCAGCTTCCGAACGTTCGCACCGGCATCGGCATCGACGCCCGCATATCGTGCCGAGTGAATCCCGGGAGCGCCGAACAGGGCATCGACGGCAAGACCGGAGTCGTCGGCGATGGCCGGAAGCCCCGTCGCGAAACTTGCGTGGCGTGCCTTGATAAGCGCGTTTTCGATGAAGGTCTGGCCGGTTTCGTCTGGCGTCTCGACGTCGAGTTCGCCCTGAGCAACGAGCTCGATACCGGTGACGGCAAGCACAGCCTGGATCTCGCGGAGCTTACCTCGGTTGCCGCTGGCGAGAACCCAACGGCCGTGACCGCGGGTCACCTGTCGAGTACCGATCGCTGCGCAGCAAGTAGCTCGTCGATGCCGGAAGTGGCGAGATTCAGCAGGGTATCGAGTTCACCTCGCTGAAAAGCATGGCCCTCTGCCGTACCCTGAATCTCGATGAATCCGCCGGCTTCGTTCATGACGACATTCATGTCCGTTTCGGCATCCGCATCTTCCGCATAGTCGAGATCGAGGACGGCTATGCCGTCGAAGATGCCGACGGATACGGCAGCAATCTGGCCGTGAATCGGATTGGTTGTCATGTCGCCGCTCGAGGTCAGGCGTTGCATCGCCAGCGCGAAAGCGACGTATCCGCCGGTCACGGATGCGGTGCGTGTGCCACCGTCAGCCTGCAGAACGTCGCAGTCGATGGTCACGGTCCGCTCGCCAAGTGCCCGGCGGTCGACGACCGCACGCAGGCTGCGCCCGATCAGGCGTTGAATTTCCATCGTGCGGCCGCCCTGCCTGCCGCGCGCTGCTTCGCGAGGATTTCGTGAATGCGTGGCGCTTGGAAGCATGCCGTATTCGGCCGTGACCCAGCCCTCGCTCTTGCCCTTGAGAAAATGCGGTACTTTCGAATCCACTGACGCCGTAGCGAGAACCCGGGTATCGCCGAATTCGACGAGCACCGATCCCGCTGCGTGCTTCGTGAACTCGGGCGTAAAACGTATCGAGCGCAATTCGTCTGCGCGGCGGCCGCTGGGACGCAATGTAGTCACCTCTTCTTATCAAGGCCGCGGTCTGCGGCGGGCCTTTCCAATCGACCCCGGGCCGATTATTGATGCTGCCATCGTAGCGCGGCAGCACTCGTATTGTCGCTATGTGGCGCGCTATTTGCGACCGCGGCTTCGGCCAATCGGCGAAGAACGTCTTCGGGAGCGGCGCTCGAATCGCCGACCGACTCACTGATTTCGTCGTCACTCACTCCCGACCAGAGTCCGTCGGTACAGGCCAGCAGCACATCGCCAGCGAGCAGATCGCGTTTGTTGGTAATACTCATATGCGGCAGCGCTGCGTCGCCGCCGAGGCAACATTCTACGAAATTGCGCATAGGATGTTGCGCCATCTCTTCCTCGCGGATGAGGCCCTGCCGCAGCAGCAGCTCCACGTGGCTGTGGTCGCGCGTCCGCGCCGAAACGCGTTGGTCGCGAAGCAGGTAGATACGGCTGTCGCCTATATGCGCCCAGTAGGAACCACCGTCCTGGACCAGACAGACAGCGCAGGTCGCGCGGGGTTTCTCATCGAGATCCACACCGTCGCCGAGCTCAACAACGCGATCATGCGCGCGGGCCAGTGCCAGCGTAAGAAAACCTTGCGGATCGAAAACGGGGCGCGAAATCTCCGAATACGCCTCTTCGAGAATATCGAGCGTCACTTCTGCGGCACGAGCGCCTTGCGAGTGCCCGCCCATGCCATCGACAACCGCTAGCAGCAGGCTTTCATCCTCCGCGAATATCGCGACGCGATCCTGATTCTCCGAGCGATTGCCCAGCAAACTGATTTGAGCTGATTGGAAATTCAAAAAGTAAGACTCGTCCCACTGTCGCGCATATCTTAGACTTAACGATCTACGCTGTCCGGAATCCAATCACGATCTCAGCTTATGGCAAATAGCATGACAGGCTTCGCGACCGATGAATCGGTCGCCGGATCATACCGACTCGTCTGGGAGGTACGCAGCGTCAATCATCGCTATCTGGACGTCAGCCTCCGCTTGCCCGAGGAGTTTCGTGCGCTCGAACCGCGTTGTCGCGAGCTGATCGGCGCGGCCCTGGGGCGCGGCAAGGTCGACTGCTCGCTCAAGCTCACCACTGTCGAAAACGCCGGCGTTACCGCGGAGTTGAATGCCGGGGTGCTCGAAGATCTCAAAGAGCTCGAACATCAGATTCATCAGAAATTTTCCGATGCGCGGCAGCTCGCCGTGGGCGAGATCATGCGTTGGCCCGGCGCGCTCGAGGAACGCGGCGCCGAGTTAGCTGAGCTTGCGGAGCCCGCGGGCGAGTCGCTCTCGCGTGCGCTCGTGTCGCTCGGCAACGCGAGAAAACGAGAAGGCGATCGCCTGCTCCAGATGCTCGCCGATCGCTGCGATTCGATCGAGGCGATCATCGCCGAGCTCGTGCCCCGTTTACCGGAGGCTCAGGAAAGATACAGAGCCAGGTTGCTCGAGCGGCTGCAGCGGCTCGATATCGAGGCCGACCCGGCCCGTCTCGAGCAGGAACTCGTATTGCTTGCGCAAAAACTGGACGTTGCTGAAGAGCTCGATCGGCTCGGCAGTCATGTCAGCGAAGTGCGTGACGTCCTGACGCGCGACGAACCGATCGGTCGACGGCTCGATTTCCTCATGCAGGAGTTGAATCGCGAAGCGAATACATTGTCGTCGAAATCTCAGGACGAGGTGCTCACGAAAGCCGGCGTCGAGCTCAAGGTCCTGATCGAGCAGATGCGCGAGCAGGTTCAGAACCTGGAATAGCTCCGTATCGACTGGACGACGCTGACGCGGGGCGCTAACGTCATCATTGCGCCGATGTCAGAGACCACAGGAAAAAGCGTCGTCGGATCGGGAGAGCAGGGTCAGCTGTCCTTCCGCGGGGTTCTCGGCTCGGTCGGCCTGCATCTGCTGGTCGGCGCCGCGCTCGTTCTCCTCGGAGATGTTCGGCCAGAACGAGCCGTTACTGTCACGAGGCTAATCGCCTTCGTTCATGCCGAAACAGGACCCAACACGCTCCGAAACCTATGATCAGATGCGCAGCAAGACCCGAGATTCCCAGCAGCGGAATTTGAATAACCTGAAGCCAGCCTGAAATAAGAAGGAACTCGACGAGTGCGCACAACAATAGGCTCTTGAGCCAAAAAACTACAGGATGCTCGAGCTTGCGCGAAACGCCACCAATAAAGAGCAGTGACAGCCATAGCGGCCATGCCCAGATAACAAGTAGCAGTGTGTAAATGGGCTTCCCTTAATTTGATCAAGATGTGGTCGGCGAAGTGTCCCATAGTCTGCTTTGGGTCGGCTGCTGACTATTGGATTGATTCTAACGGAACCTCCACGAAGGTCCGCTCTCGAACCCATTTGCACCGTTAAAAGTGCTAGTTTTGAGACTGGAGCTAAGGTCTCGAAACGACCCGAGCGAGACGTTAGTTCACGCTTGTGGCGGCTTCCCATCTCGACTATTCAGACGCGATGTTTTCCATGGTTCTCGTAAACGCCTCTGACGCCGACATCCCCGATCTAATGACGTGGTTTGGCGACGCCCGGTCGACTCAAGAGTGGGGAGGTTGGGCTTTTCGGTATCCATTCGACGATAAGACCTTTCGCGAGGATGTTCAGCTAAGTGAACTGGACTCCTTCGTCGTGCGCGGTGAGTCGGGAGGCCCGATCGCATTCGGTCAAGTACGTAATAAGCTCGGGCGAGGGCACATAGCGCGGCTGGCCGTGGCGCCTGAACACCGCGGGCGGGGCCTTGGAAGGGAGTTGGTCAACAGTCTGTGCGAAAAGGCGATCGAGCTCTTTGGTTGCTCGGAAAATTCCCTGTTCGTTTCAAAAACCAACGTAGCTGCGCTTCGCTGTTACGCGGGGCTTGGGTTCCGCGAAGCTCCCTATCCGAAGGACGACGGTACGGAGCACAAGACGTTGTTCATGATCCGCGAAATCACTTCTGACTGATACTCAGGGTATTTTTGCAACGCCGTGAATGCCCGATTCTGGCCGAAAGTCTCTGTCAATAACGTTACACTCGGGCCAGAAGCTTCGGTCCGATACGACTCCAAGCGGTCGTTCGCGGGAATCCATATTCGGGAACTGAACGTTCTCCGTATGACCGTTACTATCGACGATCGTTCTGACTTGTCCGAACGAAAACTGGATTTGTTGCTATGACTGATTCTCAACCAGGTGGGATTCGGAGAATAGTTCGCGCCACTTCATTCTCGGCGTCGGGATTGCGCTATGCCTGGGCTACCGAAGCCGCTTTCCGGCAGGAGTGCGTTCTAGCTTGCTTCTTGATACCCGCCGCGTTCTGGGTTAGCCCGAGCGCAGTAGAGCGTGCGCTGATGATTGGAGTCTGTCTACTCGTGCTCATCGTTGAGCTCGTTAATTCAGCGATCGAGGCCACCATCGATCGCATTGGGACGGATCGGCACGATCTGTCGGGGCGTGCTAAAGATCTTGGCTCAGCGGCGGTGTTCGTGAGTCTTGTTCTTGCGGTAACCGTCTGGCTTATGGTCGGATTGGAGCGATTTCTGTAAAAGACCCGTTCGTTCGTGTCAATAAACTTGCGACGCACAATTCTCGGTTTGATAGACGTGGTTTCTCAACTGGAACCAGCCGCGCTATTGGCCGAACTCCCCCGTTACGAAAAGCGTTAACGTCGCCAGATCGAACGTCTCAATGGCTGCCGAAAATAGACGTCAGCTGGTTACCTGCCAGTGACAGAGCCGGCGCATCTCCCGTGACCTCTCCCTTGCGGGAGCCGGTCCGGCGGTCCTCCAATCCCGGGTCCATCCCGCCAGCGTGAGAAGTGCTGTTTCCGGGATCGAGTTACACCCTCGAAATCCGGTCTCCTTATGACCTTTAAGTATTTGTTTTATAATGAAAAGCCGTCTAGACTACTGGATATTATTCCAGTATCCGAATCGAGCCCGGGAGACGCCCATGGACGGACAGTTGACCCCTATTCACACAACCTCGCGTCTGCCGGCCGAGCCATGGCCTTGTCGTGGCCTCGAGGAGCAGATCACGGAGCTCTGGGGGCACATCAATGCGGCCACCTACCGGTTCCTCAAGCTCGTTGCCGAATACGATGCCCGGGAAGGCTGGGGCTGGCACGGCTGTGCCGATTGCGCGCAGTGGCTCAACTGGCAATGCGGTATCGGCAGGGTTGCGGCGAGGGAAAAAGTTCGTGTCGCACGGGCACTGGGATCTCTTCCCGGGATCTCGGCGTCGTTCGAGAAAGGTGAGATCTGCTACTCGAAAGTACGTGCCATGACGCGCGTCGCAACGTCCGAGAACGAGGACGTATTACTGAACATCGCGTTGCACGGAACGGCCGCGCACGTCGAACGAATCGTCCGGGAGTACCGGCGCGTCGAACGCCTGGAGGACGCGTGGCTCGCCAACGAGGCTCACAGGCACCGCTATCTCAACTATCATTACGACGATGACGGTTCCGTCTTCATCGAAGCACGCCTGCCCGCTGAGCTCGGTGCGATGGTGAAGAAAGCCATCGAGGCTGCAGAAGAAGCCCTTTATCAGGAAAAGCGGGAAGCCGGAAAAGAAGATTCCGTTCGGACCGCTCGGGATGTTTCCGCGGAAACATCCCGCGAGAAAGCCAACGAACACTCGATCTCGCCGATCTGAGCGAGCGACAAGGACTGGCAATCGATCCGAATACGATCCGCCCGCACTGGACCGGCGAGAAGATGGACTCGAGTCTCGTGATCGATGCGCTTGTCCGGGCCCGAGCTCGACCGTAACTCACCGGCGACCGACCCTGAACGGATCCGTAGATGCGGCTCGGGCCACGGCATGCCTGAGCTTTCGTTTGACGATTGCCCGGATCAGGCCCTTTCCCAATCGTGTGCCGGGTCCTTAACTTGCGCTCGCCTTCCGCTATCATTCCCGCATCGAGTTTCCGGAGACTCCCGTGACTGAGACCGAGACAGGTCGCCTCATCGTTCTTGCCGCACCATCGGGCGCCGGCAAGACGACGCTCGTGCACGAGCTCCTGTCCCGCGAGCCCGAGCTCGAGTTCTCGATCTCCTACACGACCCGACCGAAGCGCCCGAACGAGACCGACGGCGAGGACTACTTCTTTGTGACCAAAGCCGAATTCGACGCGATGCGCGATCGCAATGCGTTCCTGGAACACGCCGAGGTGTTCGACAACTGGTATGGCACCAGCGAGGAGTACGTCCAGTCGCGCATCGATGCCGGTCATTCGATTCTGCTCGAGATCGACTGGCAGGGCGCGCAGCAGGTCCGCGACCGCCGCTCCGACGCAGTGACCGTCTTCATCATGCCCCCCGGCCGAGAGGAGCTGGAACGCCGGCTTCGCGGCAGGCAAACCGACTCGGAACAGGTCATCCAGCGACGCCTGCGCGACGCGCTGAGCGACATGAGCCACTGGAGCGAGTTCGGTTTCGTTGTCATCAATGACAACCTCGACGCGGCCGCTGCGCAGCTGGCGGCGATCGTCAACGGCCGCGGAGAAGTCAGTCAAACCGACAACCCGGAGCTCATCGCTCGCGTCGAGGAGATTCTCGCCGCGGGAGGATGATCGCCCCCGGTACCACTGGCCCGGCCGAAACGACCCTGGCGACTGTATGGCTACGCCAGGGCTTCATGCAGTAAACTGACCCACATAATGATTCCAAGGAGGGTGCGTAATGGCCCGAATCACAGTCGAAGACTGTAGCGAGAAGATCCCGAACATGTTCCAGCTCGTGCTCGTGGCGGCGAAGCGCGCGCGGCAACTGGCCAATGGCGCCGAGCCGATGGTCGATTGGGAGAACGATAAGCCCACGGTGGTCGCACTGCGCGAGATTGCCGAAGGCTATATAGATGAGAACATTCTAGCCGAGCGCGATCACCCGATGGAGGATCTGCTCGACGTCGACGCGCCGCCACCAGCGATTCCTGAAGACTTGCTGGCAATTCGGCCGATCTCTATCGGCGACTGACGCGGGTACCTGATGGGCCCGGCGTCGCGCCGAGCGTGACGCACGAGAGGTCACATGGACTACGGTGCCGCCATACGCGACCGACTTTCCTCCGTCTGGCGGGGAGATGTATTCGAACCTCTGTTAAACGAGCTCGAGTCTTATCTGCCCGAAGACGAGGTCGGTGCCGTGCTCGAGGCGCACGAGTTCAGCGCGAAAGCGCACGAGGGCCAGGACCGTCTTAGCGGCGAGCCCTATATCACCCATCCGATCGCCGTAGCTCGCCTCCTGGCCGAGCTGCATCTGGACGCGGGCTCGATCAAGGCCGCGCTGCTGCACGATGTCGTCGAAGATACCGATGTCACGCTCGGCGACATTGAGGAAGCATTCGGCCGTGACATCGCGCTGCTGGTAAACGGTGTCAGCAAGCTCGACAAGCTGCACTTCGACAGCGCCGCCGAGGCGCAGGCCGAGAGCTTTCGGAAAATGCTGCTCGCGATGGTCGAGGATCTTCGTGTCATTCTCGTCAAGCTCGCCGACCGAACCCACAACATGCGTACGATCGATGCGCTCGATCCGGCGAAGCAGCGTCGTATCGCCAAGGAGACGCTCGATATCTATGCACCTATCGCCAACCGGCTCGGAATCTACAGTCTGAAGATCGAGCTCGAGGACCTCGCGTTCAAGGCCTATTGCCCGTTCCGCTACCGTGTCCTCGAGCGCGCCGTACGACGGGCCAGCGGCAGCCAGAAGCAGTTCTTGAAGAAGATCGCGAACAATCTGCGCAAGCACCTCAGGGCTCAGGAGATTGAAGCCTCGTTTATTACGAGAGAGAAGCACATCTACGGCATCTACTCGAAAATGCGCCGCAAGCATCTGCATCTAGCCGATATCGTCGATGTGTTCGGTCTGCGGATCATAGTGAAGGATATAGATACCTGTTATCGCGTGCTTGGGCTGGCCCATCAGCTATACAAGCCAATGCCTGGTCGCTTCAAGGACTACATCGCAATCCCGCGAGTCAATGGTTACCAGTCGCTCCACACGACCCTGTTCGGCCCGGGCGGAACGCCGTTGGAAGTTCAGATTCGCACCAAGGAGATGAATGAGGTCGCGGAACGAGGTATCGCGGCGCACTGGCAGTACAAGGCTGTCGACAAACACACTTATGACGCCGAGGAGCGGGCACGAGACTGGCTCACCGGACTCATGGAGATGCAGAAGTCGGCAAATTCAGAGGAGTTTCTCGAGACCGTCAGGGTCGATCTGTTCCCGGACAAGGTCTATGTATTTACGCCGAAAGGCGACATCCTGCGGCTTCCGCGGGGCGCAACCTGCGTCGACTTCGCCTATGCCGTGCACACGGATGTCGGCGATCGTTGTGTCGCTGCGAAAATCGATCGGCGGCTGGTGCCTCTGAAGACCGCTCTGACGAATGGCGTCACGGTTGAGATCCTGACGGCACGTGGCGCCAAGCCGAACCCGACCTGGGTCAACTTCGTAACGACCGCCAAGGCGCGCAATGCGATCCGCCACTATCTCAAAGGTCTCAAGCAAGACGAAGCGCGCGAGCTCGGAAGACGCCTCCTGAGTCAGGCGCTGCGCCCCTATTCGCTGAACTTGCGGAAACTGCGCAAAGCACAGATCCAGATTCTGCTCGACAATCTTCAGGTCGAGGACATGGACGACGTTTACGAGCAGCTCGGTCTCGGAGAGCGCCTGGCGCCTTTGCTTGCCGGCGTGCTCGCACAGCAGAACCTCGAAGCTGACCCGGAAAAGCGCGACCAGCGCAAACCGCTCTATATCGCCGGCTCCGAGGGCCTGGTGGTGTCTTACGCGCGCTGCTGCAATCCGATCCCGGGCGACGAGATCGTGGGTTACATGTCGAGCGGCCGCGGTATCGTGATTCATCGCGAGAACTGCCACAATGTCATGGAAGATACGAAGAACCCGACGAAGTGGATTCCCGTCAGCTGGCAGCGCGGCATCAAAGGCGAGTTTCAATCGGAGATCTATGTCAGGACGCTGAACCGCGTCGGATTGCTCGCAGAAGTAGCGGGTCGGATCTCAGCGACTCACAGCAATATCGACAACGTTTCCGTAGAACCCGACGGCGACGCGTCTACGCTATCTTTCAGGTTGAACGTTCGGGACAGGCGTCATCTAGCGCAGGTCATCCGCAGTATCCGATCCAATCCCGGCGTAGTGCGCGTAAGCCGAACTGCCGGGTAAAATCGTAGTGTAATGGCGAAGCTACCGATCCACACTGACAAAGCGCCTGCTGCCATCGGCACGTACAGTCAGGCCGTGCGCGCCGGCGACGTCGTCTACCTGTCGGGGCAGATACCGCTCGACCCGACGACTATGGAGATCGTCTCCGGAGGTGCGGAGGCAGAAATTCGGCAGGTGTTCGATAACCTCAAAGCCGTCGCCGAGGCTGCGGGCGGATCGATGGCCGACATCGTCAAGCTGACGGTCTACCTGACCAGCCTCGGCGTGTTCCCAAGCGTCAATGCCATCATGGCCGAGTACTTCGACGAACCCTATCCGGCGCGCGCCGCCATCGGCATCGCGGAGTTGCCGAAAGGCGCGACGGTCGAAATGGACGCGATTATCGTCTGCTGATTGTCGCGTGAACTCCAAGGCCGCCTCTCAGTCCGCCTCGTACCAGCGCGCGTCTGCGGCTGAAAGTGCACTCGAGCAACCCGTCGTCGTACTTCGAGGGATCGGCCCGGCGCTCGCCGAAAAACTTTCCCGAATCGGTGTTAGCACTATCGGCGACCTGTTGTGTCTGCTGCCATCCCGATATGAAGACCGTACCGAGTTGCGCAAGCTCGGCAGCCTGCGCCCGGGTGAGAAAGTGCTGGCGCAGGGCAAGATCGAGATTGTCGAAGCGATCTTTCGTGGCCGGCGAGTGCTGTTGTGCCGGCTTGCGGATGGCACCGGGTCGATCACCCTGAGGTTCTTTCATTTCTCGCGAGCACAGCAAAATAATCTGGTTCGTGGAGCGGTGTTGCGCTGCTTTGGCGAAGTACGCGCGGGTCCGACCGGTCTCGAGATGGTGCATCCGGAATACCGGATCGTGGGGCCGGACACGCCACCGCCGGACGATGTGCTGACTCCGGTCTATCCGTCGACGGAAGGCCTTCATCAGCAGCGCCTGCGCAGGCTCGCGACACAGGCGCTCGAGTTACTCGAGACCACACCGCTAAAGGATTATCTGGGTGACCGTCTGACGGATGACGCTCCGGCTCTCGACGATGCGATCCGGTTTCTGCACGGTCCGCCACAGGGTACCGCGCTGGAGACGCTGCTGACCGGGAAGCATCCCTGTCAGTCGCGAATAGCGCTGGAGGAACTTGTCGCGCAGCGCCTGAGTCTGCTGCGAATCAATCTGGGCCGGCAGCGCGAGGATGCGTCGCCACTTGTCGATGACGCTGGCCGGGTCGCAGCATTTCTCGAGTTGCTGCCGTTCGAACTGACCGGCGCGCAGCGGCGATCACTCGAGGACGTCTACCGCGACCTCCGCCACGACGTACCGATGCACCGGCTGCTGCAAGGGGATGTTGGCTCCGGAAAGACCGTTGTCGCAGCGGCGGCGGCGGTCGTAAGCGCCGCAAGCCATACCCAAACAGCGGTCATGGCGCCGACCGAATTGCTTGCTGAGCAGCACTTCACCAGCTTCAGTGCCTGGCTCGAGCCGCTCGGGATCAAGGTGGTTTATCTGACCGGATCGGTAACGGGCACGGCGCGCTCGCAGTCGCTTGCCGCGATCGAATCGGGTGACGCTCAGGTCATCGTCGGTACCCACGCTTTATTCCAGCAGGAAGTCGAATATCGCCATCTCGCGCTCGTCATCGTGGATGAGCAACATCGATTCGGGGTCGATCAACGACTCGAACTCAAGCTGAAGGGCAAGGACGGGACACTGTCGCCGCATCAGCTCGTCATGACGGCAACGCCGATTCCTCGCACCCTCGCAATGACGGCTTACGCCGACCTCGATTGTTCGATCATCGATGAGCTGCCGCCTGGGCGGAAGCCGGTCCGGACGGTCGTAATGCCCGACAGCAAGCGCCCGGAACTCGTCCAGCGGGTGCTGGCGCACTGTCAGCGCGGCGAACAGGCGTACTGGGTGTGCCCGCTGATCGAGGAGTCGGATTCCATCGACTCGCAAGCGGCCGAACGCGTCGGCGAGGAGCTTGCAGCTGCGATGCCGGAGTTGAAGATCGGATTGCTGCACGGACGCATGAAGTCGGCGCTGAAAGAAAAGATCATGCGGAGTTTCAAAGAGCGAAATCTCGATTTGCTCGTTGCGACAACGGTCATCGAGGTCGGCGTCGATGTGCCGAATGCGACGCTGATGGTCGTCGAGAACTCGGAGCGCATGGGATTGGCGCAGCTGCACCAGCTTCGCGGGCGCGTGGGCAGGGGCAAAGCCGCGTCGAGCTGCGTGCTGCTCTATAAACCGCCGCTAAACGAACTCGCGCGCGAGCGTCTGGGCGTAATGCGTGAGACGGCAGACGGTTTCAGGATCGCGCAAAAGGATCTCGAATTGCGCGGTCCGGGCGAGGTGCTCGGAACGCGGCAGACCGGGATCATGCAACTCAAGGTTGCCGATCTCGTTCGCGACGCGCACCTGCTTCCGGAAGTGATCCGATTGTCGGATGAGCTTATCGAGAAATTCCCGCAGCGCGTACAACCGCTCATCGATCGCTGGCTCGCGGGCCAGACGCATTACGCGAAAGTCTGAGCGTATGCCCAGGCCGAGTCCGGATACGCCTGAATTGACTCCACGCGGTGCTTACCGGCGTCTCATCGTATCCCGGTTCTTTGCCTATGCGCGCCTCGCTCGACTCCACAAGCCGATCGGCATCTGGTTGTTGCTCTGGCCAACGCTATGGGCGCTGTGGCTTGCTGCAGAAGGCGTCCCCAGTGCCGGCATTTTGACGGTTTTCGTGCTCGGAACGATTCTGCTTCGCTCGGCCGGTTGCATCATTAACGACTATGCGGACCGGTTCATCGATCCTCACGTCGCGCGAACGAAAGATCGCCCACTCGCGACGGGCGAAGTCTCGGTTGTAGAGGCATCGACCCTGTTCATCGCTCTGATGCTCATCGGATTCGGTCTCGTGCTGACGCTCAATCGGCAAACGCAACTGCTGGCAGTCATCGGCGCAATACTGACTATCGTTTATCCCTTCGCGAAACGCTTCATATCTTCACCTCAATTCGTACTCGGTGTCGCGTTCTCCTGGGGTGTGCCGATGGCTTTCGCGGCGATTACCGGCGAAGTGCCGCGTATCGGCTGGTTGCTTTTTGTCGTGACCATGGCGTGGGTGATTCTCTATGACACGGAATACGCGATGGTTGACCGCGACGACGATATCAAGCTTGGCGTGAGATCCACGGCGATCCTTTTTGGCGACCTCGATCGAGTTTTCATCGGTGGTTTTCAGATTCTGTTCCTCCTCGGGCTCTACCTGGTCGGCAACAGCGCGGAGCTTGGATCCTGGTATATGGCGGGACTGATACCAACCTGTGCGCTGATGCTCTATCAGCAAAAGCTCATCAAGGACCGCAAGCCGGCGAAATGTTTGCAGGCGTTTTTGAATAACGCCTGGGTCGGCGGATTCGTGTTTCTCGGAATCGTGTTGGGTTATTTTTCTTAAAGTGCTCTGGCGACTGCCCAGGCCTCGACGTTTTCTGCGCCAGCTTCGAGTAGCTGCGCCGCAAGTGCGTTTACCGTAGCGCCGGTGGTGATGACGTCGTCTACGATCGCTAAACGAAGCCCGTAGACATTGCGTGTAACCGAGAACGCGCCTGCAATGCTGCGCTGACGCGCGTCAGCATCGAGTTCTGCCAGTGGTTTCGTTGCGACGATTCTCCTGATGCCCGCGATTCGCAAAGGTATGCGCAATTCGTCAGCCACGGGGCGCGCGATCTCTATTGCCTGGTTGTAGCCCCGTTTACGCACACGTTGCGCGTGCAGCGGCACGGGAATCAGTGCGTCGACATCGATCTCGAAGCCGGAGCGAAGAGTTTCCGCGAGTATCAGGCCGAGCGCCCTGCCGAGAAACCGTCTCGAAGCGAACTTCAAAGCGTGAATTTGCGAAATAGCGGGTTGCGAGTAGGTTAACGGCGCGACGACCCGGGCAATATGCCAGCTCGCATCGTTGCGCGGGCAAAGTTCGACGGGACGAGACAGGCCGCAGGCCGAACACGGATCGGTAACGACGGCGAACGTGTCGCGGCAGTCGCCGCAATAGCCCTTCATCGACGGGTCCGCGCAGAGGGGGCAGCGCTCCGGCAGCAGATAGTCGAGCAGAGTACTGTAAACTTCGGACAACGATGCCATCTATTACCCGATCGCGGCTCGTGAGATCTCATCCTCGATGCCGCGCAACCCGAGAGCCAGCGCCATATGTCCGTCGATCCGAGTAAAATGGAATCTCCCCGACCCGCGACCCGGTTGGTAGGCGGGATCGAGATCTCGCAGGTGCCGCGTGGCGACTGGACGCGCGATCAGATACACGAGTTATTCGATCTGCCGTTTAACGATCTGTTATTCGCGGCCCAGTGGATTCACCGGCAGGTATTCGACCCGAATGCTGTTCAGGTGTCGACGTTGCTGTCGATCAAGACCGGCGCCTGTCCGGAAGACTGCGCTTACTGTCCGCAGAGCATTCGCTATTCCACCGGCGTCGACAGCGAAGACCTCATGAGCGTCGAAAGCGTCAGGAACGCCGCCAGGAAGGCCAGGGACGCCGGCGCGACGCGCTTCTGTCTCGGGGCGGCTTACCGCGGACCCAAGGATCGACACGTCGAGCAAATCGGCCAAATGATTCGTGCAGTTCGCGAGCTGGGTCTGGAGACCTGCGCAACGCTTGGTCTGCTAACGGAGAACCAGGCGGAGGCCCTCGCCGATTCGGGACTGGATTACTATAACCACAACCTCGACACGTCGGAGTCGTTTTATTCGAACATCATCACGACGCGAAATTTTTCCGATCGTCTCGAAACGCTCGAACATGTCCGCTCAGCCGGATTAAAGGTTTGCTGTGGCGGAATACTCGGCATGGGTGAGACGCGGAACGACCGCGTCGACCTGCTGTGCTCGCTTGCGACACTTCCCGCTCAGCCCGAAAGCGTACCGATTAATCAGCTTGTACCCGTTCCCGGCACGCCGCTCGAAAACGCGCCGCCGGTCGATGGCATCGAGTTTGCGCGGACGATCGCCGTGGCGAGAATTCTCATGCCGCTCTCGCACGTTCGTCTCTCCGCCGGACGCGAGGAGTTCTCCGACGAGCTACAGGCGCTTTGTTTCGCGGCGGGCGCCAACTCGATCTTCTACGGTGAGAAGTTGCTAACGACGGGAAACCCGGATACGGAAGCGGATCGCGATCTGTTCGATCGGCTGGGACTCAAACCGGAAGAGCCGCGCGCACCCGCATCGAACTAGGGCGCGCCGCCGCCAGGTTCAACTCATGAACGACACAATCCGGATTGGCCTTCCTGGCCGCACTGCTGCGTTGCGGGGCTTCGAGCGCGCGAGCAGCAGTTTCGATGCTGCCGACTTCGTTCACGCGGAGTCACGCAAGCGCCTGTTCGAGCGCATCGAGCTCGTCAATATCAAGCCTTCGGTCGTCGTCGATCTCGGCGCCGGGACTGGCAAAGGCAGCGCCGAGCTCGCCTCGGCCTATCCCGACGCGCTGGTTGTCGCCGTTGACCGATGTATCGCCATGCTCGAGAAAGCGCGCGTGAGATGTGGCGACCGCGTTGCGCTGCTTGCCGGTGACGCGGAACGATTGGCCGTCACCGATCGGAGCGTCGATCTCGTTTTCGCGAATCTGCTTTTGCCGTGGTGCGCCCCGGACGCGGTTTTCGCTGAAGTTGCACGTATTCTGCGCGGAGACGGCGTCTTCAGCTTTGCGACTCTGGGTCCGGACACGTTGGCCGAGGTCCGGCAAGCCTGGTCAGGAGTTGACGACAAGATCCATGTGCACGGCTTTGTCGATATGCATGACCTCGGCGATCTTGCGCTGCGCGCGGGGCTCACCGATCCGGTGATGGACGTCGATACGATGCAGATAACCTACCGTGACCTCGCGTCGCTCGTGGCGGACCTGCGATCCTGCGGCGCTACCAACGTCGCCGGTGGGCGGCGGATGACGCTGACCGGCCGGCAGCGGTGGGAAAAATTCTGCCGCGCGCTGGAGGCGACGCGCGTCGGTGATCGCTTCCCGATTACCATTGAGCTGATATTCGGCCAGGCTTTCGGCGGCAGGCCGAGGCCCGATCGCGGAACCGGAGAGACGGTCGTGTCCGCCGAAGAAATGCTCAAACAATTGCGCGGGAGCTGACAACCGAGCGTATCGACGACATCCGCCCGGCGCCGGATCCAGGTACGGTTCTGCTACAATTCGCGCGCGGCTCACGAGCCGATCCAGCAACAGCGGCAACGCGTTAGAGCCGCGGACCCTTAATCTGAGATCTAAAGACAATTGAACATAACGTCTCAGCGTCTGGCACGCGCTGGCACCGTGCTCGCGCTCATCGTCGTTGTCGTCGGCGCGTGGGTCAGACTCACGGACGCCGGCCTGGGCTGCCCTGACTGGCCTGGCTGCTATGGCCAGCTTGTCGTCCCCGCCAGCGCCACCGAACAGGCTGAAGCAACGCTCAACTTTCCCGATCGACCGCTCGAAGCCGGTAAGGCCTGGCGCGAGATGGTCCATCGTTATCTCGCATCGACGCTGGGCCTGATCTGCGTCGTGCTCGCGGGTATCGCGTGGCGCAATCGCCGGGATCCGTCGCAGCCCGTCGGTCTGCCCTTCGTATTGCTCGGCGTGGTGATTTTTCAGGGTCTGCTCGGCATGTGGACCGTGACGTTGTTGTTAAAGCCCGTAATCGTGATGGCGCATCTGCTCGGCGGGCTGACGACGCTGGGGCTATTGTCATGGCTGTCACGCTGGAGGCCCGCTACCGCGGGCGCCGTGGCGGCTTCGGGTGGGCTGGCACTGCTCGCGGCGGTTGTGCTCGTCGCGCAGATTTCGCTGGGCGGCTGGACCAGCGCGAACTATGCTGCGCTCGCCTGTCCGGATTTTCCGACCTGCCAGACACGCTGGTGGCCACCGGTCACGGACTTCCGCGAGGGTTTCGTCATGTGGCGTGGCTTAGGGATAGATTATGAGGGTGGAGTGCTGGATAATCCCGCCCGCGTAGCGATCCACTTCACGCACCGGCTAGGCGCTATTGTCGCAGCGGTCGTGATCGGGCTGCTCGGCTTCAGGCTCGCCCTCAATCCCTCGCTGCGGCTCGACGGGCTCGCGATCCTGGGCGCGCTGGCGCTGCAGCTCGTACTGGGAATCAGTATTGTCCTTTTTGGTGTTCCATTAGCAGTGGCGGTCGGCCACAATGGTGTCGCCGCGCTCCTACTTCTGACGGTTCTCAATGCTAACCAACGAATTAACCAGCTCTAAGCGGCCGCTCCCAGCGGTCTGGCGGGATTACTACACGCTGACCAAGCCGCGTGTGGTGCAGTTGCTCGTCTTCACCGCGATCGTCGGCATGCTGCTCGCGACGCCCGGATTCGTGCCCTGGCACGTACTGATCTTCGGTAGTCTGGGAATCGGATTGGCCGCCTCGTCAGGGGCTGTGGTCAATCATGTGCTGGACCAGCGTATCGACGCGCAAATGACGAGAACCCGGCAGCGTCCGCTACCAACCGGTCGCCTCAATGAACGCGATGCGTTCCTGTTTGCGCTCGTCCTCGGCATTACGGGACTCACGCTGCTGACGGTACTGATCAATCCGCTGACCGCGATACTGACATTTTTCTCCCTGATCGGTTACGCCGTTATTTACACCGTGTTTCTGAAGCGTTCGACGCCGCAGAACATCGTGATTGGCGGTGCTGCCGGAGCCGCACCGCCAGTACTTGGCTGGGCGGCCGTTACCAATGACGTCAGCGGTTTTGCTCTGTTGTTGTTCCTGATCATTTTTACGTGGACGCCGCCGCATTTTTGGGCGCTCGCGATCGCTCGCAAAGACGACTACGAGAAAGCGGGTATTCCGATGCTGCCCGTCACGCATGGAATCGAAGCAACCAAGTCGTTCGTGCTCGGTTACACCGTGTTGCTTGTCATTGTCTCGGTGCTTCCGGGCCTGATGGGGATGGCCGGGATGCTCTATCAGCTCGGAGCCATACTGCTCGGCGGAGGCTTTCTCTTCTATGCTCTGCGGCTTAAATTCGGCGCGGACGACAGCGTGGCGATGAAGACCTTTGCGTATTCGATCACGTATCTGATCGCGCTGTTCAGCTTCCTCCTGGTCGACCACTACATTCCGCTGATCTGGCCGGAGTAGCGTACGACGATTCCCGAGTCGTAGAAGCAAGCGTTCCGCTCATGGACGTCACTGAAATCATCGATCCTCTGAACGAGGCTCAGCGTGAAGCCGTTACGGCGCCGCATCGCCCGACGCTCGTCCTTGCCGGCGCCGGCAGCGGCAAGACGCGTGTGCTCGTCCATCGCATCGCATGGCTTATCCGCGTAGACGGCGTCGCTCCGCAACAGCTATTCGCCGTAACGTTTACCAACAAGGCTGCTGCGGAAATGCGGCAGCGTATAGAGGCGCTTCTCGGGTTTCCGACGCGACATTTCTGGATCGGGACCTTCCACGGTCTGGCGCACCGTCTGCTGCGGATACACTGGCGCGAGGCGCGACTGGCCGAAGGCTTCCAGATCATGGATTCGGCCGACCAGTTGCGCATGGTCCGGCGCCTCCTCAGGGACCTGCAGCTCGACGAGAACGAATGGGACCCGAAGGAAATCCAGTGGTTCATCAATGCCCAGAAGGACGAAGGTCTGAGGCCCGAGCGTGTCGATGATGATGGCAATGCGGGCCGGCGGCAGATGATCGATCTCTACGCGCGCTACGAAAAGGCCTGCGCGGAATCCTCGGTGGTGGATTTCGCGGAACTGCTGCTGCGGGCACTCGAACTGCTTCGAGAGAATTCCGAACTCCTCGCGCAGTACCGGGAGCGATTCCGGCATTTACTGGTTGACGAATTCCAGGATACGAATGCGATCCAGTACGATTGGCTCAAACTTCTCGCCGGATCGACGGGAATACCGTTCGTTGTCGGTGATGACGACCAGTCGATCTATCGCTGGCGCGGCGCGCGAGTCGAGAATCTTTTCAGCTTTCAGAAACATTTCCCGGCTACGGAAGTCGTTCGTCTGGAGCAGAATTACCGCTCGACGAGCACCATTCTCAAAGCAGCCAATGAAATTATTTCGCATAACAGCTCGCGGCTTGGGAAAAATCTCTGGACAGAGGGAGAATCGGGTGAGCTCATCAAGCTCTACGCTGCGTTCAATGAACGCGACGAAGCCGACTTCGTCATCAACCGAATTACCGATTTCATCAACCAGGGCAATGCGCGCAGCGATGTTGCGGTGCTCTATCGCTCCAACGCACAGTCGCGTGTGTTCGAAGAGACTTTGCTCGCTGCGGCGATTCCTTATCGTGTTTACGGTGGCTTACGCTTCTTCGAGCGTGCCGAGATCAAGGATGCGCTCGCATATTTGCGTTTGATTGCCAATCGGGATGACGATCCTTCCTTCGAGCGCGTCGTGAATACACCGACCCGCGGAATCGGCGCAAGAACGATGGACGCTGTGCGCGAGTGTGCTCGGGAGACGGGAACCAGTCTCTGGCGTGCAGCGGGCTCGATCATTGCGAACGACGTGTTGCCGAAAAGATCGAGTAAAGCGCTTTGGGCGTTTCTCAGCCTCCTCGATCGCCTCGATACCGAGACGCGCGAGATGCCGCTGCACGACCAGGTCAGGGAGGTCACGCGAGCCAGCGGTCTGATCGCGCACCATGGTCGAGACGGCCAGCTTGCGGGCGAAGCGAAGGTTGAAAATCTCGAAGAACTCGTGAGTGCTGCCCAGGGCGTCATACAGGATGAGGAGTCCGATCTTCCGCCGCTGGCAGAATTTCTTTCCTACGCCGTTCTCGAGTCCGGCGATGCCCAGGCCGACGACTATGAGGACAGCGTGCAGCTGATGACTTTGCACTCAGCCAAAGGTCTCGAGTTCCCGCTCGTGTTTCTCTCTGGACTCGAAGACGGGCTGTTTCCGCATCAGCGCTCGATCACCGACGCCAAGGGCCTCGAGGAAGAGCGCAGACTCTGCTACGTTGGGCTGACTCGCGCTCAGCAACAGATTTATCTGACCTATGCCGAGCAAAGACGCCTGTACGGAAAAGACAACTATGGGACCCCGTCACGGTTTATCCGCGAGATTCCGGACGAGCTCATGGAAGAAGTCCGTCCGGCGATGTCCGTCTCACGGCCTGTTTATCGGCGGTCGCGACCGGTCCAGATGGAGGCTTCGCCGGTAAAACTGGGTCAGCGCGTGCGACACGGCAAGTTTGGCGATGGCGTGGTACTTAACTCAGAAGGCAGCGGTGCGCATGCACGTGTTCAGGTCAATTTCGAGAACGGCGGCACAAAATGGCTGGTTCTTGCCTACGCCAACCTGGAACTGATGTAGACTACGCGCGGATTTCGCGCATCATCCCGCAATGAATATTCTTATTCTGGGCGCAGGGCAGGTCGGTACGACAGCTGCGTATAGCCTCGCTCGCGAAGAAGCCAACGAAGTTACGATCGTCGATCGTGACGTCGAAGTCCTGCGCGAGCTACAAGATCGCCTGGACGTCCGAACGGTCGTCGGCCACGCTGCATACCCCGACGTCCTCGAACGCGCCGGCATTGCGGACGCCGACATGGTGATCGCGCTAACCAACAGCGACGAGATCAATATGGTCGCCTGCGAAATCGCCGGCCATATCTTCAAGACGCCGACGAAGATCGCGCGTATTCGCGCCGCGGAGTTTATGGGTCATGAAGGGTTATTCAGCCCCGAATCCATCGAGGTTGACGTGCCGATCAGTCCGGAAGAGATCGTCACAAATCATATCGAAGAACTGATCCATTTCCCGGGCGCGCTGCAGGTGCTCGAGTTCGCGGATGGGAAAGTCCAGCTTGTTGCGGCCGAGGCGCACGAGGGCGGCGCGCTGGTCGGGTATCCATTGAGCGAGCTATCGAAACATATACCGAACGTCGAATGTCGCGTCGTCGTTATCTATCGTGATGGGCGCGGCATTATTCCCGATGGCGACACGGTCGTACAGGAAGGCGACGAAGTCTTTTTCATTGCAGCGCGAAAAGACATACGCGCGGTACTCAGCGAAATGCGAAAGCTCGACGATCCGATACGCCGCGTGGTCATCGCTGGTGGCGGCAACGTCGGTGTCCGTCTGGCTAAAGCGCTCGAGTCCACCAATCAGGTCAAAGTCATCGAGCGCAACCATGGCCGCGCCCGCAGCGTATCTGAAAGACTCAACCAGGCGATCGTTCTTCACGGTGATGCGGCCGATGAAGAGTTATTGCTGGAAGAGAATATAGACAGTGCTGATGTTTTCGTGTCCGTCACGAATGCCGATGAAGCAAACATACTTTCGGCGATGCTCGCTAAGCGACTCGGCGCGAACAAAGTGATGGCGCTCATCAACAAACCAGCGTATGCGGAACTTGTCGAGGCCGGTACGATCGATATCGCTATCTCACCGTCACAGATAACACTGGGAACGCTGCTCGCCCACGTGCGCCGTGGCGATGTTGTTAAGGTCCATGCTTTGCGACGCGGTGCTGCGGAAGCTATCGAAGCCGTGGCACATGGCGATGAAGACGCATCGCGCGTCGTTGGTCGAACGATCGATCAGATTGAACTACCGCGAGGCGCGACTATCAGCGCTATCGTGCGCGGCGATGATGTGCTGATGGCGCACCACGACACCGTGATCGAAGCGGATGATCACGTGATCCTGTTCATGGCCGAGCGGCGTCAGATAGATGAAGTCGAGCGACTGTTCGAGGTCGGAGTCAACTTCGTGTAATGCCCGTCACGTTCCTAGCGATCCAGCGCGTCCTCGGATATCTCGTGATGCTGTTCAGTATCACGATGCTGACGCCGATTATCGTGTCGTTACTTTTCGCTGACGGAACCTGGGCGGCGTTTGGTGCCTCGTTTCTTATCATTCTCGGATCGGGAACGCTGATCTGGTATCCGGTCCGCAACGAGCAGCGCGAGTTACGCCTGCGTGACGGGTTTCTCGTCGTCGCGCTGTTCTGGGTCGTTCTCGGCCTGTTCGGCTCGGCACCGCTGCTCTTGTCGACGTATCCGAGCATGGCGTTCACTGACGCAGTATTCGAATCGGTGTCCGGTCTGACGACTACGGGTGCAACCGTGCTGACCGGCCTTGACGATCTTCCGGAAGGCATACTGTTCTACCGTCAGCAACTGCAATGGCTGGGTGGGCTCGGCATTATCGTTCTCGCGGTCGCGGTACTTCCGATGCTGGGTGTCGGCGGCATGCAGCTATATCGTGCGGAAACTCCAGGGCCGGTCAAGGATACGAAGCTGACACCGAGAATTACGGAGACAGCCAAGGCGCTCTGGTACGTCTATCTGGGTATTACAGCCGTCTGCGGGCTGGCCTACTGGGCAGCCGGAATGGGGTTATTCGACGCGCTATGCCACGCCTTCAGCACCGTCGCCATCGGTGGTTTCTCGACGCACGATGCGAGTATCGGTTATTTCGAGAGCCCCGTGATCGAAATGATCGCGGTCATCTTCATGTTCATCGCCGGAGTGAACTTTTCGCTGCATTTTCTGGCGTGGAAGCGATTGAAACTGTCGAACTACATCGCTGATCCCGAGTTCATTGCCTACGTGAAACTGCTCGGCGGATTGACCTTGTTTGTCCTCATGTATCTCTATCTGACGAATTACTACAGTACGTTGTCGGAGACTTTCACGAAAGGCCTGTTCCAGGTCGTTTCCATTGGCACAACGACCGGGTTCACGACGGATAGTTTCGTAGCGTGGCCAGGCGCATTGCCGGTGTTGCTAATACTCTCCAGTTTCGTCGGTGGCTGCGCGGGATCGACGGCGGGCGGTATGAAGGTTATCCGCTGGCTCCTGATGTACAAACAGGGTTGGCGAGAGGTACAGCGCCTGGTGCATCCGAGTGCGGCGATTACCGTCAAACTCGGCGATAAGGCGGTGAACAATCGCGTCGTTGACTCGGTCTGGGGATTTTTCGCCGTTTACGTCGTTGTATTCGGCATCCTGATGCTCGTACTGCTGGCCGTGGGTAACGACCAGGTCACGGCATTCTCGGCGATCGCGGCGATGCTCAACAATCTCGGCCCCGGACTGGGGGAAGTGGCCGAAAACTACGGCAGCGTCGATCCCGTCAGCAAGTGGGCCATGGTCTGTGCGATGCTGCTGGGGCGACTGGAGATCTTCACGCTCCTTGTTCTGATCACACCGACGTTCTGGCGGCGCTGATTCATGGACGTCATTACCAATCTCGAGGCCATGCTCGATCGTGGCGATGACAGCGCGATGCTGCGCTTCGCGCTCGGGAACGAATATCTTAATTTTGGCAAGGCAGAGTCAGCCGTCAAGCACCTGAGCGTTGCTGTCGATCTCGACGCCGACTATTCTGCAGCGTGGAAGCAGTTGGGGAAGGCACAGCTCGAAGCCGGGCTGGATGATGCGGCAGCGGAATCGTTCGAACGCGGGATAGAAGTTGCGGAACGCCGCGGCGATCAGCAGGCAGCAAAAGAAATGCGGGTCTTTCTCCGCCGTTTGAACACGAAGACGTAAGCAGAATCTTCGTTAATCGCGTCGATCGGGACGATGCATGGAACAACTCAGACAGACGCTGGAGAAACTGAGCGACTATACGGGCATCGCGATCTCGTGGTTGACGCTGGCGATGGTACTCGTCACTTTCGTCGTTGTCGTTCTGCGTTATGCGTTCGATCTGGGCTGGATCGCGATGCAGGAAAGCGTGACCTGGATGCATGCGGCAGTCTTCATGCTGGGTGCGTCCTACACGCTTAGGTGCGACGAACATGTGCGCGTCGATATCTTCTATCGCAAGCTATCGAATCGAAATCGCGCGATCGTCGATCTGACCGGCACGGTCGTCTTCCTGCTACCGATGGCCGGTTTTCTCGTGCTGGCGAGCTGGGACTATGTAACGACGTCCTGGACGATTCGCGAAGCGTCGCGTGAGGCCGGCGGGCTGCCTTTTCCGTTCGTGCCGATTTTGAAAAGCCTTATTCCCGCAACGGCGATCATGCTGGTCCTGCAGGGCGTCGCTGATTCCCTCGGGGCAATTCTCACCCTGACGGGCCGAGGCGTTGTTGCAGACGACGATCATTCCTCGTCCGGAGACGTCATCTAGCCATGGAATGGATCGCGCTCGTTATGTTCGCCGCGGCCGTCCTGGTGCTGCTCGCCGGATACCCGGTCGCGTTCTCGCTCGGCGGGATCGCGCTTATTTTCGCGTACGCCGGTTCGCTGGCAGGCGCGTTCGATTCAATCTTTCTCGGCACGATGCCTAATCGTGTGTACGGCATCATGAGTAATGAGACGCTCATGGCCGTTCCGCTGTTCGTTTTCATGGGCATCACGCTAGAGCGAGCCAAGATAGCCGATACGCTTCTCGAGAATCTCAGCGCACTCTTCGGCGGGCTGCGCGGCGGGCTTGGAATATCCGTGACGGTTGTCGGAATGTTGCTCGCCGCGAGTACGGGAATCGTAGGTGCGACCGTCGTTACGATGGGGTTGCTCTCGTTACCGACGATGTTGCGCCGCGGTTACAGCCCGGCGGTCGCAACCGGAACGATATGCGCATCCGGCACGCTTGGGCAGATCATTCCGCCGTCCATCGTTCTCGTGCTGCTCGGTGATGTTCTTTCGTCAGCGTATAGCCAGGCCCAGCTTACACAGGGAATTTTCTCGCCGGACACCGTGTCGGTCGGAGATCTGTTCGTGGGCGCATTGATCCCGGGTCTCGGGCTCGTTGGACTCTATGTGCTCTATATTATTGGCGTCGCGATATTCAATCCTGCCGCCGTGCCGGCGAATCCGGTTGTCGCCGAGGATGAGCGTGTCAGTCTTCTCCAGGTAATACTGGCGCTGATGCCGCCTCTGATACTGATCCTGGCAGTACTGGGATCGATCATGGGAGGTTTCGCGACGCCGACCGAGGCGGCCGGTGTCGGTGCCGTTGGTGCGCTGTTGCTTGCGCTTCTCAGGCGCGCGTTCACCCTGAAGCGGCTCGTCGAAGTGATGCGCAGCACCGTTCGGGTCAGCAGCATGGTGTTCCTGATCCTGATCGGTGCGTCGTTATTCTCGCTCGTATTCCGCGGCTATGGCGGCGACAGGCTGGTTCAGGATCTGCTGATCAATCTTCCGGGTGGCGTGGTCGGTGCGATGTTCGTTGTAATGTTGCTGATGTTTCTGCTGGGTTTCGTGCTCGACTTTATCGAAATCACGTTTGTCGTCGTCCCGATCGTCGGCCCGATCCTGCTGGCCATGGGCGTCGACCCGGTTTGGCTCGGTGTGATGATCGCCATTAACCTGCAGACGTCGTTTCTGACGCCACCGTTCGGTTTCGCGTTGTTCTATCTGCGCGGAGTCGCACCGGAAAGCGTCGAAACGAGCGCTATCTACCGTGGCGCAATTCCGTTCGTTGCGATTCAGCTTGCGGCGCTGATATTGCTCGCGATATTCCCGCAACTGGCGACCTGGTTGCCCGAGGTCGTCTATGGGCAATAGAGCCGCCGCGCTTGAATTACACCTCGGCGGATGATCGGGTTGCAGCGTCCTCGCGCCGGTACTTCGAGATAACGGAAATGGCCTCGAGCGTCACAAGTACGCTTGTGACGAGAACCACCACGTCGATAAACACGAGCAACCAGTTACCGAGCTGGTACCACTCGATAAGCTTGATCACGGCCGACCACGCGGAAGTGACCAGCACAAATACCATCGGAATCAGCGTGTATCTTGCAGGCCGGCCGAGCTTGATCAGCATGACCGAAATCACGAGCAGCGTAAGTCCAGCGAGTATCTGGTTTGTCGAGCCGAACAGCGGCCAGATAGTGAGTCCGCCGGAGCCCGACGCGCCGCCAGCGCCGAATGCCAGCATCAGGCAGCAGGCCACAGCGATGAGCGTAGCGAGAATATTGTTCTTCAATATCGGCAACTGATAGATGTCGCCCCATTCCTGGATGATGTAGCGTTGCAGGCGTACACCCGTATCCATCGTGGTGCCCGCGAAAAGTACGACCATCGTCGCGAGCAGCGTCGTCGACACCGAAAGCGGTACACCCCAGCCATCCTGAATAAGCTGTGCGCCTCCTGCCACGAACGTGGACGCACCCGCTTCGCCGTAGCTGTCGTAGATCTCATGCCAGATCTCGGGCGTTGCAGCGAGCGTAACGCCGCTCACTGCAATGATGGTGATTAGCGCCAGCGAGCCTTCGCCGACCGCTCCGAGATAGCCGACGAAACGCGAATCGGGTTCTTCGTTGATCTGTTTCGACGTCGTTCCCGAAGATACGATGCCGTGGAAACCGGAGACCGCGCCGCATGCAATCGTCACAAACAGCAACGGCACAAGCGATGGGGATCCGGCCGCGAGCTGATCGTTGAACGGCGGCGCCGAAATTTCCGGAAGTGATAGCAGAACAGCGCCATAGAGCAGAAACAGGCCGACGAACAACTGCATACCGTTAATGAAATCTCGCGGCTGCAGGAGCACCCAGACCGGCAGCATGGAAGCGATTGCCGCGTAGACGAAAAGAATGACAATCCAGCTACCGTTAGCCTCGAGTCCCAACATGTCTTGCGGAAGAGTGATTGGAACGCCGCTACCGATATAAATCGACGCGTACAGTGCTGCGACACCGAGAACGGTCAATATCGTCAAATTGAAGTTTCGATGAATAAACTGACCGACGATGAGCGCGACGACGATTGCGGACCAGGCCGGGAAGACGGCAGTCGGTGTGCCGACGAACAAGCCGGCAATGACCACGCCGAACACGGCGTTGACCATCAGCAGTAGCAGGAAAATCACGATCATGAACAGCGCGCGTGTTCGCGTACCGATCACATCTTCCGAGAGCGCGCCGATGGATTTGCCCTTATTGCGAACGCTTGCCCAGATAGCTCCGAAGTCGTGGACGCCGGCGAAGAAAATCGTCCCGAAGGTGACCCAAAGAACGGCCGGGACCCAGCCCCAATAGACGGCGATTGCGGGACCGACAATAGGCGCGGCGCCTGCAACAGACGTGAAGTGATGCCCCCAGAGTACATATCGATTCGTCGGGACGAAGTCGACGCCGTCGTTAAGCTCGTGTGCCGGCGTAGTGAATTCGGGATCGAGCTGAAAGATCTTTTCGGCGATAAACTTCGAATAGACAAACCAACCAAAGGCCATTCCGGCGAGGCCGAGAACGACAATCGCGACAGACTGCATGGAGGTATCCCCTATTATTGTTGTTCGTCGAAGCTTATCGCGTGAGCGAGCGAAAGCCTAGCGCGACAGGGATTCGCGGCTGGCTACGTCGGGTCCCGTAACGCGCGAAATCGCGTCTCCCGGAGGGCGCAGGCAGGGATTCGTTGCGGCTATTCGACGACGCAGTTATAGCGATACAGCTGTAAATGCGGCACGAACATCATCTCGGTATGACCGACAAACGGTTCTGCGAGATACTCGGGATCTTCGACAACAACGTCTACCAGCGCACGCGTTCCGTCTTCGCTCAAGCTGAAGCGCTCGACGACGTGGCGTTCGGGACTCGAGGCGACGCCCCCGCCGTTACCGTCACGATGTTCCGCCAGATGGATCGTGTCGACAACCAGAGTGTCTCCCTCCCAATGGCCGATCGAATGCCCCTGCACCGTCGGTTCGGCAGTCTCCGGATGTCCGCGCCCGTCGATCCAGATCGTACGCTCGGCGTCGAAGAACTCACTGCGAATCGTTATTCGATCTTCAAGTATCTCGATTCCGGTCAGATAGTTCCCGCTGGAAACATGGAACGGCGGCGGGTTGGCAATGCACTGGTTGTTGGGATCTTCTTCGATCGGGTTGTAGCTGTCGCGCGCTGCCTGGCCAGCTGGCGTTAACGCTGCCTGTCGGACCTGTCGACCAAGGCTCGTTGATACGATGCCCTTCCAGATCCCGTTGAGGTCCTTCGCAGCGACAGTCGCCTCGGCATCTTCCTCGATTTGTGACCAGAGCGATCCGTCTGCAGTCTCCATCGTGTTCAGGATCGCGCGGTGGCGTCCGGTACGTTCCGGATGTGCGCGAATGATCACCGTGTCGCCAACTTCCAGAAGATCCCGCGTCCAGCCGCTGCGTTGCATGATCGGCGTTGATCCTGTCTCGATCTCCCACTCGACAATTTCGCCGGAGCCGTCTTCCGTTTCGACGAATAGAGTGATATGGGGATTGCGAAAGCTGTACCTGGAAACTTCGGCTTCGAACACGACGAGCGAATCCCGATCGTATCCCGAATCGCTGTGATGCGCGGTGGCGGTGAGAGCGATTGCGAGACCCGCCAATGTTGTCAGCGCATGGTTCATTTTCATCAGTTACTCCTGAGTCAGGCGACGAGTTAAGGCGACGCCGTGAAACTATCGATGACACCCATTATCGTGGTTCAGCGTTCTGACCGGAAATTACGATACGTTCAGATTCCGGTTTTGCATGAACAAAACTCAATGTGCGAATCGCAACCTGGTGAGCACCGTTGGCGACATCGAACCCGGTCCGCGACCCGGAGAGATTTCAGAAAAGCCGATGCACTGTGTTAATCTTTGATAAAACAAAGACTTAACTGGCGTAAAAATGATCGCGAAATCTACACGACCAGCGCTGTTCGCAGGCATGCTGGCAATACTCGGGACAGCTACCGCGCAGATGTACCCGCCCGACTCCGAAACCGGTGTGCCGGGCGATGAACTCTATCGTGCCTGCGGTTTCTGTCACGGCGCCCAGGGACAAGGTCGTCAACGGCTCGATGCGCCGGCGATCGCGGGCCTCGAGGCCTGGTATTCGGAACGACAAATTCGCAACTTCATCGACGGTGTGCGCGGCACTCATCCGGAAGACCTGCCCGGGCGGCAGATGGCGCTCATCACAGGCATGTTCCGAAATAACGATGCAACCATCGCCAACGTCTCGGCATTCATCGAAGCGCTCGAGCCCGGCGGTCCGCTCGAGTCACGTCCTAATGGCGAACTGTTCCCGCTCGAGCGTCCGTTCGCCTGGGATTCGCCGTACGCTGAACTGAACGCGTCGGCGCCCGGCGATGCTGATGCCGGCGAACAGACTTTCCAGGTCACTTGCGCACTCTGTCACGGTGCGAACGGCATGGGCAATGCGGTACTCGGAGGCAACAAGCTCGTCGATCTGCCGGATTGGTATATCGCCCGGCAGCTCGAGTATTTCCGAGATGGAATTCGCGGCGCCGACCCACGCGACACCTTTGGTATGCAAATGGCCGCCATGGCTAAACTGTTGCGCGACGATCAGCAGATCGCTGACGTGATCGCCTTTATCGAAACGCTTTAATCGGAGCGTAGACAATGAAATTCACGCTGTTCGCCATGCATTTTCTTGCAGCCCTTACGTTCCCGGCGATGCTTCGCGCACAGACGCTGACGGAGCTAAAACTCAGGTCACCGCTCGAAGAGACGCGCGGCTGGTGCGTCGATTTGTTTGCTCATCTCACCGGGGGGCTGCCGATCGGCGGGTTCCAGGGACACAATTGCTTCTCGTACATGGGTAATGGCGTAACTGAAGATCAGGGCTTCGATCTCGAGCAGATAAACGAAGACAATGAGATAAGGATCGTTTACTTCGATCGATGCATGACGCTGAACGAACCGAGTCCGGGCGCATTCGTCGCGGCAGAGCCTTGCAGCGGTGGTGCAGCGCAGAAGTTCGATGTGCGGGCGGACGGCCGGATCGCGCCGGAGGCAGTGCCCGAGTTGTGTCTGACGATGGGTACGGATTCGGTTCCCGGCGGGGGCGGTGATCCGATCCACCTGATCAGAAAGCTCTCGTTCGAGACGTGCACGGAGGAAGCAGCCGAGCGGCAGCAATGGGAATTCAGGACCCGTTTCGAGGGCTATGACACGCCGATTTACGAGCGACCGTACGACTAAGCCCGGTTTCTAGAGCAGAAGCTCCCAGTAGCCAACGTCAACCCAGCGATCGAGCTTGTAACCGATCTCCCGGAGTTCGGCGACTTTTACGAAGCCGAATTTCTCGTGTAGCGCGACGCTTTGGTCGTTGGGCAGAGCAATTCTTGCGATAGCGCAGCGCGTCTCCCTCAAGATCAAATCGTCCAGCAATGCTCGATAGAGTTTCGATCCTGTCCCGCGACCAGCGTGCGCTGGATCGACATAGACCGTCGTTTCGACCGAGTAGCGGTAGGCTGCCCGGACGTCAAAGCGCGACGCGTATGCGTATCCGACAATGGCGCTGTCTTTCTCGGCCACGACCCACGGATAACCCGCAGTAACAGTGGAAATTCTCTCCGCCATTGCGTCGACGGACAGTGGCTCCTCCTCGAATGTCACGACCGAGTTCGAGACGAAGGGATTATAGATACCGGCGATGGCCGCGGCATCCCGGGTCGATGCGTTCCTGATGCTACTCATTCAGGCGATCGGACAAGCCAGGCTGACGTTCGTGTGCGGAGCACACTAATCTGGTCCGACAGTAATCTCGAATAACCGCGGCCAATTTTTTCCCGTGACGAACAGCCGGTCACTATCGCTGTCATAAGCGATTCCATTCAGAACATCCTCCGAGCCGCGCTGGGATCGCGGATAGAGTGTGCTGAGATCGATCCATCCCAGCACTTCGCCGGTCTCCGGCGAGATTCTGGCGATCTCGTCTCGGTACCAGATGTTTGCCCAGATTTCGCCGTCGATGAATTCGAGTTCGTTCAGATTTCGCACCGCTGAACCGTTATCGTGAACATTCAGTTGCCTGATGACGCTGAAGGTTTCGGGATCGCGAAAGGTCAAGATCGCCGAGCCGTCGCTCGCGATGAGTTGCGCGCCATCGTAGGTGAGCCCCCAGCCCTCGCCCTCGTTTCTCAGTGAACCTGTGCGTTCGAGCGTATCGACGTTATAGACGAGTACCAACCGATTTTGCCAGGTCAGCTGATAAATACTGTCGTTCGCCAGCGCGATGCCTTCGCCGAAGTGAGTTCGACTCAAAGCCGTCATCTGTTCCACTCGTCCTGTTTCGAGATCGACGCGCCGCAGAGTCGAAGCGCCGTATTGGCCGGTACTCTCGAGCACGTCACCGTCGTGAATCAGCAATCCCTGAGTAAACGCATCGGGGTCATGCGGATACGCGGCTACCGTCTCGAATCCCCAGTTGTCAGTGTCTTCGACAGGCGCAAACTGAGCCCACGCCGTGAACATGAGGACTGCGGCAGCAATGACACCGCCACCGATGTAGATCGATCTCACGAGGTCAGTCGCTATCCGGTTGAAGCACCGCGACCGGATCGTGTGTCGCAACGATCTCCGAGGAGCCGGCGTCCACGATATAGAGCCCGATGCCCAGGATTGCCGTCAGAATTACATTTCAACGTTTCACCGCCAATTTCCTCGAACGTCATTTCTTTGCTCGCTATTCTAGGCCAAAGCGGATGCGCAGCGAGCGGCCGCTACCCGATTCCGGGCGGAATTGTGAAGAATCTTCAAGCGCATTGACCGGTCCAGCGGTCTTTAGCTAGGCTGCGCCCCTCTACCAGACCACAGCCCGGAGATACCCTGGATGATCACGCGAAGAGAGCTGCTTCAGAATTACGCCGTAGCCGGTTCCGCAATGGCGCTCTTGCCGCGGCTGCTGCAGGCGCAGTCGGGCAACGAGATCATCCGTCGCGCGATTCCCGGGACCGGTGAAGCACTGCCAATGATCGGACTCGGCAGCTCGGCCACATTCTCTTCCCTTGCCAGAAACGAAGACGCAGCGGCGCTCCGCGAGGTACTCCGGGCGCTGATCGACAATGGCGGGACGGTCTTCGACACGGCGCCCGGGTACGGCGGTGGCACGGCCGAGCAGGTCGCGGGCGAGCTCGTCAACGAACTCGGCGTCGCCGAAGAAATTTTCTGGGCGACGAAGGTCAATGTTGTCTCGCGCAGAAGCGGCAACCCGAACGCAGACCCTGCGGCCGCACGAGCGCAGATCGAGCGGTCATTCGACATCATCCGGAAACCCGCGATCGATCTGATCCAGGTTCACAGTCTCGGCGATGTGCCGACACAGCTCGGAATACTCAAGGAGCTCAAGGAACAAGGTCGAATCCGCTATCTTGGCGTGACCTGGACGGGCTCGGAACGTTTCGCGGATCTGGCCGAAGTCATGCGCAGCGAACCGCTCGACTTCATCGGCCTCGACTACGCCATCGACAATCGTGCGGCGGCCGACATGCTGCTGCCGCTGGCACAGGATCTCGGGATCGCGACTTTGATCTATGCGCCGTTTGGCCGCAACCGGCTCTGGGGGCGCGTGCGCGGCCAGGCGCTGCCCGACTGGGCCGCCGAGATCGACGCGAGCAGCTGGGCGCAATTTTTCCTGAAATATATCGCCGCTCATCCGGCCGTGACCGTGATTACGCCGAGCACGAGCAAGCCCGCGAACATGATCGACAATCTGGGCGGTGCGATCGGGCGTCTGCCCGACGCCGAAATGCTGCAGCGCATGGCGGCGCACGTCGACGCGCTGCCCTCGGCCTAGCCTGTTCTCGATCGAATCGGATCCGCGGCGGATCGGCCGCGGACTGCTAATGCCCTGAAAATCTGCGACGATTGGGCACCATGGAGGCATCCAATCAATAAGCGGCGAGAATAAGCCGTCTGAACAAGGCTCGCTATGAGTCAGGTCCGTGGTCTCGAGGGCAGTGTATGGCGGCTCGCGCTGGGGGCATCGGTAGGCCTGCATATCGCGGCCGCCGCCGTGCTTGGATTCGCCGAATGGCCGCAGCAACCCGCTACCGACGCCTTACGGCCACTCGAAGTGTGGCTGTCCGACTGGCGTCCGGAACCCCCTCCCGACTTGGATGAGCCCGGGCAGGAGAGCGAAGCTGTCGTAGAATCGGAGCCCGAGCCCGAGCCCGAGCCCGAGCCCGAGCCCGAGCCCGAGCCCGAGCCCGATACTCCTGTCGATGAAGGGTCGGCTGGCGACGAAGAAACCGAGGCTGCGCCCTCGAGAACGTTCGATCCGATTCGGCGCTCGATCGATTGGGACGCCGAAGCTCGGCGCGTAATCGTCATGATGAGGGAGGCACAGGACCAGACCGAGAGCTACGTCGACTTCGGACTTCCGTTCGAGCCTGTCGAGGGTCTGGACAGCCGGCGCGACAGGAATCTCGCCGAGGTTGAACGCCGCTCGAGCGAAGCGGGCGGACGCCCGGAAAGGAGTTCGTCCGGCGACCTGGTTCGCTACGACGACAACGGCTGTTACCAGATTCTCGAGCCCGGCAGCATCCTGCTCGCAGACTCGAATCGGTTCTTCAATATTTCGCCACTGAGTGGCAACCGATGCCCGAGTCCGGCCGAAGTGCAAACGAATATGTTCGAGGAGCAGAAACCCGAGTATCTGAAAGACTAGATTCCAACCGCTTATCCTCTACACTTCGCCAGTTGCGCTAAAACGCCTTCAAGATCTGTGAGCGAAGTTAAAAAAGGGTCTCGACTACCGTTAACAAGCACCGTTCTGGTGCTCGCTAATCTTTTACCTCTCTACGGCGTGCTTGTGCTCGACTGGCCGGTCGTAGCGTTGCTGTTGCTGTTCTGGCTCGAGAACGTCGTCGTCGGCGCGTTCAACGTGCTGCGAATTCTCGTGGCACGACTCGGCGAATTCGCGATGCTGCCGAGAAAACTGTTTCTCGCCGCGTTCTTCGTCGTTCACTACGGTGGCTTCGCGACGGGGCACCTGATCTTCATCCTCGCAATCTTCGGCGGCGACACCGTCACCGTAGAGGGCCCGTTTCCGACACCCGCGACCATTCGCGAAATCGTAGCGGAGTATCGGCTCGAATTTCCTCTCGCCGCGCTTGTCCTGAGCCACGGCGTCTCATTCTTCTTCAATTTCATCGGAGAGGGTGAGTATCGCGAGGCTCGTATCGCGTCGCTGATGTCCAGACCATATGGTCGCGTCGTGATTCTGCACATCGTCATTCTCGTGGGCGGCGGCGTGTCCCTGGCACTCGGTGAACCGGTGCTCGCCCTGGTGCTTCTGGTGATTCTGAAAATTGCAGTCGATCTGGCGGGACATCGCTGGGATCATGGCAAGCTGGGCCGGGGCAACCGGGGGATCGGCACCGCCAGTCGTCGATCGAGGCGCAACGGGCCGTGACGGCCCCGATTCTGCGGTATCATCAGGGGCCGGGATGTGTCTGCGAGGGCCGCATACGCGTCGCGATTGAGCATTTTCAACGGGGGTGCCGGGGGAGATTGACGATCCGCGCACCCGCCGCGATCAAGAACAAGAAGCAGGAGATTGAAATGAAGGGCTTGAGTTTTGCCACACTGATTTTGACGGGCTTGGCGCTGGCTGCGTGCCAGCCCGCCGAGGACACTTCCGCACCCGCCGACAACGCGCCGCCCGTCGCCGGGCCGGTAGAACCTGCACCGCCACCAGCGCCCGCTCCGGCCCCGGCGCCCGAGCCGATGCCCGAACCCGGCACACCGCAGACAACCAATCAGGCATCGTTGGTCAGCGATTCCGAATGGGCCGTGCTTTTTGCGGGCCACGACCTTACGAGCTTTGATTCGCTGGGCGATGCGCAGTGGAACATCATCGACGATTACGTCGAAGCCGACGGTTACACCGGAAGCTTTCTCGTCAGCAGGGGCCAGTACACGGATTTCCGCCTCCAGGTCGAGTTCTATCCCGGGCCTGATGCGAACAGCGGTATTTTCATTCGCTGCGAAGATCGCAATGCGGTGGGCGCCGAAAGCTGCTACGAGATCAACATCTTCGACACCAACGAAAATCCCGACAACCGGACGGGCTCCATCGTCAACCATCAGGCGCCCCTGGTGACGACCGAAGCGAACGAGCAGTGGAATACTTTCGATATCGTCGCTCAGGGCTCGGAGATTACTGTCACTTTGAACGGCACGGTAACCGCCCAGATCGACGACGACAGCCATCCCAGTGGCCCGTTCGCGTTGCAGAACAACGGCGGTCTGATCAGGTTCCGCAACGTGATGTTGCAGCCGCTCTAACCGCTGACCAATCCAACGGACCGGAAATGAGAATCGGCAGACGCAGAATCGCCAGGCTTGCGGTTGCTGCCGTCGTTCTCACCGGCCTGTTCGTCAGCCACCAGCCAGCCTTCGGGCAGGGGCGGTGGGGGCGGATTCCGGAACCCGTTGCCGCTACGGCCGAGAAGGACGCGGAGTTCTACTTTATTCGGCTGCAGTACTCCTGCTCAACGCGGTCGCGCTGCCGCAGCGCCTGGCTCACGGACTATCCCGAAGCGGAAACGCATCTTCTGCCGGGTATCGAACGTCTGACGCGCGTGTCCACGGGCGAGCAGGGACGCATCGTCAATCTGCACGACGACACGCTCATGGACTATCCATGGCTGTATGCGGTCGAGGTCGGCCAGTGGTATCTGGACGATCTCGAAGCTGCCCGGCTGCGTGAATATCTCGACCGCGGCGGTTTCCTGATGGTCGACGATTTCTGGGGGATCTATGAGTGGGGGATTTTCGTCGAGTCGATGAACAAGGTATTCCCGGACCGGCCGATCGTCGAGCTCGGCGAGGATCACCCGTTACTGCATGTACTCTACGATCTGGACCAGCGCACGCAGATCCCGGGACGCGGCGGTCAACGCGGTGAGACGCCGCACTGGCGAGGGATCTTCGATGATAACGACCGGCTGATGGTCGCCATTAACTTCAATATGGATATGGGCGATGCCTGGGAACATGCGGACGACCCCTGGTATCCGGAGCCGATGACCGCCCTCGCCTATCGTTTCGCCGTCAACTATCTGATCTACTCGATGACGCACTAACGCGCCGCTTCCGTATCGCCGCCCTCCGTTTCCAGGTACTCCGCGCGCCCGCAGCGCGTGCAGGCGACGTCCTCGACCGGGTCGTGGATCGCCAGCGACGCGACCCAGTCGCGAAGTGTCGATCCATCGACGTGTAACGTGTAGAACTCGGGCCGCAGGAGAATTGTGTGCTCGTCGCCGCCCGCGATGAATGACGCGAAGTTCTCGATCTCGGTGCGGATGTCGGCCTGGTTGCGCTGTATAAACTCGCGAATCGTGTTGGCACGATAGCCCGCCAGCTCAAGAAAGCGTTTTTGCACCCGGTCTTCGGCGTTGTCGAAGGCAGCAAACTGGTGATCGGGAAAACGTTGTCCGGCGATGATGTAGAGCAACTCGTTGCTGAAATCGCCGAGTCTCGCTGCGGAAAGCTCGGGCAGTTCGCGCATGACGTCCAGCGTTCCCCAGACCGCTTCGGGGGTCGCAGTCATCACTTCACGGCGATAACCGCTCGAGGCGTCGCCGAGCTGTGTCAGTTTCGCGCCGGGGTATTGCTCCGCGACGAGCATCGCGTAATAGGGAGACGGAATAGACCCCGCGCTCGAGCCAGTGACGAAGATCGACTCGGGGCGAAAGAAGCGTGTGTAGACCCAGTCGAGCACTGCCAGGCCGTTGATATGACCGCGGTGCTGTACTTCGAAAGTGTGGCTGGGATGCTGTCGGGTCGTCGGAGCCTCGTACGCTGTCACGCTATCGCCCAGATGCACGTCTCCGGTGCAATACGGCGCGACGACGACGCTGTGATCGCGAAACGGATTCGCATCTTGTTCGAAAGCGAATATCCCGTCTGCGCGACCGAGATCCAGATCCCCGGTATTGACGATATAGGTCGGGTCGAGATCCGGGTCGCAGGACCTGCCGTTCCAGCAGGCGCCTCCACCCTGAAAATAGATCAACAGCTTTCGCGGATCGCCCGGCCGGGCGAAAAACCGGTAGTCCGAACCATCGGAGCAGATTGCATCGCTACCGCCGGCGATCTCGTTCCAGCCGTCATCGAGGCCCGAGAGATCGGCAGACCGGAAGCTGTCGATGCACCCGGTCGCGCAACCGAGCGTCAAGCACGTCAACAGGCGCAAGACGAGCTGCATCGAGGTTCGTGCCGCTCTTCGTTCCCGACTAGCGATTTACCTCTTCGCCGCGCAGGTAGACTGAAGCTATACGCCGAGTATTGGCAATGTTCTCGAGCGGATTCGCTTCGAGCACGATGAAATCGGCGCTTTTCCCGGCTTCCAGAGTGCCCAGGTCATCGAGGCCCAGAACAGCGGCCGAATTTCCGGTCGCTGAGACGATCACGTCGGCGGGCGACATCCCTGCTGCAACCATATCCTCCATTTCGATGTGCGGACCCCACGGAGTGTTGCCGTCTGTGCCATGAGCGACCGTCATTCCGGCCTCGCTGAGTCTCGCGAGATTCCGCGCCTGAATACCGAAGGCCTCATGAAGCTCGGCCTGCTCGACATTGCCCTCCTGAAGCGCCGCATATTGCGCAGCGGGCATCGAGCCCTCGAGCCAGCTCAGATCCGTCGCGACTCCTCTCTCCGGAAGATTCGGGATCAGGACGACATTCGGATTGGCTGCTACGAGCTCTACGAATTCATCATCGATATCCTGATCGCGGACGCCGTGTGCGAAGACATCGACGCCGGCGTTCAGCAGTCCCTTGCCGTCCTCGAGCGTAAAGAGGTGCGCCGCAACCCGGATATTATTCCGGTGAGCTTCGTCGATAACGGCGCCATAAAGTTCTGGTGTGAGCTTGTCGAATTGTCCGTCGCGGTCGTCAACCCAGACCTTGACCAGATCAACATTGCGCGCAGCCTCCGTTCGAACCGCCTCGCGCGCCTGCTCCGGCGTGTCGATCCAGTGGACGACACGGCGACCCGGCTCCGGCCGGGTAATTCCGGTCCCCGCTGACAGGAAGCGCGCCGCGCCGGGTATCACTTCGTCGCGAAGTTCCAGTGGGGTCCCCTCCGTGTCCGAGCCCATACTGATCGCCGCGCTGATGCCGTAGCGCGCGCGCGCCGTAAGATCTTCGATTAACTCGTCGCGCGTGGTGCGCATGTGAACGTGCGCATCGACGATGGCCGGCATGACGGTCATACCGTTCAGATCCACGCGGGCCGCATTATCCGGTACCGAGACGGCGCCAGCTGCGCCGACGGCGATGAACTGGCCGTCATCGACCGCGAAAGCGCCGTTCTCGATAGCTGCGGAGTCGTTACCGAGAATCAGACGTGCGCCTTCGTAGAGTACGACACTGGTGGGCGCAGCGGCAGCCGGCGGCGCCGCGGGCGGCTGCGCCGGTGGCGCGGGTTCCTCCGCCGGTCCGCACGCCGAGAGTGCAAGCGCCACGGGAATCAGGCCAATCGTCAAGATAGATCGCAGGCGTGCAAGGGCGTCAGTCAGGTACATGGTCGTATCCCCTCTAAGTTGTTATTGAGGGAGCTTACTCCGCAGAGCGGCGAATCGCACGCGAAACGGGCTCGCTGGCGCCCGGATTTGTCGCGGCCTGACGCTAGTGGAACGGAAACGGGCACGAGCAGCGGACGCGCGTCCCGCCCTCGGGTCGTGGTACGACATCCAGTTGCCCCCGCAGCATTTGGGCGCGGAAACGCATGCTGCGCATACCCATGCCTTCGGTGAGCTCGCCGGTCGTCGGCAGACCCGTCCCGTCGTCTACGATTTCGAGATATACCGAGTCTCCGTCCCGCCCGTATTTCAGGTCGATATTTCTGGCTGAGCCGTGTTTGATGGCGTTACTGATTCCCTCTTGAGCGATCCGGTACAGATGGGTCGCGATCTCGGCATTGTGGATATCTTCCTCGAAATCGCTGTGTGCTTGACAGGCAGTAGTCGAGTGTTCGTTGATGTCATCGGCAAGAGACCTCAGGGCGGCGGACAGTCCTTGCTCGGCGAGAAAGACCGGTGCCAGCTGACGCGCAAAACCCCGAGTCTCGCTAATCGTATTCTGAACCATAGCGACTACGGTTTGCAGCGAGTCAACATGCAGAGAATCTCCCCGCAGGAGCTGTCGAGACAGCGACTGAAGTGCCAACGAGATCCCGGTAAGTTCCTGCCCAAGCCCGTCATGGAGGTCGCGTCCGATTCGGTTGCGTTCGCGTTCGCTAATCGCAATCACTTCCCGCTCGAGCTCTACTCTTTCAGTGACGTCCTGACCCGTTCCGGTCAGCTTGGTCGGCGATCCGTCTTCATCGTATCTGACTTCCCCGATGGCGCGAATGATTCGCTCTGTTCCATCCGGAAGGACGATTCGATACTGTGACTCGAACTTGTTGCCCATCGCGATTGCCGTTTGCGCGAGCCCGATAACGCGCTCGCGGTCGTCAGGATGAATTCGCTCGAGAAACGTGCTGTACGGAACCGTGTCCGAAGGCTCGATGGCGAAGATATTAAACGACTCATCCGACCATAAACTCTCACCAGATCTAAGATCACGTTCGAAGCTGCCAATATGTGCGACGCGCTGTGCTTCCCTGAGTCTTGCCTCACTCTGTCGAATAAGTTCGTTTGCCATACGAAGTTCCGTGACATCCTGAGCAATTCCACTGATCACTCTTGTGAACCCGTCGACGTCGGTTTCCGTTTCAGCAGACGAACGAATGATCCGCGTCACGCCGTCAGGCGTCGTGACTCGAAACTCGAAATTCGAAGATTCACCGGTCGACCATACCTTCAGAAGTTCGTTTTCGACGACTTCTCTGTCTTCAGGGTGGATCCATTCCAGAAATTTTTCAAAGGATGGTGGTGAAGTTTCGCCCGACAGGCCATGAAGACGAAAGCGTTCATCCGACCACCAGACATCACCGGTCTCCAGGTTCCGCTCCCAGCTGCCCATTCGTCCGACGCGCTGCGCTCTCTTGAGCCGAATCTCGCTGAGTTGTAAATCCCGCGTCGCTTCCTGAATTCTAGTCTCGAGTTCATCTCGTGACTTTTTCAGCTCGGCGTCGGCCCTCTCCAGATTCTCGATCAGGCCGCGATATCTCTCTGTCGAAAGACCGAGACCGCAGGCTACTGCGAGAATACCTGTCGAAGTCAGCCCGAGCTGAAAGAAGTTGCTCGTCATCATCGGCGGACCCGCCCCGATGATCGTCAGAAAAGTCAGGTAGCAACAGACCAGTACGGCGCTTACGATTCCCGGGACGATGCCGGACAACCCGGCGATGAGGGTTGCGACGCTGAGAAGAACGAACTCGGGCGGAGAGTAGCCAACGAAAATTCGAATCAGGTAGCTAGTTGTAATGGCGGCGACCATCACGCAGGGTGCGAGCCAGCTCCCGTTCTTGCCGATGAAGCGAAAGAGAGCCCGGCGGTCGAAGCTCATCGCGGCATCAGGTCCAGGAGCGCGACGACGGTCGATTCGACTCCCGTGCGCACCGCCGGCTCAGGCGATATCCTGAACTGCGGCGAGTGATGACTCGGGATGGCCGGTCCGCCGTTCGTCGCGCTCTCGAACGCCTCCGGTGGTGTGCCGCCCACACGCCAGAATGCGCTAGGGATTTCGGGGTCGATCGCAAAGAACGCGAAATCCTCGCCGCCCATTCCGTCCGGGGGTTCGTCTATAACCCGCTCGGCTCCGAGCTGGCTGCTCCAGACGTTTCTGAGACGCTGAACGAGACGCGCATTATTGAGGCCCGGCGGCGTCCACTCGTCCAGCACGAGAACTTCAGGCAGTAAATCCTCCGGCAGACCGGCAGCTCGCCCCATATTTTTCGCGATCCGCCGGATGCCGTTGAGCAGAGTCTCCCTCGTCTCGGGGTCCGTATTGCGGACCGTCAGCTGAAGCCGCGCTTCGTTCGAGATGATGTTGTGTTTCGTGCCGGAATGGAACGATCCGACCGTAACGACACCGGGTGATCGCGGCGGCAGGTCCCGAGAAACCAAAGTCTGCAGAGCCATCACGATCTGGCTCGCCAGAACAATGGGATCTATCCCCTGATGCGGACTGGCGCCATGCGACCCGATTCCATGCACGATGACATCTACCGAATCGACACCGGCGTAGGTGTTGGAGTCCTGCACATCGATCACACCCGCTGCGCGCTGCGCCGCGACATGAAAACCGAGCGCGTAGTCGGGGGTCCCGAAACGCTCCCAAAGTCCGTCATCCCGCATCGCCCGTGCACCAAGCCCACGCTCTTCTGCTGGCTGAACGACGAGCATGAGCGTCCCCCTCCACGCGTCAAGGCGCCGGGACATCTGCCTTGCCGAGCCCACCAGGCTCGTAATATGAACGTCGTGTCCGCAGGCGTGCATCACCGGGACCGTAGCGCCCGTGAGCGGATCCTGCTGCGTCGCTACCGATGCGTTTGACAGGCCCGACATTTCCTCGACAGGAAGACCATCCATGTCCGCCCGCATCATCACGAGCGGGCCAGCTCCGTTTTCGAGGATTGCGACGACGCCAGTACCGCCCACACCCTCGGTGACGTCGAAGCCGGCGTTACGTAACTCGTCCGCCATTCGCGCCGCCGTCTCGAACTCGACGAGCGACAACTCGGGATTGCGGTGAAAATGATCGAACAGATCCGCAAGATGACGGTCGTAATCTCGTTCGATATCGCTGCTGAGATCCTGCGCAGCCGCTGACGTCGCGACGACGCACGCTAGCAGGGCGGAAATCAAGATTCGCATCGGGTGTCCCCCGGGATCGTATATTCTCGAGGCTCTATTAAACCCCGGTAGCTCGCAAACTTCAGCGTTGGCGGCTCGCGATTTCTGCGAGCCCTTCATCGATCATTGCCCTGTCGAGCCAGGCGCCGCGGATCATGACCCCGCGAGGGCGATTCGCGGCGGCGACGTCATCGAGCGGATTCTCCTCGAGCAATACGAAATCCGCGGCGAGACCCGGGCGTATCCCGCCGAACTCGTCCTTCATGTCGAAGAACTCCGCTGGGGCGAGAGTTCCTGTTCGCAGAGCTTCGAACGGTGTCAGTCCCGCGTCGACTATCAACTCGAGCTCCTGGTGCAGCGAAAATCCGGGAACGCTGAAAATCTGTGGCGCGTCGGAGCCCAGTAGCAGCCGGACGCCCGCATCGTTCATCGCTTTGATCAACCGCCCGCGCAGATTCTGGAGACGCCGGCCGCCGTCAGGGATGTCACGGAGAGTCGCGAAAATTCGGTGCCGGGACTCGATCCATCCATCGACGATGCGGGGCGGCATGTACGCGACCGGCGGACTGGCAGCCTGCTCTTCGACGGAAGGGCTCGGCATTGCGATGTGCTCGACCAGCGCCTGGGTGGGTACTATCCAGACGCCCGCGTTACGTGTGTCGATAGCCGCTTGCGCGATACGCGCCTCGTCTACCCGGTCGAGCAGATTTACGCCGTAGAACCCTGCCTGAATCGTCGCTATATCGGTGTCGGGTGGGACGAGGTACTGGATGTATCCGTCCAGGTGGTCAATCGTGGCCTGTCGAGCTTCGAGGGCGCGCGCAACGCCGACGTCTTCCGAGACATGGCCAGCGAGGGCCATGCCGGTCTCGGCACCTGCTTCGACAGCCGCATCGTACTCGGCGCGCGTCAGTCCACGAAGTAACTTGACGAAGTCATAACCCGCAGCGGCTTGTTCGAAGACCTGCCGCCGGGCGTCCGCGGGTCCATCGACGCGATCGCCGCTCAGTCCGGGACCGGACGTAATAAATCGCGGTCCGAGCACTTCGTGCGCCGCAATCGCGCTTCGCAATTCCAGGTGACCGGGCTGACCCTGCATGCCGCGCACAGTCGTGACGCCGTTGGCGACGTAAAGAAAAAGCACGTCTTCAAGATACTGCGGGTCATCGCTGCCGGGCACATGCCCGTGCATTTCCGTCAGCCCCGGCATGAGATAAAGGCCATCTGCGTCGATGATTTCCGCATTCACGGGAACGACGATGTCGTTCGAGCTACCGGTCGCGACGATTCGCCCGGCCGCTACGATGACGGTCTGGCCGGCCAGAATCCCGTTCGAGTCCAGCGAAACCACGTCGGCATTGACGAAGGCATAGATCGGCAGATTCTGCGCTACGGCGAAATTCAACGAAAGACTGATGATCAGAATGCCAACAGAGGTGACCGCAGCAGCAGGTCTCATAATCGAAGCACCATCGTCGTGTGGGTAGCGCGCGCTGAATGGTCAGCAGGCGCTCGAGACCACTATCGAATTGTTGGCGCCAGCAGAATCCGCGCCGGTAATCGGCGCCTGCCGAGTCATTCGCGGTACGCGAACGCCAGGGCCCGCACCCCGGGAAAAAGCTTGAAGGAGCGGCGAGACGCCTACTGCTGTTGCATCTCCAGGAAGGCCGTGCGCACATCGTTCCAGCGCGCAGCCACTTCTTCCTGAGACGCTACCTCCGTGTTGTACGCGTTGATCGCTGCCTGACGATCTTCGGGCGGAAGCTCCTCGTTATCGGTTATTCCCGTGAGGCAATCGAGTAACTCATTGCTTTCTGTTATGTATTCCTGAATCTCGCCTTGCGCGCCGACCATTTGCTCCATCGTCGCTCCCTCGGCCGCCGGAATCTCGGGTGCATCGGGAAACTCGCAGCCCTCGGTTTCGGTCAGTTCAGCGAGGCGAGCCGCTTCGTCGGACTGGGCCCCTGCAGTACCGGCAAAGCCGAGAACAAGCAGAGTGGAAAGAGACGTTAATTTCAGGGTCTTGATCAATTTCATTTTCTGTCTTCCTTAAGTACGGAAACGGATTCGGGTACGGGTCTCACGGATTCCGCGCCCTATCGTCGGCAGTCAGTGCGAAGATGAGTGGTCCGAGTCTTCCGATTCTTCGCTTGGCAATGCTTCAACGCCCCAAGCGAGAATACCGAGAACAAGCAGGATAATAACGACGCTGATCAGCGGCGTGGCTGGCAGCCATACCGGCAGTTCTTCGATGCTGTTATACGGTCCGATAAAAAGGGCCAGGAACCAGCCGAGACCGAGTCCGATAAGAACGCCGAAAGCCAGCTTGGTCTGGTAGTGCCAGGCGAAGCCCCAGAGAATCAGCAAAACGATGAATATGCTCCAACCTATCATTGATTCTTCCCGTCTAGTGGGCCTCTGCGGCCGCGCCATGTCCGACGAATTCTGTCGTATCTTCGCCGAAGTAGTTCAGCCGCGTCAGAACGGTGTAATCGCCTTCGACGGCCATGAGGCCGATTAAAACGAGCAGCACCAGCGGCGGTCCGATTATCGCGTAAATCAATGCCATGCGCTCCCACATCATGTGCATGAAAACCGCGACGATAAAGCCGGCCTTCAGCAGCATGAAGATGAGAATCAGGCTCCAGCGCAGATAGCCCTCGAAGCCGATGTAGTCGACCGCGTACGAAAACGCGCTGAGTACGAACAGAAGTCCCCAGATCCAGAAATAGATGGCGAGAGGATGTTGTTGACCGTCTTGAGCCATGTCGAACCCTTACCAGAGATAGAAGAACGCAAAAATAAATACCCACACGAGATCGACAAAGTGCCAGTAGAGGCCGGTGATCTCAACGATCTCGTAACCGCGCTTCTCGTAGTCGCCGCGCAGAACTTTCATTGCGACCGTGACGAGATAGATAACGCCGATCGATACGTGTGCGCCGTGGAAACCGGTGATCATGAAGAAAACGGCGCCAAATTGCGGTGCGCCCATCGGATTGGACCAGGGGCGTACGCCTTCGTCGATGATGAGTTTCGTCCACTCGAAAGCCTGCATGCCGACGAACATCGCGCCGAAAGCGGCGGTTATCAGCATCAGCGAAGCGGTCTTGGCGCGATCGCCGCGGTAACCCATGTTGACGGCCATGGCCATCGTGCCGCTGCTCGTGATCAGGATGAACGTCATGATCGCGATCAGGATCAACGGGATCGGATCGCCGCCGAAGGAGAGCGCGAACACCTCGCTCGGGTTCGGCCACTGTACGCGCGTCGAGGAACGCACGTTCATATAGCCGGTGAGGAAGCACGAAAAAATGAACGTGTCGCTCAGCAGGAAGATCCACATCATGGCCTTCCCCCACGGCACGTGGAAGGTCTGTTTGTCTGCGCTCCAGTCTGTCGCTATGCCACGAAGGCCGGGAGCATATCCGGGGCCCGTGGTTTCGGTTGCAACCGCGTCGTGTGCCATAGAGTCAAAAACCCTTCTACGTCGTTATGAGTAAATAGAACAGAACCAGCCACAGCAGCAGCAGGAAGTGCCAGTACACCGAGCATAACTGGACGCGGAGCCGGATCCCTGCGATTTCGGTCACATCGAGTGACTCGAGACCTCGCCACACGCTCAGTGTGGTCCTCGCCCAGACCCAGAGCCCGCCGAGCAGATGAACTGCGTGCAGCGCCGTGATCAGATAGAAAAACGTGTTGGCTGGATTCGCTGCCAGGAAATATCCGGCAGCCGTGAGCTGTCGCCACGCGAGAACTTGTCCGGCGATGAAAGCGATAGTTAAGGCGCCACCCGCCGTCAGGTTCAGTTTGACACCCGAGAGCCTGTCATGCCGCGCGGCGTTGCGAGCCAGTTGAAACGCGAGGCTGCCAAGTATCAGCAACGCCGTATTGATCCACAGGATCTGCGGATCGGGTAGCGGCCGCCAATCCGGAAATCCCGAGCGCTCCATGTAGATGATCATGAACAGCGAGAACAGGCTCGTGACGACGCCGAGGAACATCCACAGGCCCACGCGCTCTGCGTCGAGACCGGCGATACCGTCGTCGAGGTCGATCGTGCCTTTCTCGATCCACGGCTTGGTGCGGAGTCTGCGCACCATCAGGAACCACAGGACGATCGCGACCCCGAGCGCCGCAAAGAGCATCGCGACGCTCACTAGTGATGCACTCCGTGCTCGCGGCCTGCGACGACGCCTTCATGTGGCGGTTCCGTTTGCGGGATGAAGTCCTGTTTCTCACCCGGTACGCTGAAATCGTAAGCCCAGCGATGGACTTCTGGCAGTTTATCGCCCCAGTTACCGTGCACGGGCGGAGTCTGTGGCGTTTGCCACTCGAGCGTCGTGCCGCCCCAGGGATTGCCGTCGGCTTTCTCGCCCCGGAACAGGCTCCATATCATGTTGAAGACAAAGATGAGCGTGGTTGCTGCGACGACCAGCGCGGCGATCGTGATACCGGCATTCGCGTTTTGCACGGAATCGGGCATGAAGTCGGTTACGCCGTTAGCGTAGTAACGTCGCGGTACGCCGAGGAAGCCGAGATAGTGCATTGGCAGATAGATCGAGTAGGTGCCGAGCAGGGTCAGCCAGAAATGCCAGCGGCCGAGCATCTCGTTGTACATGCGCCCCGTCATCTTCGGATACCAGTGATAGATGGCAGCGAAAAGAACGAGTACCGGCGACACGCCCATGACCATGTGGAAATGGCCGACTACGAAGTAGGTATCCGAAAGCGGCAAATCAACGGTCACGTTGCCGAGAAACAGTCCGGTCAGACCGCCGTGCGTGAACGTAAAGATGAAGCCGATGGCGAACAGCATCGGTACCGTAAGATGAAGGTCGCCTTTCCAGAGCGTCAGAACCCAGTTATAGACCTTGAGGGCGGTCGGGACTGCGATGATCAGGGTCGTGGTCGCGAAGAAGAACCCGAAGTAGGGGTTCATTCCGCTGACATACATATGGTGCGCCCAGACGATGAAGCTCAACGCGCCAATGGCGACGATAGCCCACACCATCATGCGATAGCCAAAGATGTTCTTGCGAGCGTGGGTTGCGAGTACATCGGATACCATGCCGAATGCGGGTAGCGCGACGATGTAGACCTCGGGGTGACCGAAGAACCAGAACAGGTGCTGGAACAGAATCGGACTGCCGCCTGACTGCACCGATTCCTCGCCCATCGTCAGCATCGACGGAAGAAAGAAACTCGTGCCGATGGCCTGATCGAGCAACATCATGATGGCCGCGACGAGCAGCGCGGGAAACGCGAGCAGGCCGAGAATAGTCGCGACGAAAATGCCCCAGATCGACAGCGGCATGCGCATCAGCGTCATGCCCTTGCAGCGTGCCTGTAATACTGTCGTGACGTAGTTGAGGCCGCCCATCGTGAACGCCACGATGAAGACCGCCAGTGACAACAGCATCAGCACGATACCGGCGCCAATTCCCGGTGTTCCGGGCGCGATGGCTTGTGGCGGGTAGAGCGTCCAGCCGGCACCGGTCGGGCCGCCGGGGACGAAGAAGCTGGAAAGCAGGATCAATACGGAAAGCAGATATACCCAGAAGCTCAGCATGTTCATGAACGGGAACACCATGTCCCGCGATCCACACATGAGCGGGATGAGGTAGTTGCCGAAGCCGCCGAGAAATAGCGCCGTCAGCAGGTAGATCACCATGATCATTCCGTGCAGCGTCACGTACTGGTAATACTCCTCCGGCGTGATTACGGAGAACGTCTCGGGGAAACCGAGCTGCAGCCGCATGAGAACCGAAAGCGCCATCGCGATCAGGCCGACGAATATGGCTGTCAGGCCGTACTGGATAGCAATGACCTTGTGGTCCTGACTATAGATGTATTTGGTGATGAAGGTTTGCGGGTCGTGGAGATGGTGGTCCCGGTCCGCTATTGCGACGTATGCCATCAGTATCTACTCCTGGCGAATCTCTTTGCGCATTATCCTAGTATCTCGTCAGTATCGAAAAATACGCGATCTATAAAGTATTGACGTAGGCAACCAGATCATTGATCGCCTGTTCGTCGGTGAAGATGTCGGCCATCATGCGCATCTGGTCGCCGTAGGCGTCGCCCGGATGCGATCCGCGAATGCCGCTGCGGAAGTTCTGCAGCTGCCTGACGAGGTACCAGTCCGTCTGGCCGGCGAGTCCCGGGGCATTCAGTGCCCAGATACCCTCGCCGTCGGCGCCGTGACAGGCTTGGCAGGTTCCGTAGAGGCGTTCTCCGGCAACGACGTCGCCGACGACGGTCGGTTCGAGCGGCTCTTCGGGCAGCGATTGAATATAAGCGACGATGTTGTCGATCGTCTGCTCGTCGGGAACGGCTGCCATGATCGGTGCCATCGTTGCGCCGAAGGTGTCGCCTTCGGCCGTGCCGCGAATTCCGTTCTTGAAATACTGAATCTGGCGGCGCAGGTACCAGCCTTCCTGGCCCGTGAGCTTCGGCGAATTCAGAGCCTGCATGCCTTGTCCATCCGGGCCGTGGCAGGCCGCGCAGATCGCATAGGCGGCCTGACCTGCCGCTGCGTCGCCCGGCGGTCGCGCCATCGTATCCGCAAAGGTCGGCTGCTCTGTGAGCCAGGCGTCATAGTCTTCCTGCGTGTCGACGATCACTCGTGCCCGCATCGCGAAGTGCGCGATTCCGCAAAGCTCTTCGCATAGTACGTCGTATCGGCCGACGACAGTGGGCGTAAACCACTGGTAGGTCACCATGCCCGGGACGAGATCCATTTTCACGCGGAATTGAGGCACGGCGAAGTTGTGCAGTACATCCTTCGACCGCAGCAAGAGGTTAACCGGCTGGTCGACAGCCATGTGTACTTCGGGGCGCGCGATCAGGACATCGTCCTGTCCGGTCGGGTCTTCCGGGTCGACCCCGAAAGGATTCTGTTCACTGACGTGGCGGATATCCGAGTTGCCCAGCACGCCGTCTTCGCCAGGCAAGCGGAAACTCCAGTGCCACTGCTGGCCGACTGCTTCGACGTCCATGGCATCTTCCGGAACGTTGACGAACTGGCCCCAGACGACGAGACCGGGAGCGAGCATGGCTGCCACACCAACGGACGTAATTGCGGTCAGCCAGACCTCGAGTTTGGTGTTCTCGGGGTCGTATTCGGCCTTCAGATTCGGTCGATGGCGAAACTTCCATACGCAGTACGCCATGAAGAAGTTCACTAGGACAAAGACGATACCGGTGACGACGAAAGTGATATTTATGGTGGTATCGATGAGTTCCCAGTTCGAGGCAAGTGGCGTCAGATACCACGGGCTCGCGAAGTGAAAAATCAGCGAGCCGATCACCAGAAGAATGAGTACAACTGCCATTAGCATGCGTTGGAATTCCTTAGTTGATTGCCCGTCGGCCCTTCCGAAAGCGAACGTGGACTATCTATTCGATGACGAACTTGCCGTTCATCAGTACGTAATGACCCGGGAACGTGCAGAAGAACGTGTAATCGCCGCCAGGCTCCAGCCCCGCCAGGCTGAACGTGACCGAAGTCTCTTCGCCACCACCGATGAGATCCGTCGCAGCGAGAATTCTGGCGTCTCCGGCTGGCAGGTATTCGGGTGCGCCAGCGGCTTGTCCCGCGGCTGCGACGTCCATGTAATCGGTCGTTGCTGTCAGGATCCAGTTGTGGCCCATGACGGTAACCGGCAACGCGCCGGTATGAACCAGGTTGATCGTCACTTCTTCGCAGCCCGCGCTCACACGCACCTCAGCAAGGTTGAACTGCAGAAGGTCGTTTCCCTCGATCGTCTGCGTGCATTCCTGGGCCGACGCGGTCCCGCCCATCGATAACCCTGCCAACGCGAAAATGGCAAAAAATGTTCTCATCTGTTATTGACTCCTGTCCCGGAGACCCGGGATCTTTGCGGGCAGAATGTTATCAGAACCGTGCCCGGGAGGTAATGGTCTCGCACTCGAACCGGTTGCGGATTCTACCTAAGCCGGCCACCTAGAGGTCCGTTGTGGCAAGGAACGCCTGCTCGCCGATGCGCTGCCATTCACGGCTCTGATTCATGAACGAGCGGTAGGAATCCCAGATTCTGGCCGACAGCGGATCGCGCGCGGCCAGATCGGCCATGACCTCGTGGGTCAGCTCCTTGAGGCGGGCCAGAACCTCGTCGGGAAAGCGCCGCAGCTCGATCGAGTCTTCGGCTGCGATCTGGGCGAGCGCCGAAGCGTTGCGGGCGTTGTACTCGGCCAGCATATCCATGTTTGCCGCCTGGCAGGCGACGCGAATGATGGCCTGCAGGTCGCCGGGCAGGCTGTCATAAGCGGCCTGGTTGACCATGCACTCCATGATCGAGCCCGGCTCGTGCCAGCCAGGGTAATAGTAGTAGCGCGCTGCCCGGTGCAGGCCGGAAGCGACATCGTTGTAGGGGCCAACCCATTCGGTCGCGTCGATGCTGCCCGTCTGAAGGGCCGTGAACAGGTCCGCTCCGGGCAACGTGACCGGAGTGCCCCCGGCGCGCTGCAGGACTTCGCCGCCGATGCCCGGAATCCGCATACGCAGGCCGCGCAGGTCTTCGAGACTGTCGATCGGCCGATTGAACCAGCCGCCCATCTGGACGCCCGAACTGCCGGCCGGGAAGGGCTTGAGCCCGAATGGCGCATAGACCTCCTCCCATAACTCGAGACCGCCGCCGTAGTAGAGCCAGGCATTGGTTTCCAGCGCGTTCATGCCGAAAGGGATGGTCGTGAAGAATTGCGTCGCTTCCGCCTTGCCGCGCCAGTAATAGGCGCCGCCGTGCCCGAGTTCGGCCGTACCGGCCGACACCGCGTCGAAGACCTCGAGCGCGGGAACCAGCTCACCGGCCGAATAGACCTCAACCGCGAGACGGCCGCCGCTGAGTTCTTCGAGGTAGCGCGCCAGATTGGTCGCGCCGGTGCCGAGGCCCGGAAAATTCGGCGGCCAGGCAGTGACCATCCTCCATGCGAAGCGCTCTCCGGCAGCGCCGGTCGGCGCTCCGGTCTGCGGCGGCGGTGTGCAGGCCGAGAGCGTGGCACCGCCTGCCACGCCGGTGATGAAGTCGCGTCGTTTCACGGTGGCCCGTCGCGAATGAGGGATCGACAGCAATACCAGACTGATCCGCCAGCGCCTAGTCGTTTACGCCGAACCCACAATCCAGCCGATAATCACCAAAAAAATATCATAAATCCCACCTCTAAATAATTTTATTTCATGTGGGAATTAATCCGCCGTAAACTAACTTATAGTAAAAAAAGTGGCGTTTATAACTACTTTTTGGCGCAAAAAATGGCCGGAGCTCACCGTCAAACATCCGTGTTCGACGCCACCGGGCAGCCATTCCGCGTTACTATGCCGTTTTTCGTGCGTTCGTGAACCAGGTAAATCGGGACCTTAGCGCCACAAACGTCGATAATCAGCCGCTTGCCGCGCCCGCAACGTCGGTCCCAGCGGCAGCGCGGAGTACACCATGATCGGTTTGTTACAGAGAGTCGGACGCGCGGACGTCAAGGTGGACGGCGCAACCATTGCCGAGATCGGCCCGGGTCTGGCGGTACTCGTGGGCGTGGAGCGCGGTGACGGCTCCCGCGAATCCGCAAGATTGCTGCAGCGACTACTGGCCTATCGGGTTTTTCCCGATGCCGAAGGCCGAATGAATCTCAGCCTTCGGGACGTCGGCGGAGCGCTCCTGCTGGTTCCACAATTCACGCTGGTGGCGGACACCTCGCAGGGAAACCGGCCCGGCTTCTCCAGGGCAGCCCCGCCAGAACTGGGGGCTGCGCTGTTTTCGGGGCTGGTCAGCGCAGCAGAAGCAGCAGGCGTTACGACCGCGAAGGGTCGCTTCGGCGCCACGATGCAGGTCAGCCTGACGAACGAGGGTCCGGTCACGTTCTGGCTTCGAGTGCCGCCCGCGTGAGCGCCAAACGCCGCGTCAGCCCTTTCGCGTATCATTACGCGTTGGAAGCGAATTTGGAGAGATGAGATGGGATTAGGCGGGATAAGCATGTGGCAGCTGCTTATCGTCCTGCTCATCGTCGTGCTGATCTTCGGTACCAAGCGACTGAAGACCATCGGCGGTGATCTCGGCGGCGCGCTGAAGAGTTTTCGCAAAGCCATGGATTCCGACGACAAAGATGAAGACGATGGAGGCTCGCCGCGTCGCATCGAGGACAGCCAGCCGGACGCGGAGTTCGAAGAGCAGAAGGACAAGACAGAAAGTAGTTAGCCCAGATGTTCGACGTCGGTTTTTGGGAACTCGTACTGATATTCGGCGTGGGCCTCATCATCCTGGGCCCGGAGCGCATGCCCCGTGTCGCGAGTCAGATTGGTCGCTGGATAGGGCGTGCCCGCCGCACGGCCAGCAGCTTGCGACGTCAGCTCGAGCAGGAGATCGCAACCGCCGACTACAAGCCGCCGCCGCCACCCAAACGCAAGCCGAACCACATCACTCCGGTCAACGGCCCGAACGCCGCCGAGGACGATCGTGGCGCCGGCGATCCCGCTGACGGCGATCCCGCTGACGACGATTCCGCTGACGACCGTGCCGAGTCCGCTGCCACGGACGGCCATCCGCAGCAGGCGGAGTCCGACGATGAATCACGGCGCGAGAAAGGCGAATCATGAGCTCGGATCCAACCGGCCCCGGCACGCAAGAACCGGAGCAGCTCGAGGAAGGATCACTCGTTTCGCACCTCATCGAGCTGCGTCAGCGCCTGATGAAAGCGGCGCTGGCGATACTGATCATCTTTATCGGGCTCGTGCCGTTTAACCAGAGGATATTCACGTTAATCGCGACGCCGCTGATGGAGCAGCTTCCGGAAGGTGCGACGATGATCGCGACTCAGGTCGCATCGCCATTTCTGACGCCCTTCAAGATGAGCCTGTTCGTCGCGTTGTTTCTCGCGATGCCCGTGGTCTTGACGCAGGCCTGGGCTTTCGTGGCGCCCGGTCTCTACAACCGGGAGAAGAAGTTCGCGTTCCCGCTCGTTCTTTCGAGCATTGTGTTGTTCTACGCCGGCGTCGCGTTCGCCTACTTCGTTGTCTTTCCGCTCATGTTCGGCTTCTTCGCGGCCTATACGCCAGAAGGCGTCACGATGATGACGGACATCACTTACTACCTCGATTTTATTCTGACGCTTTTCTTCGCATTCGGACTCGCGTTCGAAGTGCCCATCGCAACGGTGATGCTCGTTTGGAGCGGCCTGGTACCGCTCGAGACGCTGGCGAAGGCACGCGCGTATGTATTTCTCGGCGCTTTCGTCATCGGCATGCTGCTGACGCCGCCCGACGCAATCTCGCAGACCATGCTGGCCGTTCCCGTCTACGTCCTGTATGAGACCGGGTTGTTCATGGCCCGCGTGTTCGATCCGAAGAAGGACTCTGCCGATGAAGATAGCGTTCAGGTCGGTACCGAAGGCGGCGGCGAGTAGCCCGCGAGGATCGTAGATTGAGTAGCGAAGCAACTGCGGCCGTGCCGCAGGATGGAATACTGGGCCATCCGCGAGGCCTTTTCACGCTGTCGACGACGGAGATGTGGGAGCGCTTCAGCTATTACGGCATGCGTGCGCTGCTCGTGCTGTTCATGGTCGAAGCCGTCGAGAATGGGGGACTGGGCTATTCGGACCAGACCGCGACCGCGATCTACGGGCTGTATACGGCCGCCGTGTATGCGATCGCGTTACCGGGCGGATGGATCGCCGACCGGCTGATCGGTGGCCAGCGCGCCGTCTGGTATGGCGGAATCATTATCATGAGCGGGCATTTCATTCTCGCAATTCCGTCAGTCTGGGCTTTTTTTACCGGGCTCGCTTTCGTCGCAATCGGAACGGGTCTTTTGAAGCCCAATATCAGTGCGATCGTCGGCGAGTTCTATCCCCCCGGCGATCACCGTCGCGACGGCGGTTTCACGATTTTTTACATGGGTATCAATGTCGGCGCCGCGCTCGGTCCGCTCGTCTGCGGCTTTCTCGCCCAGGAGAACTGGCACTACGGTTTCGCAGCGGCCGGCTTCGGCATGTTATTCGGATTGGTTCAGTTCAAATTAACCGAGGACCAGCTCGGTGAAGCGGGCCGCCTCCCTCCCGCGCGTCGCGACAACGACGTTGCGTTCGAGCGCAAGGCCTGGGGCTTGATTGTTGCAAGTCTTCTGGCATTGACGTTCGTCATGATTGCGGCACTCAATGGCGCGCTGACGATAGACGCGGTTGCGTTGGCGCAGGTCAGTACCTATATCATCGCGGGTCTCGGTGCGCTTTACTTCGTTTATCTGTTCGTATTCGGCCGGCTTTCGGCCGACGAGCGCGACAGGGTTATCGTCCTGATCGTTCTGTTCATAGCGTGTGCGGTCTTCTGGTCCGGCTTCGAGCAGGCAGGGTCTTCGCTGAATCTGTTTGCCGACCGTTACACGATTCGCGAGTTCGGGGATTTTACGATTCCCGCGACATGGTTTCAGTCACTGAATCCTGTGTTCATCATTGTCCTCGCACCGTTCTACTCGATGATCTGGATAGCGCTTGCGCGACGAAATCTCGATCCCTCATCGCCACTGAAGTTCGCCATTGGCCTCGTCATTCTCGGGCTCGGTTTTGCGATCATGATCGGTGCCGCGACACTCGTCGCCGAAGGGCAGCAGGTACTGCCGACATGGTTGTTTTTCACCTACCTGCTGCACACGATGGGTGAGCTGGCATTGAGTCCGGTCGGCTTGAGCGCGGTCACGAAGCTCTCCCCGCGGCGCTACGTCGGACAACTCATGGGCGTCTGGTGGCTCGCTACTTCGCTCGGCAATATCCTCGCGGGTCTTCTTGCGGGAGAGTTCCGCGCGGACGCGGTCGAGGAAATGCCGGGGCTGTACACGCAGATCGTCATTACGACGGTGGGCGCGGGTATCCTGCTTGCCCTTGTCAGCAAGCCATTGAAACGACTTACGCGAGGCGTGCAGTAGGCGCGCTGGAATTCGAGCGAGTCAGTCGCTAGTCTGTCTGCGCAGGTTCGCCACTCGAACAAGAAACAATAACCCGGAGGTGCACGAATGGCTGCCGCTACGCCACTGCCGCAACTCACATTGAAGGCGATACTGCTCGGTCTCGTGCTATCGATGGTTCTCGCAGGTGCGAATGCCTATCTGGGCCTGTTTGCCGGTATGACCGTCTCCGCCTCCATTCCGGCCGCGGTCATCTCGATGGCGATCCTCAAGATGTTCAAGGAGTCGAACATCCTCGAAAACAATATCGTGCAGACCGCGGCATCGGCCGGAGAATCCCTGGCGGCGGGCGTGATTTTTACGCTGCCTGCGCTCGTCATTCTCGGCTACTGGAACGTCTTCGAGTACGGCTGGGTGACAATCATCGCCGGCCTCGGCGGGCTCCTGGGCGTGTTGTTCACGATACCGTTGCGCCGCTCGTTGATTGTCGAAGAGCAGCTCATGTACCCGGAGGGTACGGCAACCGCGGAAGTCCTGAAGGTCGGAGATGCGCCGAGCCAGGGCGCCAAATTTCTCGCCATCGCCGCTCTGCTCGGAGCCGCGACCAAGTTCGCCGAGACGGGTTTGCGCCTCTGGGCCGGTACCGCGCATGCGGCGACCTACGTTGGCTCGAGCACGATCGCCTATGTCGGTATGAATCTCTCTCCGGCGCTGATCAGCGTCGGCTACATCGTCGGACTCAATATCGCTGTCCTCGTATTTCTTGGCGGTGCGATCTCGTGGTTTGTCGCAATACCCGTGTTCTCGACGTTCTTTATCGAGTCCAACCCGGGCCTCGCGGCGCAGTTGGCTGACGGTGCAAACGCGACGGATCTCGCCTTCGCGATCTGGACCTCGCAGATACGCTATCTCGGTGTCGGGGCCATGCTCGTCGGCGGGATCTGGGCACTGATCTCAATGCGCGGTTCGCTGGTATCGGGGATCGTGAGCGGACTCCGGGCAGAGATACCGTCTACGGCAGGTGGATACGATCATACGAAACACGATACGCCCATGAAGTTCGTGCTGATTGGTGTGGCGATCTTCGTGTTGCCGATATTCGCCGTATATCAGACGATCGTCGGTACCGTCGGTGTCGCGCTCGCCATGACCGTGATCATGGTCATTACTGGCTTCCTGTTCTCTTCCGTCGCCGCCTATATGGCGGGTCTCGTCGGCTCATCGAACAATCCGATTTCGGGAATTACGATTGCCACGATTCTGATGACGTCGCTGCTGCTGCTCTGGCTCATGGGCGGCGACGCGCTCGCCGGACCCGCCGCGGCGATCATGGTCGGCGCTGTCGTTTGCTGCGCTGCCGCTATCGCCGGCGACAATCTGCAAGACCTCAAGGCCGGGTACATTGTCGGCGCCACACCCTGGCGACAACAGGTCATGCAGGCGGCCGGCGTGATATCGGCCGTGCTCGTTATGGCGCCAATCCTGAACCTGTTGCTGCAGGCTTACGGGATCGGTGCACCCACTGCAGAACAGCCCGATGCGTTGCTCGCGCCGCAGGCGACGCTCATGGCATCGGTCGCCGAAGGCGTGTTCGGCGCTGGATTGCCCTGGGGCATGATTACGATCGGCGCGTTGATAGGTGTCGGCATCATCGCCCTCGACGAGTATCTGAAATGGACGGGAGCGAATTGGCGGGCGCCGGTTCTCGCCGTGGCTGTCGGTATCTATCTTCCGCTCGAGCTGTCAACCGCGATTCTGATCGGCGGATTGATCGCTTATTTCACCAGTCGTCGAAACGCTGCAGGCGGGAGGGATGTCGCGGGCGGCCAGCGCCACGGGATGCTGTTCGCCTCAGGACTGATAACCGGCGAGGCGCTGATCGGGATCGGTATGGCCGTCCCGATCGTGGTGAGCGGCAATCCCGACATCATCACGCTCGGTGTTGAACTGCCCGAGATCGTCGGAATTCTCGTCATCGTGGCGTTGAGCTGGGGGTTGTATCGTGTCGCGACGTCGACGCGCTAACGGTTCGATTAAGCCTTCAGCGGCACCCTAGGAGCATGCCGGAGCTCAAGAGCAAACTCCCCGGAGTCGGGACGACCATCTTCACGGTCATGTCGCGCCTGGCCGAGGATTACGATGCGATCAATCTGTCGCAGGGCTTTCCGGACTATCAGCCTCCGGTAGAGTTGCTCGAACGGGTCACGCATCACCTCCATGCGGGGCATAATCAGTACCCGCATATGGCCGGTGTGCCGGCATTGCGAGAGCAGATCGCGATCAAAGTAGAGCGTCTTTACGGCGTCAGTTCCGATCCCGAGTCCGAGATAACGGTAACGAGCGGCGCAACCGAAGCGCTGTTCTGCGCCATTCACGCTGTCGTGCGTCCGGGCGACGAAGTCATCGTGTTCGATCCGGCGTACGACTCCTACGATCCCGCTATTACGCTCGCTGGCGCGAAGACCGTACACATTCCCCTGACGCTGCCAGGCTTCGGAATTGACTGGGATCGATTTCGAGCTGCGCTGAACGACCGGACACGGATGGTCGTCATTAACTCGCCGCATAACCCATCCGGATCCTTACTGACGGCGGAAGATCTGGAGCGACTCGCTGATGAGCTGGAAGATCATGACGCGTATGTATTGAGCGACGAAGTCTACGAACACATCGTTTTTGACGATCGCGTTCATGCGACCGTGTTGGCCAATACGCGGCTCGCGAAACGAAGTTTCGCCGTGTTTTCTTTCGGTAAGACTTACCATGCGACAGGCTGGAAAGTCGGTTATTGCGTAGCGCCACCCGCACTCTCTCAGGAGTTTCGTCGCGTCCATCAGTTCAATACCTTTACAACCGTAACGCCGCTACAGCACGCACTCGCGGACTATCTCGCCGAGTGTCCGGAGCACTATCTGGGTCTTGGGCGGTTCTACCAGGAAAAGCGCGATCTGTTTTTAGAATTGTTCTCGGAGTCCCGTCTTGAATTCGAGGCGAGTCTCGGGACCTACTTCCAGCTGGCTCGATACGATGGCGTTTCCGATCTGCCGGATCATGAGTTCGCGCGCTGGTTGACCGAGAAACACGGCGTCGCCGTCATTCCGATCACAGCGTTCTACGAAAGCCCTCCTGAAGCTCGTTACGTGAGATTTTGCTTCGCGAAGGAGCCGCACACACTGCGCGCGGCAGCGCAAAGACTCGCCGCCCTCTGAGCCCGGGTCGAATTCGTTCCGCTGTTACCATAAGGATTACCAGCGACCTCCCTGACAAGAATGGACTCGACGCGAAAGACTGTCGTTGCGAACCTGGATTCGCAACAGATCAAGCTGATGCGGGTGGCAAGCTATGCATCCGTCGCAACGGCTATCGCGCTGATTGTGCTGAAGGTCTGGGGCTGGCATCGAACCGATTCCATCGCCTTGCTGAGCTCCCTGGCCGATTCGGTCCTCGATCTGGTTGCATCGCTCATCACGCTGTTCGCCGTAAAGATCGCCGTATCTCCGGCGGATCGCGAGCATCGATTCGGTCACGGCAATGCCGAAGGCATCGCGGGGCTGGCGCAGGCACTGATCGTTACGGCGTCCGCGAGTTTCGTCGGATTCGAGGCTATCATGCGGCTGCTTGAGCCAGCGCCGGTGCTTCGGCCGGAGCTAGGCTTCGCTGTAATGCTGACGTCGCTGCTGCTGACGATCAGTCTGGTGCTGTTTCAGAGCTATGTCGTGCGTAGGACGAGATCTCTCGCGATCTCCGCCGACGCCGTTCACTATCGCGCGGATATCCTGACGAACGTTGCAGTGTTAGCGGCGATTTTCGCCTCGGTGCAGTGGCAACTTTATATTCTCGATCCGCTGCTCGGCCTGGTGGTCGTGGCGCTCATTCTCGTGAGCGTGAGGATCATAGCGATGAAAGCGATTGACGTATTGCTGGATCGTGAGCTGCCGGGAGAGGACCGACAGCGGATCTTCGATATCGTATCGGGCCATGAACATGTCAGGGGGATGCACGATTTGCGTACGCGGTCGTCCGGGCCCGCGCGTTTCATCCAGTTCCATCTGGAGCTGGATCCCGACATGGCTTTGATCGACGCGCACGCAATCTGCGACGCCGTAGAGGCTGATGTCCGCGCGGGATTTCCCGGCGCCGAGGTATTAATCCATGTGGACCCTTACGGGCTGGAGGAGTCGCGTGACCCTTTCTGAACTAAAGGATTGCTCACAGCGATCGATACTATTGTGAGGCGCGTTCCATCGCGATCAGTTCGTCGATCAACTCCATGAGATCTTCGTAGCTTCCAGCCATGCCGGCGTCGGTCGTGTACTTGCCGTTCACGACGACGGTTGGAACGCTCCCGATTCGATAGCGCCGTGACAGTTCGTCCGCTCGATTCATGAAGTTGTTGACGGCGAAAGATTCGAAAGCAGCGTTGAAGTCATCCCGATCGACTCCGTGGCTTGCGAAGAAATCTGCGAGCGCTTCCTGCGAGTCCAGACCGTTACGGTTGATGTGAATCTCACGGAAGAACGCCGTGTGAAGCTGATCACTGACATTCAGTGCGCGCGCCGCGTAAAAAGCCCTTGCGTGGATCTGTAGCAAAGGGTTCCACACCGCGGGTATACGAACGAAGCTCACATCATCCGGAAGATTCTGGCGCCAATCTTCGAGATAAGGGTCGAACGTATAGCAGTGCGGGCACCCGTACCAGAATATTTCTGCAACTTCGATCATCTCCGGGCTCGAACTCGTGCCCTGCGCGGACGGGTAGCGCTGATAATGGGTACCGAGCTGGAAGCGGCTCGTCGAGGGCTCGGAATCTGCCTGTGCCAGCGTGATGCGGCCGGGCTGCGGAGTCGTGTTCGCAGCGGGTGGTTCTGCCACGACGGCAGGCGGCTCGATCGATTCCTGCACCGATGGTGGTTGCGCGGTGTTCGTTACGACCGGCTCAACGGCCTGAGGTGCGGGCTCTTCGGCGCAGCCCGCAAAAAGGATCATCAATGCGGCGAAAGCCGCTCCAAGTGTTTTGCTTCGATTTCGATTCGACACGTTAGCCACCTCTACCGCGACTGAAGTTAGCGCAGACCTTGCATGTAACTGGAGACCGCCCGTATCTCTTCTGCCCTGAGACTGACGGCGATATCGCGCATCATTTGATTGACGCTACCATCCGATCTTCGATTGCCGGCTGCATAGGCGTTGAGCGTGTTGGCGAGATAGGTTGCGTGCTGGCCGCGGACCACCGGGAATGCTGCGAGCGGGTTGCCGCGCCCAGCGGGCCCATGGCACGCGATGCAGGCCGCGACGCCGCGATCCGGAAGTCCGCTGCGATAAATCCGTTGTCCCAGTTCGACGAGCGCGGGGTCGGCACCACGCTGCACCGACGGCAATGTCGCAAAGTATGCAGCCAGGTCATACATATCTTCGTCCGAGAGCGATGTCGCGAAAGCCGTCATCAGCTGATCTTCGCGATCGCCGGATTGGTAGGCTTCAAGCTGGCGGACGATGTATTCGGGGTGCTGGCCTGCGAGGCTGGGCCACAGAGGATTGATGCTGTTGCCGTCTGCGCCGTGACATGCGGCGCAAGAAGCCGCTTTCGCCTGCCCGGCCTCCGCGGACCCCTGAGCGAAACCCTGCCCCGAGATCAAAAACGCAAATGCGATGGCCGCCAAACGCGTCGCAACGGGTCTGGTCGTCCAGGAAATCTGTCCTTCAGTCATAATCGCCACGCGTCTTAGGCCCCAATCCTTTCATTGCAAACGGCGAGAGATTGTACACTAATCCGCTTGTTTCCAGCATTGAGCCGGGCGTCCATCCGGCACCGGCAATGGTATTTCCGCAGCATCTCGAATTCCTTAAGAGCGCCCAGAAGCCTGATCAGTTCCCTCCGGACTCGGGACGCGAAGTGGCATTCGCGGGACGCTCCAACTCGGGCAAATCCAGTGCGATCAACGCGATCACCGCGCGCCGCGGTATCGCCAGAACCAGCAAGACACCGGGTAGAACTCAGCTCATCAATTTCTTCGAAATCGACGCAACGCGGCGTCTTGTCGATCTCCCGGGCTACGGCTACGCGAAAGTCGCCGAGTCGGTTCGTGATCAATGGCGGATACTGCTGGAAGCCTACTTTCGGGAGCGGCGATCGCTTGCAGGGCTCGTCGTCACCGTCGATATCCGGCGGGGCTTAAGGGATCTCGACGAGGTCATGTTGGCCTGGTCGAAGGACGCCGCCGTACCCGCTGCAGTGCTGCTGACGAAGGCCGACAAGCTGAGCCGTAGCGGCGGTATGAGCCGGCGTCTGGACATCGCGAGGACGCTGCCGGACGCGTTTCCACTGATTCTGTTCAGCGCGCCCCGTCGGCTTGGTGTCGAAGACGCACGTGAACAATTGTTAACGTGGCTCGGGGTGGGGGACAGCGATTCCTGAAAAAAAGAAACCCCGGGTGCGGGATTCAGGGGACACACCCGGGGTTAGAGGTCTCCCGGTATGGGGTAACCGGGACATCCCGCCGAGGGAGGTCAGCGGGTGACACTTTCGCGTCTAATGAGTTAGTCCACCGGCCCGCGCAAAAGTTCCACCGCCGCGGTCCGCCCCGTCAGCCGCTCGGGGCCGGTCGACGTAGCAGTTGTTGGTCGGACCCGGAGAGTCCGTCTCACTGGCCGAGACGGAGATCAGGCGGAGCGCTAGTGCGCCTCATCCCAGTTGGCGCCGAGTCCGTAGTCGGCTTTGAGCGGCACCCTGAGATCGGCAGCGCTTTCCATGAGTTTCGCGATCTCGACGGCGATCTCTTCGGCATTGCTTTCCGCGACCTCGAGCACGAGTTCGTCGTGGACCTGCATGATGACGCGCGCATCGGCACCTGATGATGCCAGCCAGCGATCAACGTCTATCATCGCTCGCTTGATAATGTCCGCCGCCGAGCCCTGCATGGGCGCATTGATAGCGCTGCGTTCGGCATACTGGCGACGTTGATGATTGCGCGAGTCGATCTCGGGCAGGTACAGACGTCGGCCGTAAACCGTTGCGACGAAACCGTCTTCGCGTGCGCGCTCGCGGGTGCCATCCATATAGGCTTTGACTCCCGGATAGCGGTCGAAATAGAGATCGACGTATTCCTGCGCCTGGTTGCGTCCGATTCCGAGCTGTCGCCCGAGACCGAACGCCGACATCCCGTAAATCAATCCGAAGTTGATCGCCTTGGCCGAGCGCCGTTCGTCGTTGGAGACGTCTGCCGGCTCGATCCCGAAGACCTCCGCAGCCGTCGCGCGATGAATGTCGGTATCGGCGGCGAAAGCCGCGAGTAATCCGGCGTCCTCGGATAGATGCGCCATGATGCGCAACTCGATCTGCGAATAATCGGCAGCGAGCAGCCGGTAGCCTTCCGGCGCGATGAACGCCTGACGTATGCGCCTACCCTCCGGCGTTCGGATCGGGATGTTCTGCAGATTCGGGTCCGTCGATGAAAGACGGCCGGTCGCCGCGACGGCCTGGTGATAAGACGTGTGGATTCGACCGGTTCGCGGATCGATTTCGAGCGGTAGTTTGTCCGTGTAGGTCGACTTTAGTTTCGCGATCCCACGGTACTCGAGTATCGCCTTCGGCAGCTCATGTTCCTCAGCCAGATCCTGCAGCACACTCTCCGCCGTTGACGGCTGGCCCTTGGGTGTCTTGCTCAGCACCGGGAGTCCCAGCCGATCGTAAAGAATCTCCTGCAGCTGCTTCGGTGAAGCGAGATTAAACGGGCCGCCTGCCATCTCGTGTACCCGTTTTTCGGTAGCCGCCATTGATTCTGCAAGTTCCTGACTCTGCTGCTTGAGCATTTCGGCATCGACGAGTACGCCGAGGTATTCCATCTTGCGCAGTACTTCGACGAGCGGCTGCTCGATCTCGAGATAGAGCTTGGCCAACGACGGAACTTCCTGAAGTTTCGGCCAGAGTGTCTCGTGCAACTGAAACGTAATGTCCGCGTCCTGTGCCGCATAGGCCGACGCGACTTCGATGTCGACTTCGTCGAATCGCAGCTGCTTCGCTCCCTTGCCTGCGACGTCTTCGTATTTCGTCGTTTTGACTCCGAGGTATTTATTCGCGACGGAATCCATATCGTGTCTCGTAGCTGTCGAATCCAGCACGAAGGATTCGAGCATTGAGTCGAATGCGATTCCACCGAGTGCGATATCGTGATTTCGCAGCACGTGCGCATCGTATTTCAGATGATGTCCGAGCTTCGGGGAATCGCTCTCGAGCCACGGTTTCATGCGCGCGAGAACTTCCTCGCGGTTGAGCTGATCCGGCGCGCCCGGGTAGCTGTGGGCAAGCGGGATATAAGCCGCATTTCCCGCTACAACGGCAAGAGAGAGGCCGACGATCTCGGCCTGCATGTAATCGAGGCTGGTCGTTTCAGTATCGAGGGCGACGAGTTCGACGCCCTCGATACGCTCCAGCCACTCGTTCAGGGCCGCTTGGGTCAGCACCGTGTCGTAGTCGACGCCGGGTTCCATTGACGCTTGCTCTTGCTGCTCGTCGAGTTCGCCGATTCGGCGCAGCAGACTTCTGAGTTCGAGACGGTCGTAAAGTTTTCGGACTCGGTCGACGTCGGGTTCCCGTAGTACCAGCTCGGCTGGCGACAGCGGAAGTTCTACGTCGCAAACGATCGTCGTGAGTTCCTTATACAGCGGAAGCCGATCCAGCGAGTTCCGCAGATTCTCGCCGACCTTGCCTGGAACGCTGTCGGCTTCGGCCTTGATCGTGTCCAGGTCGCCATGCTCGGCCAGCCATTTCGCAGCAGTCTTCGGCCCGACGCCGGGGATGCCGGGAATGTTGTCTGAACTGTCTCCTACCAGCGCAAGGTAGTCGATGATCTGATCGGGATTGACACCGAATTTTTCGGCAACGCCACCTTCGTCCAGCTTCGTATTACTCATCGTGTTAACGAGCGTCACGTGCTCGTTGACGAGCTGGGCCATGTCCTTATCCGAAGTCGATATCACTGTCTCGCGGCCGTCGGCGGCGGCTCGCGTCGCGAGCGTCCCGATCACGTCGTCGGCCTCGACGCCCTTGACCCGGATGACCGGTATCCCGATCGCTTCAATCGCCTGAATCAGCGGTTCGATCTGCGGACGCAGGTCCTCGGGCATCGGCGGCCGGTTCGCCTTGTAGTCGGAATAGAGATCATCGCGAAACGTTTTTCCGGGTGCATCGAAAACGACTGCGATGTTCTCCGGATCGTAGTCGTCGACGAGTTTGTTGAGCATGTTCAGCACGCCGAAGATCGCACCGGTCGGCTCGCCCTTGCTCGACGAAAAATCGGGCAGCGCGTGATAGGCGCGAAAAAGATATGAGGATCCGTCGACGAGTACGAACGGTTTAGTCGCCATCTTGCACCGCATCGGGGAACATTGATCTAGTTACCACCCGATTCATCGTCGTCACCCTCTTGCTGGTCATCGCCTGTTTGTGCGGCGCCTTGACCTGTCTCGGTAACCGTTGCTTCGGGTAATATGAGCGGACCCTTCTGGCCGCAGGCTGAAAGCAAACCGAAGGCGGCAACTATCGGGCCGAGCTTCAGGAGCCGAACTGCTGCGTGGAAGATCGTCTGCGTCATTTCGAGCGCGAACTTCGCCGTTCAAGATCTGCTGCGATACGCTGATACGCTTCGCGGAACGGTATGCCTTCTTCCAGGACGAGTTCATTCGCTCGTTCGGCTGCGTACAACTCGTCACCGAGATCGATGCATTCGGGTCGAAACCGAATTCCGGACAGTGCGTGCGCCATGATCGCGAGCGTATCTTCGGTCAGATCGATACTGCGGAATAGCGGCGCCTTGAGTCTCTGCAGATCTCGTTGATAGCCCGACGTCAGTTTTGCAGTGATAGCGAGCGTTTCGGTAAGTGCCCCGGTAGTTACCGCTTGCGCGCTGCGCACCAGCTCGAAGACGTCGGGGTTGCGTTTTTGCGGCATGATTGACGATCCCGTTGTCATTGCTTTGGGCAGGTCGACAAACGCGAACTCCGCCGTATAGAACAACAACAAATCCGAGGCCAGACGACCGAGATCCCCCAGCAGCATCGTCAGCTCGAAAATGACTGACGCTTCGGCTTTGCCGCGACTTAGCTGCACGGCCGTAACGGGTTCCTGCGTTCGGGCGAAGCCGAGCGCTTTGCGGGTCGCCTCACGATCGAGCGGCAGCCCCGGCACGCCGTACCCGGCGGCCGAGCCGAGAGGGTTAGCGTCGACACGCCGCAGCGTGGCCAGCAGGCCCTCGGCGTCATCGCGGATCTCCGCTGCGAAACCGCCTGCCCAGAGCGCGACGGAGCTCGGCATGGCGGGCTGCATGTGGGTGTAGCCCGGCAGAGCAAGGTCACCCTGCGCTGCAACAAGGCTGTCGAGCGCGTCGGCAACGGAATTGGCGCCGTCCGCGAGCGTCTGCATGGTGTCCCGCAGGTAGAGCCGCATCGCGGCCAGTACCTGATCGTTGCGCGAGCGGCCGAGATGGACGCGCCCCCCGGCGGGCCCGATCAGCTCGATCAAATGTTGTTCCAATGCGCTGTGGACGTCTTCCTGCTCGAGTTCGATCGACCATTCGCCGGCTGCGTGCCGGCTGGCCAGCTGCTCGAGGCCCCGACAGATTGCTTCGCAGTCCCCGGCGGACAGGAGGTCCCGCTCCTCGAGCATTCGCGCGTGTGCGATCGAGGCACGAACGTCATACTCGACGAGCCGTTCGTCGAGGAGATGATCCTCGCCGGCCGTAAAGCGCAGAATGCGTTGATCCAGCGGCACGCCTTTATCCCATAATCGCGGCATCGTCCTACTCCGAACTCGTCTGTTCTTCGGGACTCAGATGCCCGATATCGTTGACGACGAGCGTGCCCGTGCCCTCATTGGTAAAGACTTCGAGAAGCAGGCTGTCGGGCAACTCGCTCGATATGACATGTACGCGCGGAACACCGCCGGTCAGGGCTTTCTCTATCGCCGTCGCTTTCGGCAACATGCCGTCGGCGATGCGGCCTTCCTTGCGAAGCTTTGCGAGCCCGGCGATGTCGATATACGAAATCAGTGAGCCGGGATCGTCACGCGACTCGAGTATGCCAGGCGCTGTCGTTGCGAGTATGAGCTTCTCGGCGCCTACCGCGGCTGCGACTGCCGCCGCAACGGTGTCGGCGTTGATATTCAGCAGTGTCCCGTCGTCGTCAGCGGCCATCGGGCTGATAACAGGTATCAGGCCGTCATTGAGCTGCTTCAGCAGAATGTCGGCATCGACGCCATCGATATCGCCAACGAACCCGTAGTCTACCGTCTCGCCGTCACGACCCGCGCGCGGTACGGGCGGCCGCCGGTGCGCCCTGATCACGCGGGCATCAGGCGCGCATATGCCGACGGCCGGGATCGCGAGTTCCCGGCAGGCCTCGAGGATCATAGGATTGATTTGCTCGTTGAATACGCTCGCGGTGACTTCGAGCGTCGCCTCGTCCGTAACTCGGCGTCCGTCGATGATATTGATCGGTATACCGCGTTCCTTTGCGAGGCGTGTGGATTGTGGTCCACCGCCGTGAACGAGCACGACGCGTATACCGACCTCGTGCAGCACGCCGATTTGTTCGACGATTGCGCGAGTCGTTGCCGGCGAGAGGAATGCTTCGCCACCGGCTTTCAGCACGAACACTTTCCTTTTGAACATGCGTATATAAGGTGCCGCATGCTTCAGTGCCGTGACGACGATTGCGCGCTCGTTACCAGAGAGTCGGGCCATGATCGCTTACCCACTCAATAGTCGATGCAGGACGGCCATCTGGGCGACCATGCGGTTCCGCGCTTCAGGTAGTACGACGCTACGTGGGCCGTCCAATACTCGATCGGCGACGACGACGCCGCGACGAACTGGAAGGCAGTGCATAAAGCGGCAATTGTCCTGGGCATTCTCGAACCAGGGATCGTCAACACACCAATCGACGAGATCCTCCCGCAGCGCTTCGTCGGCGATCCGATCGCCATAGTGAGCGGTTGATGACCACGACTTCGCGTACAGGACGTGGGCGCCCTCCATAGCTTCCTTACGGTCGCGCGTCGTCGTCACGCTGCCACCGGACGATTCGGCCGCAGTTTTAGCTTTCGCAATAATCGAATCCGGCAAGTCGAAACCTTCCGGGTTCAGTACGACCACATCCATACCGCGCATCGCAGCCATCTGAACGGTCGAAGACGGGACGGCAAGCGGCAGGGCGCGCGGATGGTAGGCCCAGGACAACACGAAGCGGCCACCCGCGGACGGAACGCCCAGGTCGTCCATCGTCTTCCAGTCGGCGAGATTCTGGCAGGGGTGCTGAATCGCGGATTCCATATTGATGAGCGGCACATCGACGAGTTGCGCCATGTTCTCGAACTCGCGATCGGCGAGGTCTTCGTCGAGGCTACGCCGTTCGGCGAATGCGCGGATTCCGATGGCATCGCCGTAGGACGCGATGACCGGCACCGCCTCACGGATATGCTCGGCTGCCGCGCCATCCATTACGATGCCCGGGCGTGTCTCAATACCGTGGATCGACATCGACGGCGATATCACGAACGAGTCGCCTCCGAGCCGGCCCATGGCCGCCTGAAAAGAAGCGAGCGTTCGCAGCGATGGACTCAGAAACAGGAGTGACAGAATCTTGCCCTCCAGAGCCCTTGGCTCCGGGTGCTCATCCAGCCGCTTCGCGAGAGCGATCAAATCGGCAATTTCCTCCCTGGAAAAGTCGGTCAGATCATTGAAGCGTTTCATCGCCAATCTCCTTCAATGCCTCGGCGAGGCTATCAACGTGTTTCGATTCCAGAATCAGCGCAGGCAGCAGCCGCAGGATGTACGGGTCGCTGCTCGTCCCGGCAAGGATGTTGTGCTCGAGCAGCGCATTTCGTACGAGGGCAGCGCGCTGCGCGGTCCGCAGACCGAGTAGAAAACCGGCGCCCTGGATGCCTGTGACATGACCGAAGGTGCAGGTGTCGGCGATCCGCGCCGAGACTTCGGTTACCTGCGCAAGCAGATCGTACTCGGCGATCGTATCGAGGACGGCGACGATAGCCGCGCAAGCGAGCGGACCGCCACCGAACGTCGATCCGAGCGCACCGGGCTGCAGATCCGCCGCCAGTTCAGCGCGCATGATGACCGCGCCACAGGGAAATCCACCGCCGAGCGCTTTCGCCGTCGTCAGCAGATCCGGTGTGACGTTGAAAAAATCTGCGCCGAAAGGTTTGCCTAGCCGGCCGACCCCGGTCTGGACTTCGTCGAGGATCAGCAGTGCGCCGGCCGCGTCGCAAGCACTTCGCGTCGCCTGCATGAACGACGCGGCGAAATCGAACGCGCCGGCGACGCCCTGCACGGGCTCGATGATGACGGCGGCTGTGTCGCTGTCGACGGCGGCAGCAAGCGCGGCTTCGTCGTTGCGTGGGACGAATTCGACATCGAACGGCGTTTGCGGAAAGCCGTACCATCGGTCGCGCGAGTTCCAGCTAATCGCGCCCGCAGCTGCAGTACGACCATGGAACGCGTGCTCCATGGCGACGATCTTGCCGCGCCCTGTCGCCTGAAGCGCGAGGCGCAACGCGTTCTCATTCGCCTCCGCGCCGCTGTTGACGAAAAATACGCGCTCGAGACCATCCGGCGCGAACGCGGCGAGCTTGTCGGCAGCTTCGTCGCGTACTCGCATCGTCACGGCATTACTCTGAAACATCAGCTGCTGAGCCTGATTAACGACCGCTTCAGTCAGTCGAGGGTGGCCGTAGCCGAGGCCCGCGACGGCATGTCCACCGTACAGGTCGAGCACGCGGCGCCCATCCGCGTCTTCGAGATAGACGCCCGCGCCGGATACCGGCTTGTAAGGCAATGTCGGATAGACTTCGTTGAGATGTGCGCCGCTCATCAGATCCATCCCGCCGGCGCAACGCGCAGGCCTTCAGCGTCGGGCCAGCCGCGCAGACGATTAACCCACTGGATCGCGCCGCCGGCCGCACCCTTCACCAGGTTGTCGAGAACGCTGAAGATAACGATGCTTTCATCGTCCGCTGCTACGCTCAGAACCGCGTTATTCGTGCCGACGATATCTTTCAGCTTTGGTGGCACCGCGGCTACGGATACGAATACCGATTTTGAGTAGTAGTCTGTCAATGCGGCTTCGATCTCTGTAGCGCCGACCCCCGGTTTCGCTGGCGCGAAGATCGTTGCGTGTATACCTCGCGCGAACGGACCGGATTGCGGCACGAAGTGCAGAACAGGTTCCTTGTTCGTTGCATTGCGAGCGAGAGTAACGACTTCCGGCTGATGCCGATGCGCAAGTGGTTTGTAGGCGAAGAGATTGCTCTGTCGAAACGGATGGTGCGTCGTATCGCGAGGTGTGCGTCCCGCGCCCGTACTTCCCGTAATTGCGCTGACGAAGAACTTCGGTTCACAAAGATTCATCGCCAGCAACGGCACGATCCCGAGAAGCATCGTCGTCGCGAAGCAGCCGGGTTGGGCCGCGTGCGGCGTGTCGATCTCATCGAGGTGTTCGGGAACTGCGCAGCGAAATGAATCGAGACGATTCGGTGCTTCGTGCGGCTGCTTGTAGACGGCTTCGAAACTCCCGGAATCGGCATAGCGAAAATCTGCCGATGCGTCGACGATCGTCAAGCCGGTACCCGCGGCTTCGGCAGCGTTGAGCAGCTTGTCCACGAGGTCGGCGGAGGCGCCGTGCGGCGCAGCGGAAACGACGACCCCGTCGGCAGTTTCTGCGACGCGGTTTACCGCATCGTCAACGGACACGAAGACCGCGTCGGGATAGATGCCGGCCAGATGCCCGAAGCTGGCAGCGACAGGCTTGCCTGCCTGACTCGTCGACACCGCGGCTCCGAGATGCAAGCGTGGATGGTCGCTGATCAGACGCAGCAGTTCCCCGGCAACGTAGCCGGTACCACCGAGCACGGTGACAGGCAGGGAGGCGGTCATGATCCCGTCTCTGCACGCACGATTTCTATACCGAGAGACGACTGGATCAGGTCGCCGAGTTCGGCGCCGTTACTCAGTGCATTGATCGCGGGGACGTTACAGCGCTTCTCGATGATCTCGATTCCTACCGCGTTGTCGGTTGCCGGACCCGTCACGACGGTCGGCTCGATCTCGAAGTTGTCGCGAAGAAGCTGGACACCACCCCAGGCGCCGACAGGATCGTTCGCGCAGAGTACGACGGCAGACAGCGCGTCACGAATCGATTCGTCAGTGAGAATGGCCTCGACGCCATAGGCGCCGAGCAGGCCGTCGCCGAGCTCGAACACTATGATGTCGGGTCGTTCGGCCGCGAGCGAACTCAGCAACATGCGCGTCAGGTCCGGCGCGTTATCGGACGTCGTCGCAACGACGCCGTAGTCGGAGAAGATTCCCGTGTTGCGCGCACCAGCGTCTTCCATCGCGAGAATGTCACGCCGCAGCGCGACGCCGGTACTCTTGAATGCGTCGACGATCTGGCGATTGTGACGGAAGCGACTGATAACCGAGCACGCTGCGACCGTTTTGCCGGAGTCCATGCAGGTGCCGGCAATAGCGACGACAGGAATCTCGCCGAAGTCGAAGCCATCCTCGGGTGATTGTCCGGGCGATCCAACCCGCGCGGGTATGCCGATGCGTTCGCCGAGATAGGGAAACTCCAGAATGACGCCGAGTACGCGGCAGTCGAACGGCTGCCCCTGCGTCGGATTGACCGAATCACAGATGCCGAGCACGCCACCGAGGTTCAGAAGCTGAATCACGTCGCCAGGGACCAGCTTCTCCGGAATGTGCCCGGAATAGCCGAACAGCGCTTTGCGGTGTCCAAGCGCACCGACAATGATGTCACCACGCTTGATCTGCGCCATGCGCCCGCTCGTTAGCTCCAGGGTGTTGTAGCGCGACTTGTTGTTCAGCACTTCGACTGCCACGAGCACGCCTTCTTCGCACGGGATTTCAGGGCTGATGCGAACTTCGCTGCCGATCTCGCTTTCGAGCGCGACCGACGCGATCTTGTCGACGACAAGTGAGCGCATTTCAGTCTCCTTTCGCCCGCGTGTGCAGCATGCCGGGAAGCGACAGGATGCGGGAGAATCCGAGCGCGTCGGCGGGCGTCCATTCGCCCGCAGCTTCGCCATACTTGCCGCGGCTCGCCGCCATCAGCGAATGCGGCGATTCGACACCCGTAACGAAAACGTTTCCGGGGCGCAAAACGCAATGGACAGTGCCGGTAACTCGTTCCTGCGACGAGGTAAACAACGCCTCGATGTCACGGCATGCAGGTTCGAGCTGCTTGCCTTCGTGGACGAGATCTCCGTAGTTCAGGCTCACGGGTTCCTTAATACGCTGCTGCAAGCCCGTCAGCGTGAGCTTCTCGAGCTCACGGTGAGCGGTCAGAAGAATTTCGGCAGCGGGCGCCTCGAATGCGACCCGGCCCTTCGTACCGAGAATCGTGTCGCCGAGATGAATGCCACGACCGATACCGAAACGAGCGCCGATCGTTTCGAGTTTCTCGGTCAGCGCAACGGGAGCAAGCGGCTCACCGTTTAATGCGCTCGGCACGCCTTTGGCGAACCCGATCGCAAGCTCTTCGGGCTCGGCAGGCGTGTCGAATGCGCCGCTGCTAAGGACCCAGGCCGACTCGGGAATCGACTCGACGGAATCGAGGGTCTCGGTTCCGCCTATCGTTGTTCCCCAGAGTCCGCGATTGATCGAATAAGCGGAACCCGCCGCGGGTGGCGGCATTCCGTGTTTTGCGAGATAGGCGAGCTGCTCGTCGCGCTGAAAGGAGTTGTCGCGAACCGGTGCGAGCACCTCCAGCTCCGGAGCCAGCGCCTTAAGAATGATTTCGAAGCGAACCTGGTCATTACCCGCGGCTGTACAGCCGTGGGCGACCGTCCCGGCGCCGCGGTCTCGCGCGAGTTTTGCGAGGTAGGCAGCCTGAATTCCGCGTTCGGCACCGACGCACAGCGGGTAGAGCTGGCCACGTCGCACGTTCCCCATGATCAGGAACTTGAGGACGTCGTCGAAGAATTCGTCGCGCGCCTCTATCTGAACGTGATCGCTGGCGCCGAGTTGTCCGGCACGTTCGGCGAGCGCGGTCGTCGCGGCCTCGTCCAGGCCTCCGGTATTAACTGTCGCAGTAACGACAGGCCGGTCGTAGGTTTCCTTTAGCCAGGGCACACAGAACGATGTGTCGAGCCCGCCCGAGAACGCCAGAATGATCGGATCTGTACTCATGATTTAGCCTTCGCAAGTTTCTGGCGCAGCCGCGAGCTAACCCGCCGCTGCGGAGACGCGCCCGTGGTCGCGATAAATATTGTGTCGTCCCCCGACAGCGTGCCGACAATCTCGGGCCAGTTGATTCGATCGAGCGTGAGTGCGACTCGCTGCGCTGCGCCGATTGCGGTCGTGATGACGAGCATATTGGGTCCGGCCGGGCGAATGTCGCGCACGAACTCGGCGACTGACGCGAGCGCAGCCTCGTTGTCGCCGTTGAGTTGTTCCGGCAAGCTGTAACCGGAGTTGAGCTTCGCAGCGCCCATGTCCTTGAGGTCTCGGCTGACGCTGGACTGGGTCGCGTGATAACCCTCGTTCCGAAGCAGCTTCACGAGCTCCGTCTGACGGACGATCGTATTCTGCTTCAGGATCGCGGCGATCGCGCGGCGGCGGGCCTGCTGTTGGGCAACGGCGCTGGGCATGGGCTGAACTCGATGAATAAAATTGCGCATAGGATAGATCTTATGCGCAATTATTGCAAGCGCTGAAATCCGCTCGGAGGCACCGTGGGCGCAGGACTGGAGACAATCGAGATCGCAACCGGCGATGCACCGGAAGCCAGTATCATCTGGCTCCACGGCCTCGGTGCGGACGGCAACGACTTCGCGCCGATCGCACCGCAGCTCGGGCTGCCCTGCGACGTCCGCTTCGTTTTTCCCCATGCGCCGATCCGGGCCGTCACGATCAATAACGGCGCCCGCATGCGCGCGTGGTACGACATCCTGTCTCTGGCGCGAACCGACATCGAGGACGAGGCGGGTATCCGCGAAAGCGCTGCCGCGGTCGCAGCGCTGATCGATGCGGAGCGAGATCGCGGAATCGCGTCCGAGCGCATTTTTTTAGCGGGCTTCTCCCAGGGGGGTGCGATCGCATTGCACCAGGGGCTCCGGCATCCGGAACCACTCGCGGGTATCCTTGCGCTGTCGACTTATCTGCCGCTCAGCTGGACGCTCGACGACGAAAAGCATGCGGCGAATCAGAACACCCCGATCTTCATGGCGCACGGCTCGGTCGACAACGTCCTCCCGGAGAAGCTCGGGCTCGTATCACGGGAAGCGCTGCTACAGCGAGGGTACGGGGTAGAATGGCAGAGCTATCCGATGCCCCACTCCGTCTGTCCCGAGGAGATCGCCGACATAAGCCGTTGGCTCAGGACCCGGCTATCCTGAACGATTCCGCGTTTTCACCGAGCACTTCGCCGCTTGCACCGAAGCGTCGTTCTTTAAACCGCAACTGCCCGTCGCTGGTTAGAAGAATTATGGTGGATGCGCGTGTGCCGTAGCGAGCGTCATTAATGAATACCGTGGAACGAATTCTCGTCGTCATGTCGGCATCATCGTCCTCGCCGTGATAGGACTCGTCCGTCAGAAATTCGAACAGCGGGAACTCGGGATCGGGTTCTTCGAGGCTGGCAGCGAGCCGGGAGCGGGCATAACCGACTTTCGGCCATGGCGTATCGAAACGCGTATTGCTCACCGCATGAATGCCCGAATCGAGACTGCGACCCCGCGACCGATTGCTTCCGAGATGGACTGCGGCACCGTCGAAGAGAATGAGGTTGTAAGGTCCGTACTCGAACTCGTTTTCCCGTAGCGATGCCAGATAGTCGACGGCCGCGATGTCGGCGGTCAGGTAGTCGCGAACCAGATCCCCCCGGGATCGCTCGTACTCTGCGCGAATCTCTTCACGAAAATTCGTAACCGCCGCAAGGCGGCCACGGCGGTCTACGGCAAGCCAGGTCCCTCCCGCGACCAGATCCCGGCCACCGAAAATGCCTGGCTCGTCTTCCCACCACGCTGCCGCCGAACTCGGGCGTTCGTGCAGCTCGTCGCGGTTGGCGGCGAATACGAGCGGATATTGCGCCGACGAGCGGAGCGAAAAGGCTGCGAGACACACAGGTCAAATCATAGACGAAGCGACGCGTGGACCGTAGTGGTCGTGTTTTATCGAGATGCACGCCGGGCAGGCGCTTCGCGGCAGCGCGAGCAGATCATAGACGTAGCTCGTCGCGCATTCGGGACACCGTGTCACGCCAAGCTCATCGCCCCGGCGAATGCCGAGCAGGAGATTCCAGCCCCACTCAAACGAGAGAACGGGGTCGGGAACGACCAACAGGTGCGTTTCGAAGCACTGGCAGAAACGATGTCCGAGATCGATGTTTCCCTGCAGCGCGGGGCCTTCCGTGTCGTCGTCAGCAACGAGGCCGTTCGCCCTGAGCAGGCTCACGAAAACACCGGACTCGAGCGCTCGTTCCGGGGTCTGAACGAGCGGTGCGATCTGCGTAGGAGACTTGCCACGCCGTCGCTTAACGGTCGCCGCATCGTTGAATTTGAAATAGCTCGTGTAGAGCTTGCGAATACGATCGTCGCTCAGGCCGGTGAAATATCGAATTGTTCCGGTTCGAGCCTCGTGTTGAATCATTCTCATCGCGAGTTCGAAACGGGCTTTTTCGCCGCGATAACGGTTGTCAGTCGCTCTCATAGGGACCTCTTTTGGGGCTTTTAAGGTGAATCGTCCAGATTCGTCGACTTAGCCTACTATTACCATATATGGTACTTTAGGACCATATATGGTAATTCCGAACGAAAACAGGCTCGAAACCGTGCATTACGCGCCACCCGACTCAGACGAAATCGAAGAGCTGCAGGAGCTCAATCTGCTGTTACTGATTCACTTGAGATCCGCTGCGCGAGAAGGTGTCAGCGGCTTCGGTCTGACGCCCGCGCTGGCGAGAAAACTGCGCGATTTCCCGATGTCGAAACTCGAGTCTATCGCGGAGTTTCCGCGCGCCCTGTTCGTCATCGCGCTGGACGAGGTTGCGATAACCGGTGAACAGGCCATTCCGGACCCGCTCGAGAGCTCGCGCCGTTCGCTGGCGCTGACGATATTGCACAGCGCATGGAATATGAGTCGCAGAAGGGACTTTCAGGCACGCCTGTTCCTGCGATTGTCTGCGCGAACCTTGCGGAGGCTGCGGACGACGGCACTGTCCGAGTTGCCGCTCATCGCCACCTCGTCGTCAGTGATTCACTGCGATTTCTCGGGATCCGAGTCGATTTGGCAGTCGCTCATTCTCGAGGACGATTTCGAGCTGACGCGCGCATTGCGGCTCGTAGCGCTGCATCCCGATGTGGATTTCCACAGGCAGAATCGTATCCTCGCCCTGCGGTCACCAAACGCCTGATTCATCGCGACTGCCCGGTCGTCGATGCCGCCGAATGGCACGGTTCGTTTTGAGTAGAATAGACGCCCCGTTTTTCTTCTGCTCCGAGGACCGGACTGCTGAACGCTCTCGAAATCAAGGATCTTCGCAAGACCTACGGGAACGGTCTCGAGGCGCTCAAGGGTATCGACCTGGCCGTAGCCGACGGCGACTTCTTTGCGCTGCTCGGCCCGAATGGCGCGGGAAAGACGACCGCAATCGGAATCATCACATCGCTCGTTAACAAGACCAGCGGCAGCGTCTTCGTGTTCGGACGCGATATCGACCGTGAGCCGGATGCGGCCAAAGCATATATCGGCGTCGTTCCGCAGGAGATCAACGTCAACCTCTTCGAGACCTGCGAAACCATCCTGATGAATCAGGCCGGCTACTACGGCGTGCCGCGCAAGATCGCGAAAGGTCGCGCCGAGAAATATCTGCGTGCATTGCACCTCTGGGATCGCCGCGACGATATCGCGCGGACGCTGTCCGGTGGGATGAAGCGGCGCCTCATGATTGCACGGGCGCTCGTGCACGAGCCGCGCCTGCTCATGCTGGACGAGCCAACGGCCGGTGTGGACATCGAGATCCGCCGCTCGATGTGGGATCTGATGCGCGACATTAACGACTCGGGCATGACGATCATTCTGACGACACATTATCTCGAGGAAGCGGAGAGTCTGTGTCGCAACATAGCAATCATCGATGAAGGGCGAATCATCGAAAACGACAAGATGGTAAACGTCGTGAGCAAACTTCAGCGCGAAATTTTCGTGCTGACATTGACGGAGCCGGTCACCGCGGCGCCGGCGCTCAACGGCTACGCGGTCAAACTACGTAACGAGTACGAGATCGAGGTCGAAGTAACGAACGACCGGGACCTCAATGCACTCTTCGAGACATTGTCCTCGAGCGGCGTGCATATCTCGAGTATGCGCACGAAGGCCAATCGCCTCGAAGAGCTCTTCATGGATCTCGTCGCACAGAAAAATCAGGTACCGACAGATGGCGGCTAACGAACCACTTAATCCGGCTGCGGCCGATGGCGGACCGAATCTCGTTCAGATCAACCTCGTCGGGCTCGCGACAATCGTGCAGCGAGAGGTACGGCGCGTCTTGCGAATCTGGGTTCAGACGATCGTGCCGCCGGCGATTACGATGACGCTCTACTTCGTCATCTTCGGCAGCCTTATCGGCCGCCGCATCGGCGATATGGACGGTGTGCCGTATATGACCTTCATAGCGCCCGGACTCATCATGATGGCCGTGATAACGAACTCGTTCGGTAATACGGTGTCGTCCTTCTTCGCCGGCAAGCTGCACCGGCATCTCGAGGAGATGCTGGTCTCGCCTATGATATTTCCGACGATCGTCACCGGCTATGTCATTGGCGGTGTCGTACGTGGTCTCGCGGTTGCGACACTGGTTACGGTCGTCGCATTGATGTTCACCGATTTAACGGTCGCTCACCCGCTCATTACTATCTCGACGGTGATACTGACGTCGATGGTGTTCGCGCTTGCGGGTCTGCTGAACGCGATCTTCGCCAAGAATTTCGATGAGATCTCGATCATCCCGACGTTCGTGCTCACGCCGTTGACTTATCTGGGTGGCGTGTTCTTCTCGATTTCGTTGCTGTCGCCGGCCTGGCAGGCGGTTGCGAAGCTCAACCCGATTCTCTACATGGTCAACGCATTTCGTTATGGAATGCTCGGGTCGTCGGATATCGCGATCGGTACGGCATACTCGATCATCGGTATCGCACTCGTCAGCCTCTATTCGATCGTGCTGTATCTCCTTAATCGGGGCACCGGAATCCGGACCTGAATGTGCGGCCGCTTTGCCATGTTCACGCCGCTGGCCGACATCGTCGACCAGTTCGGTATCGATAAAGCTTCGCCTGTCGAGGCCCGCTATAACATCGCGCCGACGCAGCCAGTTGCCGCGATCCGTGCCGACAAGGAGGGGCTCAGGCAGCTAGATCTTCTGCGCTGGGGACTGATACCTCATTGGGCGAAGGACGTTTCGATCGGCAACCGGCTCATCAATGCGCGAGCAGAGACCGTTGCCGAAAAACCCGCGTTTCGGCAGTCCTTCTCGAAGCGCCGTTGCCTGATTCTCGCGAGCGGCTTCTATGAGTGGGGCGAAACGCCTGCCGGGAAGTACCCGTTCTTCATGAGCCCGCCGGGGGGCGAGTGTCTGGCGTTCGCCGGACTATGGGAGCGATGGCGTAGCGCAGAAGATGAAGTGATCGATTCCTGCGTGATCATTACAACGTCCGCCAACGAATCGCTCGCGGGCGTGCACCAGCGCATGCCCGTGATTCTCGGCGACGACGCGCAGACGCTGTGGCTCGCCGAGAGCGCTTCCAGGGAAGATCGCCTCTCGGTGTTGCAGCCTGCTCCCGACGGCACGCTTGATATTCGTCAGGTCAAGCGTACGGTCAACAACCCGCGAAACGAAGGCGTGGAACTCATCGAAGAAGCGTCGGAGAGACCGGCGGGCTAGATGCTGTATGGCCTATTCCGCCGTAAGCAGAAAATACTGGCCGCGCTGATTCAGGACCACTCCTTCCGGTGTAATCGATACGACGTCCGGCCCATCGCCCAGGGAATCGCCCTCACGGTAGCTGGCCCCATTGATCCGGACGAGTCGCTGTGCCGGTGTCGTACTGTAGACGTGAAGCTCCAGCGCGAGGACAGGCAGCGAGACCCCGGTCGCGATCAATTCCATCATGTTCGGTGCGGCCGCGATGCGCGACGCATCGACAGGAGCCTGCGGCGATTGCGAAACTGCGGGGGCCGGCGCCACGGGAGCGGGTGGCGCCGCCGGTGCGACGACGGGCGCAGGTTCTGCGGAAGCCGACTCGCGCGCGAGACTTCTTACATCGTCCGCAACGGGGGGCGCGGTAGCGGCCCGCGGTATGACGCCGGCGGGTCGCGAGTTAGCTGACGGGGGATTCTCGTCCGACGCGCTTTGCCACCAGGCCCAGCCAAGGACAAGCACGACGGCGGACAGCGTGGCGATGACACCGAGTACCCATCTGGGTATTCGGTTGCTCTCGACGATCGCGGGCACGTCGCTGATTCCGGGAACAGCCGCTTTCTGGCGCTCATTCTCGGATTTTCGCAGCGCGTCCAGAATGAACGACATGTTATCGCGCTCCCACAAGCCGGGGCGTGCCGGGAGCGCCGAGATCGCTATTGATAACGATCTGAGTCTGCGTACCAACGATTCCGTCAACGGTCAGGCGGCGGTCGCGCTGGTAATCGCGCACGCTTTCCTCGAGCTCGGCATCGTAATACATGGAGCCGGGGTTCCTGGCAGGTGTCTGCTGAATCCACGCCAGGCTTTCGCGCAACCAGATGACCCGCTCATCCTCTACGCCCGGGGTCAGTGTGCGATAGCTGCCGCCGCCCGGGCGCCAAAGCAGCAGATGATCGCCGTACCAGTACTCGCCCAGTTCGTCGAGCGGCGTCCGGAACTTCCGTCCACCGACGGAGAACTCGGCCGTGTCAGACGAGAGGCCGGTCAGAACCGCCTGAAACTGGTCGCCGTTCTCGTCGATCAATCCGAGGATAGCGGGACGATCGAGGCGTTTGAGTTGATTGAGCGAGCCTTTCTGGAACCAGCATCGCAACATGTGGCGCTCTGCTTGCTGACACGCGGTATCGGGTCCGCGTTCGTAGTGCACGCCCCATTCGCCAAACAATGTCTCGAACGCGGCATCGGTACCGCGAGGCAATGTGGGGTCTGCCAGCAACGCGGACAGTGATACGCTGCCGGAGCCGCCGTCGAAAGGCTGCGAAAGCGTTAATCCGGGAACGCTGCCGAAGCGGTTCTGCAACCAGGATTCGCCGGAGTTCAGACTTCGCCAGGTACCGAGTATCAACAGCAGGAAGCCCGCGATGGCGAGACCCGCTACCAGGCGGCGCTCTACGCGTGGAACGAGCCGTTTACCGTAGACTTCGGCCGCGGCTCGCTTCACGAGTTTCTTGTCGACGTTGCGCGTGTCCTGCGTATAGGCTGCCAGCAGGGAACGGTCCGCGATGACGTTGATGATTCGCGGAATGCCGTTCGACCAGCGGTATATCTCGCGCACGGCGGATTTGCCGAAAATTGCTCCCGGTGCGCCAGCGACTTTCATCCTGTGCTCGAGATATTTCTCGGTCTCGTCCGGTCTCAGAGGCTCCAGGTGGTAACGCCCGGTAATGCGTTGCGCGAGCTGACGCATGTCTTCGCGATCGAGTACTTCGCGTAATTCAGGCTGTCCGATAAGGATGATCTGCAGCAGTTTCTGTTTCGGCGTTTCGAGATTGGTTAGCAGTCGGACCTGCTCGAGGACATCGGTCGCGAGATTTTGCGCTTCGTCAACGATCAGGACCGTTCGTCGCCCGCGCGCATGCGCGTCGAGGAGGTATGAGCTCAGGCTGTCAACGATCGACTTGATCGAGCCGTCCTCGGGAATCTCGACGTCGAGTTCCTCGGCGATAGCCCGCAAAAATTCGTTGGTCGTCAGTTCGGGGTTGAGTATCAGCGCAACGTCGGCTTCATCCGGGAGCTGCTCGAACAAGCTCCGAACAAGCGTCGTCTTGCCGGTACCGACCTCGCCCGTGAGCTGGATGAAACCACCGCTCTGAGAAATGCCGTAGATCAGGTGCGCCAGCGCGTCGGCGTGGCGCCGACTCATGTACAGGTAGCGCGGATCGGGTGTGATCGAGAAGGGTTTTTCCGTTAACCCGAAAAACTGGGTGTACACACCAGACTCCTGGGAGCGTCCGACCGGGCCGTCAGATCGCTATTCTCGGCCCGGCATCAATGTCATTCAACGACGGTGATCGTGATTCGCTCCGACATCAGCGGTGGATCGTGGGGGACATGAATCACGTCGCCCAGAACGAGTTGCAGCGTGTGCTCGCCCGGCTCGAGTTCGATGGTCGCCTGAGTTTGACCAAGGCCGAAGTGGATATTCTGCGCGTCGGCGGGAATCGGCAGACCCATGGTGGCGAGTTCGGTGTCGACGAGCAAATGGTGATGCCCGGTATTCGGCAGGTCTATGCCGGCCGGTGCGATGCCTGCGCCCTTCAGGCCGAACGCAATCGTTACCGGGCTCTGCACCTCGGCACCGTCGGCCGGTGAGACGATGTAGACGAACGCGCCTTCGGGCGATGGCTTGCGTTCTATCGTCGGTGCTGCGGCGGCCGGCGGCGCCGCGGCGGGTGCAGCGGCCGGCGCTGCAGGTTCACTGGCTTGTTCTCCGCAGCCCGCAAGGACCAGGCCTGAGGACAACGTGAGAAGCAATCGAATTCGCATAGGTATCTCCCCTGCTGAGGGCTGAACGCTGGGCGAGACTTTAGCACAGCCATCCGATTGACGGATTCGATCGGGGATCCTGGCGCTTACTGTGCCGGCTTCTTTTTGGCAGCCGCGCGCTTCTTTGTCGTCTTCTTCGCGGTCTTTTTTCTGGTCGCGCGTTTCGTTACGGTCTTCTTGCTGGTTCCGGCATGCCTTCGCGACAGCTCCGCCGGATCGAAATCGTCAACGGCGATAATCGCCATGACTTTCTCGTCGAACGACAGAATTTCTTCGGCTTCCGCGTCCGAGATCACGCCCTTTTTACGCGCCTCCTCAATCTGGCCAATCGTGTCATCTGCGGAGATTTCCCCGCTGCGCCTGGCGTTGAAGACTTTCCGTTCGAGTGGTTTTACCTGCTCGGCGAGTTCCAGCGCCTCCTGCAGAAGTCCGAGCGGATTGTCGGGCTCGTTTTTCTTGTAGACGTCTGCGCAGAGACGCTCGCGCGTTTGCGTCGGATTGATCATGAGCTCGACGACCTGTTGGCCGAGTTGATCCGAAGGAGAGGAGAACGTTCGGCCGCGGGGGAACACGAGCACGCGCAATATCGCTGCAACCCAGCGGTTCGGAAAATTCCTGAGAAAGCCGTGTAGCTGCTCCTGCGTCCGGTAGAACAGGAACCGGCAGGCCCATTCGACGATCGGACGATCCGCGTGCGGGCTGCCCTGGTCTTCGTAGTGCTTCAGCACCATCGATACGAGATAGAGATTGCTCAGTATGTCGCCGAGCCGCGCCGACAACAGCTCCATTCGTTTGAGCTCTCCGCCCAGGACGAGCATTGCGACATCCGCCGCCAGCGAGAACGAAGCGCTGTAGCGGTTCACCCGCTGATAGTAGCGACGCTTCCAGCCGAAAGCAGGGACGTTCGTGAACCGCGACAGGGTCAATCCCATGATGAATGAGCGGGCGGCGTTCGAGATCGCATAGCCCACGTGGCTGAACAGCAGTGCATCGAAGTTGGCAAGCCCGCGCTCTGCGTCGTCGTCCGCAGCAGCTTCCAGTTCCTTGAGCACGAACGGATGGCAGCGGACCGCGCCCTGGCCGAAGATGATGAGATTTCGCGTCAGGATATTCGCGCCTTCGACCGTAATGCTGATTGGCAGCGACTCGTACTTTCTTGCGAGAAAGTTCTTCGGCCCCATCATGATGGCTTTGCCGCCATGCACGTCCATCGCGTCGTTCGCGACGACACGCGCGAACTCGGTGTTGTGATATTTGAGTATCGCGGTGGGAACGGCGGGTCTCTCGCCGGCATTGAGCGCAGCGCAAGTCACGCGAGAGGCGGCCGTCATGATGTACGTGCAGCCAGCCATGCGAGCCAAAGCTTCGCCTACCCCGTGGAACTTGCCGATCGGCAGGTTGAACTGGCGGCGGATACGAGCGTACGCGCCTGCGGCGTAGATGGAAGCCTGGGCGCCGCCGAGTGCGTTGCTCGGTAGCGTGATGCCGCGGCCGACCGATAATTGTTCGACAAGCATCTGCCAGCCCTGTCCGGCCCTTTCCGGACCACCGATAATCGCATCGAGTGGGACGAAAACGTCCTTGCCCTGAGTCGGCCCGTTCTGGAACGGAATACCGATGGGAAGATGGCGCCGGCCGATCGTGATGCCCGGCAGATTCGTCGGAATCAGCGCGGCCGTGATGCCGTATTCTTCCTTATCGCCGATCAGATGATCAGGGTCATATAATTTGAACGCGAGGCCCAGTACGGTCGCGATGGGCGAGAGCGTGATATAGCGCTTGTCCCAGTTGAGGCGCACGCCGACGACAGTCTTGCCGTCGTACTCGCCTTTGCAGACCACGCCCGAGTCGACGATCGCGGTTGCGTCTGACCCCGCACGGGGCGAAGTGAGCGCAAAGCATGGAATCTCTTCGGCTTTGGCGAGACCGGGGAGCCAGCGTTGTTTCTGTTCCTCGGTCCCGTAGTGCAGCAGCAGTTCTGCCGGTCCCAGCGAATTCGGTACGCCGATCGTCGACGCGGCCGTGCCGTTGTGCGACGCGATCTTGGTCAGAATTACCGAGTTCGCGAGCGGCGAAAATTCGAGACCGCCGTACTCCTTCGGGATAATCATCGCGAAGAAGCCTTTCTCCTTGATGAACGCCCAGACTTCCTCCGACATATCCAGGCGCTCGTGGGTGACCTCCCAGTTCTTGAGCATCCCGCAGAGCTCCTCGACCGGCCCGTCAAGGAACGCTTGTTCTTCGTCGGAGAGCTTCGGCGCCGGCAGCGACGATAACGTGCGCCAGTTCGGCATGCCCGAAAACAACTCGCCTTCCCACCAGACACTGCCAGTCTCGAGCGCATCTCGCTCTGTCTTCGAAAGTGACGGCAACATCGTTCGGAAGATATCGAGCAGCGGTCGGGTAATGTACTCGCGGCGCAAATTCTCGACATTGAGAATGGCCAGCGGTACGAACAACAGCCACAGAACGATCGTCCAGAAGCCGCTATCGCCGGCAATCGTGTAGAGGACGACGACGACTCCGATGGCTGCGGTCGAGACTTTAAGGTCGACGCGGCGATACGCGAGCGTTAGACAGGTTCCGACAATGAGGACGAACCAAAACAATGTCTCCACGTTGTCTCTCCGGGGCCGGTATCAGATTGCTTAGAGAAGCTCCGCGACGTTCGCGCGTTCTTCTCGGAGTTCCGCATCGGTAACGTCCATTTTGTCACGGCTGAAGTCGTCGATGTCCAGTCCCTGAACGATCTCGAAGCCGCCGCCGCCCGCGCAGCGGACGGGATAGGAGTAAACGACACCTTCGGCGATACCATAACTGCCATCCGAAGCGACACCCATGCTGATCCATTCGTTGCCGGGTGTGCCGAGCGCCCAGTCCCGGACATGGTCGATCGCGGCCGATGCGGCCGATGCGGCTGACGAAGCGCCGCGTGCCTTGATAATCGCCGTCCCGCGGTTCTGCACCGTGGGTATGAATTCGTCGCGATACCAGGTTTCGTCGACCTGTGCCGACGCGGGTTCGCCCTTGACCGTGGCATGTGCGATATCCGGATACTGAGTTGCCGAATGGTTGCCCCAGATGATCATGCCGTTCACATCGGAGACATGTGCGCCGGTCTTCGCGGCGAGCTGCGCTTTAGCGCGGTTGTGATCGAGACGCGTCATGGCGGTGAAATTAAGTGGATTGAGATCGGGTGCGTTCTCGCGCGCTATCAATGCATTCGTGTTCGCCGGGTTGCCGACCACCAGAACTTTTACATCTCGCGAAGCGACTTCGTTCAGTGCTTTCCCCTGCGCCGAGAAGATCTGAGCGTTTCCAAGCAGCAGATCCTTGCGCTCCATGTCGGCTGTCCGCGGTTTGGCGCCAACCAGTAGCGCACAGTGAATATCGCGAAACCCGACTTCGGCCTGATCGGTAACGACGATGTCCACAAGCGTATCGAATGCGCAGTCGTCGAGCTCCATCGCAACGCCGTTCAGCGCGCTCATCGCCGGAGGAATCTCTAGAAGTTGCAGTACGACTTGTCGCTCGGGACCGAACAATTGCCCGGACGCGATTCTGAAAGCCAGTTGATAGCCGATTTGCCCGGCTGCACCTGTAATGGCGACGCGTATCGGTCCGCTCGTATCCGTAGTCATGTGAAGTTCGCTCCGCGACTCATGGTTGTTATTCGAAGGGGCGCAGATTCTAGCATGGCGATTGCGCGATCCAGCCTCCGTATTATTGCAGTATGTCGAGTTCCTCCGGCAGCGGAACTTCGGGGTAAACGGCCAAGAAAGCTTCGAGTTCCTGCCGCGCGGCATCGATTTGTCCCAGTTCGACGCCCGCCGCGATACAGGCGAGCCAGTCGTCGGCGACAGCGGTATCTGCTGTCGGGCAGTCCAGCGCCGTCGACGTTGCCACGGCCTCTTCGAGCGCCGCCGCGCCAGGCGATTGTGCCTCTGTACGAACCGATCGCTCGCCCGCTTCCTGGCGAAGCGCGGGTAGTTCCTGCCGGGCCCGCAGCTCGTCTTCCGCCGGTGCTTGTGCGGGCGCTCGCGCTTCTGCAGCGACCGGTGTGTCGAAGTCTGTCCCCGCACCGTTCGCCTGCAATTCCTCCGACCCGGTCACTACGGAGTCCAGGCTCTCGGGTTCTGTCGACTCGAGATCCCGCTCGTTGGTTACGGTTGCGGGTGACGCCGTGCCCGGCACGTCGGACAGGATCGCGTCGGAGAAAACCTCGGTGTTCTCGTTGAGTACGCCTGAGCGCAACACGAGCGAGACCGAGAGCACCACAGTAGCAGCCAATGCGAGCGGTGGCAGAAAGGAAAACAATGAGCGTCGATTACTGCGCTCGGCCTCAGCGAGAATCGCGCGGTCGAGTTCTGCCGGTGGCGATTCGTCGAAGCCCGCAGCCTGGTAGGCCTCGGATACCTGCTCCGCTCCCGGGACTAATTCGTCTGGCTCGTTCGTGTTCATGCCTGCCTCTCGTCGAGCGTCGCTTGTTCGGCCAACTCCTTTCGCAGCCGGTTCAATGCATATCGAAGCCGGCTCTTTATCGTTTCGCGGCCGCTGCCGACGACCTTCGCTATCTGCTCGAGGGTCAGTCCGCCCTCCTCGTGTAACAGGAACGCTTCGCGTTGCGCTGCGGGGAGATCGTCGAGCGCTTTCGTCAATACGGTTCTGAGTTCGTGCTGGGCGAGCGCCCGCTCGGGCCCTGCCGCCGGATCGGGAAGCTCGAGCGTTTCAGTGGGCGTCAGTTCCGGCGCACGGCCGATACGGCGATAGTGGTCTACCAGAACGTTGTGCGCGATCCGGTAGAGAAACGCGCCAAACGGCGCGTCCGGGCTGTAGCGCGCCTTGCTCCTGATGACCCGAAACCAGACATCCTGGAATAAATCGTCCACTGCACCTCTCGCAACCTGCCTGACGAAGTAGCGATAGAGCGGTCCACGGTGGTTCGCATAAAGCCTGTCGAAGGCCGCAGAATCGCCGTCCCTGAAACGGCACATCAGCGCACTATCGGCTCCCGCGTCCACGGATTCAGCTTAGGTCATCCGCACGCCGCGGAGAAGAGCGACCGCCGCTCTACCCTCTCTATAACGCGGCCGAACCGCAAACGGGGTTAATGGCTTAGGCGCGGTATTTACGGACGAGGCCGCGCAGCTGATCGTAAGTCAGGCCGAGCAGGCCGGACGCAATGCGCTGGTTGTGGCGTGAGCGGCGGAGCGCCGCATCCAGAAGGTCGCGCTCGAAGTCGGCGACCGTGGCCTTGAAATCGACAGGAAACGCGACGGCGGTAGGCTCGGCCTGCGCCGCGGTTTGCTCGCCCGATTCCTCGTTCGAGGCTGCAGCGGCCGGCGGCCCGAAAGGTGATTCGAACGGGTTCGAAATGACCTCCGCAATCGGCAGCTCCGGATCCCCCGCTCGATACACGCTGCGTTCGATCGTGTTCTTCAGCTCGCGAACGTTACCGGGCCAATTCGCAGTGATGAGTTCGTCCTGAACGGGAGTAGAGAATCCTGGAAAAAAAGGCCGCTTGAGTTCGCTCGTGAGATTCACCGCGAAATGGTAAGCGAGCGTCAATATATCCTCGGGGCGCGCGCGCAAAGGCGGTACGTGAATGACATCGAATGCAAGGCGATCCAGCAGGTCAGCCCGAAACTCGCCGCGCCTGGCGAGTTGCGGCAAATCTTCGTTCGTGACGCCGACGATTCGCACATCCGTGACGAGCGTTTCGGAACCGCCAACGCGCCGAAACTCACCATACTCGATGACGCGCAGGATCTTCTCCTGCATGCGCAGCGGTATCGTGCCGAGCTCGTCGAGTACGAGCGTGCCACCGCTCGATTGTTCGAACTGACCGATGTGGGTCCTGCTGGCGCCCGTAAATGCACCTGCCTCGTGGCCGAACAGCTCCGACTCGAGCAGGCTCTCGGTCAGCGCCGCGCAGTTGACTTTGATGAGCGGTTGTTCCCAGCGCTCTGAAAGATAGTGGAGCCGCGACGCCACGAGTTCCTTGCCCGTGCCACGCTCGCCGATGACGAGTACGGGTTTGGCCAATGGCGCGGCGCGCGAGGCATGCTCCAGCATTTCGAGGAATACGGGCGCCTCGCCGACGATCGCGAGTGTTTCCGGGCGTTCGGAACGCATGAGGCGGAAAATACCAAAAAAGCGGCGAAAACACCCGAGATATGGCGTAAAAAACCTGATCGGTCGTCGTCTGCGCCCGGCGGGTCGTGGCGAAAACGCCAATGAAATGAATAACTTGGTGTCGCCGGCCCGAAACTGGCACGGATCCTGCTCTAGCTTGGGCAGAAGCCGACCTGGCGGCGCTCTTTAAGACAGCGGCGACGAACATCGCCTGAGGACGACATCATGGGCATCTTTTCACGCTTCACAGACATCGTTAACTCGAACATCAACGCGATTCTCGACAAGGCCGAGGATCCCGCGAAGATCGTCCGACTCATGATCCAGGAGATGGAGGACACGCTTGTCGAAGTCCGCTCCGCGGCAGCACGGACGATCGCGGATCGAAAGGAGGCGTCGCGCTCGCTCAAAGCGTTGCAGGACGATGTCGATGACTGGCACGCGAAAGCGGAGCTTGCGATCGACAAAGGCCGTGACGATCTTGCCAAAGCGGCGCTCGCCGAGAAGGCCCGTGCAACTAAAGCCATTGACGGCGTCAATGCGACTTTGGCGGCGCTCGACGAAGGTCTCGACAAGCTCAACGGGGATGTCTCGCGACTGGAAAGCAAGCTTGCGGATGCGAAAGCGCGGCAGCAGGTCATCCTGGCGCGCCACGACGCGGCATCGCGGCAGCTCGAAGTCCGAAAGAAGATTCATGATCACCGGATCGATGATGCACTCGTTCGTTTCGAGGGTTTCGAGCGACGAATCGACGGAATGGAGGGTCGCGTAGAGGCGTATGATCTCGGCAGCAAAAAGGATCTTGCGCAGGAATTCTCCGATCTCGAATCCGAGGACGACATCGACAGGGAGCTTCAGGATCTCAAGTCCCGGCGTGCGCAACGGCCGGCCGAGAACAGCAAAGCCGGGTAGGCAACCATGGAAGCTGCACTAATCATATTCATGGTGGCGATGGGATTCGTCATCCTGCCGCTCGCTATCATCATGCACTTCATCACGAAGTGGAAAGCAACTCGGGGCCTGTCTCAGGACGAAGAGCAAATGCTCGAAGAACTCTGGAAGCGCAGCCAGGCGATGGAGTCACGCGTTAACGCGCTCGAGTCGATACTCGAAGACGAAGTACCGGATTGGAGGAAACAATTATGACGGATTACGGCAGCAGTCCGAACCACGCGCCACGCGGGCGCCGGCTATATCAGGATCGCGACGGGGGGGTGATCTTCGGCGTGTGTGCCGGAATCGCCGACTACTTCGGCTTCGACGTTCTCGTAACCCGGATTCTTGCGGCGTTGAGCCTGTTCTTCTTTACGTTTCCGACTTTCGTTGCGTACATAGTGCTCGCTTTTCTGTTGCCAAAGAAACCGCGTGCGTTGTACGGACCCGTGGACGAAGAAGTGGAAGCGCTCAGGCGCCAGGTTCGTTCTTCGCCGCATGCAACGCTCGATGCAGTAAAGCATCGCTTTCGCGACATCGAATCGCGAATTCAGCAGATGGAAAAATATCTGACGTCGAGCCGTTTCAAGCTCGACCGGGAATTCGAGTCGCTTAAAGACTAAGGCGTAGTGCCCGGGGGCGGCTGAGGTGACGCCGCCGGCTGGAAAGACTGTGGCGGCGGCGACTGTTGTGCCGCGGCGCCTCCCGGTCGCGGGACATCCGGATTCGCCTGATAGAAGAGGTCGATTTGCTCATTCATCTTTCCGGCGACCGCTTCGAGCTCTGCGTACGCCGTCACATGGCGGTTGTACATGATCGCCTTGTATTCGGCGGGTGCGTCGTCGCCGGTGGCTGTGAGTTCAGCGTCCAGGCAGTCCAGGTAGCCCTGCATGGCGCTCATGTAGCCATTGACCGCCTGTCGCGCCGCGACCATTTCCGAGAGCGTCGATGTCTGTCCGTCAGGGATCGCTACGAGCGGCGGATAATCGCATGCCATACTCGTCGCCGCCGTGCCACCAGCCATCGCCAGCAGCAAAAACCGTAGCAATTTCATATTCTTACCTCTTCTGTACCCGGGTAGTATCGGCCAACTATAACCTAGCGTCGGTAGCGATACCAAGACGCCCGCACACGGCCCGAGGAAGGAGTTTTCCTTTAGCCGAACAGCGCCTGGTATTGGTTGCCGCCCTGTTCCTGTTCGATCAGGAGTTCGAGTAGCCCGTCCGCCGCCAGGGGATCTCCGAAGAGATGTCCCTGGACGTAATCGCATTCATGTTCACGCAGAAACTCCAGTTGATCCTGCGCTTCAACGCCTTCGGCAACTACATCCATATTGAGGCTACGCGCCATCTTGATGATCGTCGCGACGATCGTGGCGTCATCCTGGTCGACAGCGACATCGCGCACGAAGGACTTGTCGATTTTGAGCGTACTGATCGGAAACTGTTGCAGGGCGCTCAGCGAGGAATAGCCGGTTCCGAAGTCGTCGATAGCAAGATGCAAACCCATACCGTAGAGTGAATCCAGAATTCTGATGGTTCTCTCGGCGTCGTCCATCAAAGTCGTTTCGGTAATCTCAAGCTCGAGGCAGGTAGGCGATACGCCATGCCTCTTGAAAATTGCGCGTACTTTTTCGAGGAAACGCTGCTGTTGCAATTGCTTCAGTGACAGGTTGACGGAGACGCGACCCGGAGACGGCAGAGTTCGCTGCCAGAGGCGATAGTCCTCGCAGACGCGGTTCAGTACCCAGTCGCCCACTTGCAAGATCAGATTCGTTTCCTCCGCGAGGGGAATAAAGTCGGACGGAAAGACGAGCCCGCGTTCGGGTAAGTCCCAGCGTACCAGCGCTTCGACGCCCTCGATGCGGCCGGAAGCGAGGTTGTATTTCGGTTGGTAATGCAGCCTTAGCTCTTCGCGTTCGAACGCGCGCCGCAACTTGCTCTTCAGCATCAGACGCTCGACCGCGGCCGTGTTGAGCACGGGCGAATAACGCTCGAGACAATTTCCGCCGGCCTTCTTCGCCTGATATAAAGCCGCGTCACCATTGCGAATGAGATCGATGACGTTGTCGCCGTCGTCCGGATAGTAGGCGACGCCGACGCTTGTGGTGATGAATATTTCTTCGCCCTGAACGTGGAAGGGACGGCCGATCGCAGCGAGGAGCGCTTCCGACGTGGATGCGATGGCGTCGGTCATGGTTTCGATTCGCTCGTAGCCGCTCAGAATGACCGCGAATTCATCGCCAGCCAGACGGCCAGCGGTTGCTCCTTCCGGCAATTCCGCCATGATGCGTTGTGCGAATATCTCCAGGCTGGTATCGCCGGCACCATGGCCGAACGTGTCGTTGATGTCTTTGAAGCGATCGATGTCCATGTACAACAGTGCGAGATACTGATTAGTGCGTTTCGCTCGTGCAATGGCCTGCTGAAGCTGATGCTGAAACTGCATGCGGTTCGGCATTTTGGTCAGCGAATCGGTCCGCGCCAGGTAGCGGATTCTCTGTTCGACCCGGCGTCTCTCCGCGACGTTCTGTGCAGCGACGATTCGGCCTTCGAGCTCGCCGCGATCGTTGAGAACGTCCGACACCGTATACGAGACCGCGACAGGGGAGCCGTCCAGGCGTCGAAACACGCCGTCTATCGGTTTCGCGCTGGAGTTGTCCTCGTCAGGCTCTTTCAGCTCCTTGTCGACGACCGTTGCCAACGGTTCACCGATCAGCGCGTCGTCGGCATAGTCGAGCAGGCTGGCCGCGGCCGCGTTGACGCGCACGATTACCTCGTTAGGGTCGATCACGATGATCGCATCGCGGATGCTGGAAAGAAGACGATCGAGGTAGTCGCGCGTGATGACGCTCGCTTTGAGTTGCTGTTGCATCTCGGCGAAAGCGCCGACCAGCTCTTGCGGGCCGTCGCGGCCGCTGGTTAAAGGCGGCGCATCGTAGTCGCCTTCAGCAGCCCTCTCGAGGGCCGCGGTCAGCGTCTCGATCGGCGCTGCGAGCGAGCGGGCGACAAACCAGACGGCACCAAGTGCTACGAAAAGTGCCGACGCCGCGACACCGAGCAAGAGCCAGCGAACATTCTCGCTTTCCAACGCTGAGGGGTCCGACGTCATCACGATCCCTGTCAGTAGCGCGAACATTGCGCACAGGACGACCGCGGTGCCCGCCAGATATCTGAAGATACGACGGCTCATCTAGCGTACTTCCCGCACGATCCGAAGACGTCGATAGCGCCCTGGATCGTTCACCCCCTCTTACTCGGCCAACGGCACGAGCCAAGCAAATCACACCGGCCGAGCCCTGTCCCGCCCGATACTACAGAATCATGGAAAAAAAGGGGAAAATGGCGGCGTACGGTCGTACAGAAGCGTTCGCGTCAGGCCGCGTCTATACTGGTCTGGACAGGGATTCACCGCACGCCATGACCAAGACCGCTCTAATAGTCGACGACTCCGCTTCGGCCCGTTTCGTGCTCGGCGGGATGCTGGAAGAACAGTCGCTCGCGGTCGATACCGCGGCGTCAGGAGAGGAGGCGCTCGAATACCTGCGGCACGCCAGGCCCGACGTCATCTTCATGGATCACATGATGCCGGGAATGGATGGCTTTCAGGCGCTTGAAGCGATCAAGGAGAATCCTGCAACCGCGACGATTCCGGTCATGATGTATACGTCGCAGGAAGGCGAACTTTATGTCGGTCAGGCCCGAGCGCTGGGAGCTATCGGTGTATTGCCGAAGCAAGTTCGTCCGGTGGAAGTTACGAAAGTTCTCGACGCGTTGCACCTGACGCCCGCCGATCCCGACGATGCGGAAAGCGACGATACCAAAACGGAGCTGGTAGACGCAGCGGCAGCGGCGGCCGCCAGTGTGGAGGAAAGCCGTATCGACGAGCTTCTGGAGGACCTCTTTCGCGAACAGCGGGCAATTCTCCGTGATGATATCCGGCGCGGCTACGAGCAAGTGGCCGAATCCACGTCGACGGTGCGACAGCTGGAGGTCGAGCCGCGCTCACGCGACGCTCAGGCGGGGCTGTTCGTCATCGGGCTCGCAATACTGGCGGCCACGACAGCTATTTTTGCTTACCTTTATTACGATTCGATGGCTCTCCTGCAACGCGCCAACGAGAGAATCACGCTTCTGGTCGAGGGCCTGCAGACGGATGCGGCTCTGCTCGAAGCCGGCACTGCTGCCGACGCCGCGGCCGCATTCGACGCCGCCGAGATCGCGGCGATTCTCGAATGGGGCGTCAATCAGGCCCAACGTTATCCGTTCGGCGAAACGGCGCTCGATGGCAGCCGTGCCGCTTTGTTTACCGAGCTCGGACAACGCCTCCGGAGCTTCGGCGTCAGCGGTACGATCGCGGTCGATGTGCACGTTGGCAACTTCTGTATGAACGCAGCGGAGGGGGGTGCTTTCGAGCTGGCCCCGCCGGACGCGACAGTCGAATCCTGTCAGCAGCTGGGTTGGTCGGAGGCTGAAGCGCTCGCTCTCGGTGCCCAGCAAACGCTTCCTTTTGCTAACGCAATTGCACTGGAATCTCGCGACGGAGAAATTCGCTTTGCGATTTCTTCACAGGGTTCTACCCAGCCGCGGCACGCTTACCCGGCGTTTTCGCAGGGAATAACAGCCGGCGAATGGAACAGGATCGCGGCGGCGAACCACCGCGTGGAGATCAGGGTTTTACCGAACTGACGTTCGAGGTTGCGGCAAGCTTCGGGCCTTCGGGCTCTTTCGCATTCGCAATGCTGACTTCCCCTTCGATTACGGCGCCTTCCGCAACGACGATAGAGCCTCCTCGAAGACTGCCAGTGATGTGTGCGGTGCCAGTCAGTTCGACGCGTTTTTTGGCGGTAACGTCGCCTTCGACCTTGCCCGCGATCACTATATCTGTCGCACGAACCGAGCCTTTCCAGAGACTACCTTCCGCGACCGTGACGGGACCTTTGATGTCGCATTCACCGTCGGTCTCGCCGCAGAAGATGTACGGACCCTCGCCAGTGAGATTTCCCACCAGTTTCGTGCCGGGCGCAATGTAGGTCGTGGCGCTTGAAGAAGATTCATTATTGTTCGGTTTGCGCATGATTTCTGCCTCGGTTCGCTTTGCGTGGAACGTGAGAAGTTAGCCCATCGAACGAACAGACGGTGTGACGCCTGTCACGAGAGCCGTTGCCGCCGTTTTTTGTCAGCAATTGACGCAGCGCGTCACCCTCGTTGCTGTCGTTCCATCACTTAAGCGATTGTTTCTTAATACCTTTCAAGAGATGGCACGGACTTTGCTCAATTTACGGCAAAAGGACGAGGAAGGCTAGTCCAGATGAAAGACGACATGGAAACAGTTGCGCTATTACTCGGTGAACAAAGCGACGACCGCTGGCAGCCGCGGGAGCTTGCGGAAGGCGCAGTACGTATCGTTCGCGATGCCGAAGGCACGATGAAGCTCGAAAAGATTTCGAGCGAGGAAGAATTTGAGGAAGCCAGCTCGTCGTCAGGCTGCTTTCGTCGTGGTACGCCGATTATCGATCCCGAGACGCGTGACGTAATCGGCTACGAGATGGAAGAAGTTCCGAGGCTCAAAAACGGTACGGACAATTAGTGCCGCGACCTAACGATCGTGGTAGCCGTAGCCGAGATGGCGAACCTCGCGCACGATACCGTTCTCCATCGTAATCACACGCATGAGCTTGTGTGGTCCGAGATTGTAAGTCCACTCGTCGATTTGCACTTCTTCGTGAAAACCCGTGAACAGTACCTGACCGAAGCGATTGTGGAAGGACCTCATTGCCGATCGCGACTGCGCGAAGTCCGGTTCTCCGCAATAACGAAGTAACTTCGAGACATGATCGCCTCGCGCGATCAGATGTGTACCGCAGCGCATCGCGTAAGCGTTCGTCGCAGCCGTCGATGCAGCCAGCATCACGCAGGCAGTCGCCACTAATCTGCTTTTGCTCATCGACAATACCGTCTCGGTTTAACCGCTACAGGTAATTGGACCATGAACGGTTCCAGGAATTCCCCTGACGGCCGAAGTTCCCGGATCAGGCGCGAGCCGTGCTTCGGCCTATAATGGCCACGCAGCAACGATTATCAATGGATTGGCCTCGCGATAACGGCTGCTGTGTCGACAATTGGAAGGACGAAAGGCGCTTGCAGGACTCGCGGCTAGACTGGTTGCAAAAATCCCGGGACGCGAAGGCGATTCGGCATGGGTTGCGCGGCATTGAGAAAGAATGCCTGCGAGTCGATGCGCGGGGGCGACTGTCCAGGCGCACGCACCCAGTGAGCCTCGGTTCAACCCTGACGCATCCCTACCTGACCACGGATTATTCAGAAGCTCAGCTCGAGTTCGTTACACCGCCGTATCCGACGAACTGGGAAACGTTCCAGTTCCTCTGTGACATTCACACGTTCGTGTGTCAGAACCTCGACGACGAGATGCTCTGGGCGCCCAGCATGCCCTGCATTGTCAATCCCAATCAGGATCTGCCGATAGCGGTGTATGGTGAGTCAAATCGAGGCCGTATGAAAACCATCTACCGGCACGGACTCGGCCATCGCTACGGGCGGGCGATGCAGGCTATCTCCGGTGTTCACTTCAATTTTTCCATGCCGGCCGATTTCTGGGGACCGTATAGCGACCGGCTGGGAGTAGAGGATGACGTTCAGACTTTCGTCTCCGCAAGCTACATGGGACTGGTTCGCAACTACCGGCGCCTGTCGTGGTTGCTTATCTACCTGTTCGGCGCTTCCCCGGCGCTGTGTAAATCCTTCTGCCCCGGCGGGCACGAAGTCCTCGACGAACTGGATTCATCGACCTGGTACGGGCCGTTCAGCACGTCGCTGCGTATGAGCGATATCGGTTATCGCAACAAGTCGCAGTCACGACTGCAGATCTCGGCGAACTCACTCGACGAATATACCGATGCTCTGGGTGCTGCCGTAACGACACCGAGCGGCGAGTACGAAAAGATCGGTGTCAGGGTCAACGGCAGCTATCGGCAACTGAACACCAATCTGCTGCAGATAGAGAACGAATACTACAGCTCGATCCGGCCGAAGCCGGCGGCCGACGGCGACAGCCCCCCGACCGTTCGCTTGCGTGAGAGCGGCATCGACTACGTCGAAGTGAGAACGCTCGATCTGAACATGCAGGACCCGGTCGGTATCAATCAACCGCAGATGCGTTTCGTGGAAGCGCTGCTTATCTACTGTCTGCTCGCAGAAAGCCCGCCGATAGACACAAAGGAGCAAGTCGAGATCGACTCCCGCGATCTCAGCGTAGCGCGAGAAGGCCGGCGGCCGGGACTGGCGTTGCCGCGCGATGGCGGCAGCGTGACGCTGAGAGACTGGGGCTCTGAGATGGCTGACCGGGTTCGTGCGGTGGCTGAGGTACTGGACCGGGACGGCGAAGGCTACGTCGCCGCAGTTGACGCGCAGCAAGAAGCGTTTCTGGATCCGGATGCGACGCCGTCGGCGCAGCTGGTAGCCGACATGCGCGAGAAAGGCCAGAGCTTCGTCGACTATGCGCTGACGGCAACGACGGCTCATACGGATTACTTGCGAAGCCTGCGCCTGCCGGCGGACAAGCGAGCGTTCTTCGAATCAATCGCTGCGGAATCGCTGCAGTCTGCGGCGGCGCTCGAAGCCCGCGACGCAGAGCCGTTCGAGCGCTATCTTGAGGCCTATTTTGACCAGATTTAAGCCGCCTACCTCCGATTTTGTGAATTCCGTTACCGTATTTGGCATGCGGACCCGGGATACTTTACGTTCTGGGCACTATCAGTAAGCTAATAGCCGATGAAATCATCGTTCCTTGCTGGGGTATTCCTCGGGCTTTTCGCCGCGACGGGCGCCGCGTGGTTCTACCCGTGGGTCGATCAGGCTCGCGCGACATCCCTGACAACCGTCGCACACAATGGCGGCCGTGTGGAGGATTTCGTCGTTCGCTTCCCGGTCGACCGTATCGCGACCACAGGTACGCCAGAGATGGGGCTCAGGGCCAGACCGTATCCCGAGGGAGCGGATCTGCCGAGTGAGATGGCGAGTTCTTTGCTGGTCGAGCACTTCAAGCTGCGCGACATCGAAGGCAACGTCATCGGTATCGCGGCGCGGCATTCCTTCCCCGCCGAGGATACCGGCGAGACCGCCTGGTCGTTGACGATTCCGCGCCGCGGCACAATGCGTTTGATCGGCGCGTCAGATCCCGGCGGGCTCGATCGTGAGCTTGCTGCGGCGGGCAGGATCGATGGCCGTGCCTGGAGCGGCGAAGTCGCGATGATGCTCGGAGGCGATGAATCCGTCTCGGGACGAGTCGCGGGCGGTAGCGATGAATTCGACGGTCTCGGCGGATCCTATACCGAACGATGGGCAATCACCGGCGTGAGCGAGGCTGGCGATCTGCGAGGAACGATCAATCTTCGAACGACGTCGGAGTTCCCGCGATGAGAGTGCTCGGCCCGTTACTTCTGGGACTGGTTGCCGGCTTCGCGCTCGTCGCCCTCGGCATCTACTTCAACCCGTATACGGCGGACTCCGGTGCCATCGCCGGCGTCAACGCGCGCGTCCTCTCTTACGGCTCGCCGTTATCGGAAGGAATAGCGTTTACGCACAGCGGCCGGACACGCTTGCCGCTACATCCGCAGTCGATTCCGGAACTCTGGGAAGAGACGATCAGCGACTCGATGCTTAGCGTGATTGTTCTGCACGATCAGGACGATGCGCCGGTCGGCGTCGCGAGCCGGGTGAGCCAGTTCTCCGAAAGTTCCGAAATGTTGACCCGCGGTATCATCGTTGACGATGACTGGCTCGTTACGATAGCCGGCGAAGGATCGTTCTATGTGAGCGCGGACAGCAATCTCTGGCCGTTCCTCAAAGAGACTCTTATCCCGGTCTGGTATCTCGATCGTCCCTGGGAAGGGCCGAAGAATTATCGTCCAACCGCAGGACCGGCCGAGGGGGGTTCCGCGATCGTGACCGGCGCAACCGGCAACTTCATCGCGCGACAGGGTACTGCGGTAGAGAGTTATCAGATCTCCGAGTTCGACAAGGAACGCGGTCCCGGGGACGTTGATGCACGCTTCTTCCTGCAGTGGTCAGACACGACGACCAGCCTCGCAGCCGAATAAGCAGGAGCCGGTGACGCGACGAATCCGTCGCGGCTAGACCAGTTCCGCGAGATTGACGGATGGGTTGGCGAGACGGCTCGCGTCCACCCGCGATCGCGCTTCAATCAGCTTTTTACCGCCAATGAAATCCCGTGGGGAGTTGATCGCGTCGACGGCCGACAGCAATCCGCCGCGGAGATAGCAGGCTGCGAACCGTCCGCTGTCCGGGTCGCCGCGCATAACGACGCTATCGTGGTCGCCCGACAAGCCGGCGATCTGCAGCTTGATATCGTACTGATCCGACCAGAACCACGGTACCTCGGCATAAGGCAGTCTCTGGCCGAGGAATACGGATGCCGCCGTCCTGGCCTGCTCGACGGCGTTTTGAACGGATTCCAGTCTGATGTGCCTCCCGGCATGAGCGCTCGGGTGGGAGGTGCAATCGCCGGCCGCGAACACGCTTTCGATCTCCGTGAGCGCGAAATCGTCAACGACGATGCCGTTGTCGACCGCAAGTCCACCCTTCGCAGCCAGTTCGACTCGCGGAGAAATCCCAATACCCGCGACAACGAGGTCGCAGGGGTACGATTCTCCGGAATCGATCTCGACTGCGTCGACACTGTCGTGGCCATGGAAGGCTGCCACGCTCGCTCCGTAGTGCAACTCGACGCCTGCATCGCGATGCCTTCGGTCATAGTAAGCCGATACTTCGGGGCACACGACCCTGCTCATTACGCGTTGGGTCGCTTCGAGAACCACGACTTCTGCGCCGAGCGAAACGGCGACTGAGGCTACCTCCAGCCCGATATAACCGCCGCCCACGATCACGAGGCGTTTGCCGGGACCGAGATGAGCACTGATCGCGTCGGCATCATCGCGCGTCCGAAGATAGTAAATGCCGTCCAGATCGTGGCCGGGTACGTCGAGTTCGCGAACGCGGCTGCCGGTTGCAAGGAGCAGACCGTCGTAGACGAGTTCACTTTCGTCGCCGAGGCGGACGCGCTTGTTGTCGAGGTCGAGTTCCACTGCGCGAACGCCGAGCTTCAGATCGACGTCCGCTTCCGCGTAGAAACGGCCGGGCCGGATGCTGAGTCGCTCGGGCTCGAGTTTTTTCGCCAGATATCGTTTCGATAGCGGCGGTCGCTGATACGGCAGGTGAGGCTCTTCCCCGACAATCGTGATCCGACCATCGAATTTTTTCTGCCTCAGCGTCACGGCAGCCTGAGCTGCTGACTGCCCGCCGCCGACGATGATGAAGTGTTCGGCCATAGGATATTGTATCGTTGCGCTCGGAATTAAGGTCAGGCGGCCGTGCAATCGGCGCCATCGATAGAGAGGATGTCATGACGCATGCAATAAGAATGAAAGAATTCGGTGGACCCGAGGTACTGGAGTTCGTCGAGGTCGAGCTTGGCGATCCCGGTCCGGGCCAGGCGCGTGTCGCGCACACGGCGATCGGGGTGAACTACATCGATACCCATATCCGCTCGGGAATGTACCCGGTTCAGCTGCCGAGCGGACTTGGTGGCGAAGCCGCCGGAACGATCGTATCGGTCGGCGAGGGCGTTGACCATGTTGCGCCCGGTGATCGCGTTGCATACCCGATGTCGGCCCCGCCGCAGTCGTACTCCGAAGAATGTGTGATGGATGCCAAGGGCATCGTCAAGCTTCCCGATAACGTCGACGACGAGACGGCGGCCGCCATGATGCTCAAGGGATTGACGTCGTGGTATCTGCTCAAGCGAACCTATGAAGTTCAGCCTGGTGACTGGATTCTCCTTTATGCAGCGGCCGGTGGTGTAGGCACGATCGCAACCCAATGGGCGAAACATCTCGGCGCGCGCGTCATCGGTGTCGTCAGTACCGAAGAGAAGCGTGAGCTTGCGTTGGCTCACGGCTGCGAGGAAGTGTTTCTTTCGAACAGCGACATCGTGACCGGTGTGCGCGAACTCACGAACGGCGAGGGTGTAGCCGTCGTCTACGATCCCGTCGGCAAGGACACTTTAACCACGTCCCTGGACTGCCTGCGGACACGCGGGCTGTTCGTGAGCTTTGGTAACGCGTCGGGGCCGGTCGACTGCCTGCCGATGCTCGAACTGGCCAAGCGCGGCTCGCTCTATGCCACACGGCCGGTGTTGCCGAATCATATCGCGACGCGCGAGGATCTCGAGTGGGGCTCGGGCGAACTCATGAAGGTTGTCGGCGAGGGGCACGTAAAGATCGAGATTGGTCAGCGTTTCGCCCTGAAAGACGCTGCGGATGCGCATCGTGCTCTCGAAGGGCGTCAAACCCGGAGCTCGACCATATTGTTGCCCTGAGCCTTTGAAGCAAGACAGCAATCTGACCTGATCAGGCGGTAATGGCGCTCGCCGGCCGCTGCCTGGTCCGCTAGCGTGGTACCTCGGACGAAACGGACGTCGTCAGGGAGATTGCGGTGCTTCGGCAGCGACACGAGGCGCGCGTTAGTGCGCCAATCACCGATGTCTTCGCGGCACTCGTGAAGACGCTGGCCCGAAATCGCTGGGGTTCGGCCGATTGGCTCGCCGATCCCGATGGTCTGCCGAAGGTCGGCCAGCTATACGCGCAGCAACGCGGTTCGGTCACTCGACGAGGACGGGTTGTAGAGTGCCTGCGCCCCGTCGTGCTGACGCTTTACGAAAGTCTGCTCGATCCGCCGTGCCGGGTCCGCCTGCGCTTGGGCTGGCGACTCGAGCCTCTTGACGAAGACGCGCTGGTGTTGCTCGAGGCCAGCTATGAGCTCAACGGCCCCGCGTATCTCAACCGGCGCCACTGGGATCGGGAGATACGATCGCATTGCCGCAAGTTGCTCAAGGCGTTGATCGTCCGCATGGAAGACATGCGCGAAGAGCGTTACACAGACGTGAGCGGCCAGAAGAGGGGCAGCAGCAACATGACGGCGACGAACACGACCGCCGTCAACGGCAATCCGACCTTCAAGTAATCCGCGAAGCGATAACCGCCCGGGCCCATAACCAGAATATTCGCGGGGTGCGAGATCGGGCTGGTAAAACTGGCCGATGCTGCCATGGCAACCGCCATCATGGCCGTTTGCGGCGCTAAGCCGAGATCGCCGCTCGCCGACAGCACGATCGGGGACATCAGTACCACGAGCGCGGCGGTCGGAATGATCATCGTGCCGGCCGCAGTGATCAGATAGAGCCCCCCGATGACCCACCAGGGGCCCAACGGGCCGAGCAAAGCCATGGTCTGCTCGGCAAGAAATTGTGCGGCTCCCGTCTGCTCCATGGCCGTTCCCAGGGGCAGCATGCCTGCAATGAGAAAAATCGCCCGCCAGTCGATCGCGCGATAAGCGTCCTCCATGGTCAGGCAGTTTGTCAGGACCATCAGTGTCGCGCCGATCACGGCCGCGATGTATATCGGCAGCCAGCCAATCAGCACCGAGAACACGACGGCCAGCATGATGCTGCCGGCCAGCGGTGCCTTCGCCGTGTCGACCGGTCGCTGCGTAACCGGGGTCAGAATAAGAAAATCGGGATCGCGTTCGAGCGCAACCAGCCGCTGGCGCGGCCCCAGCAGAAGCAAAGCATCGCCGAGTTGCAAAACGAGCTGATCCAGATTCGTTCTGATTGCTTCGCCGTTGCGCCAGACTGCGACGAGTTCGAGTCCGTACTTCTCGCGAAACTCGATGTCCGGAACCGGCTGTCCGGCAAGCGAAGAGCGGGGATCGAGTGTCGCTTCGAGCAGACTCAGACGCTCCGACTCCAGCGTGTTGAGATTCGGCGCACCCCGCTGAATCTCCAGCTCCTGCAGGCCGCGGAGCACGTCGAGATCCTCTTCGCGCCCCTGAATCAGGAGCAGATCGCCGCCTTTCAGTGACTGATCGGGCTCGGGCATGATCACGAGCTCGCCTTCGCGAAACAGTGCAAGCAGGCGAAAATCGAAGGCATCGCCGAGTCGATTGCGCATGAGCGTGTCACCCGCGAGCTGGGTCTCACGCGGCACGCGGACGACGAAGATTCGTTCCTGCAGGCGGTAGACTTCGCTGAGCTCTTCCTCGGTCACTTCACGGAAGTCGGTAAAATCCGGCGCACGTTCGAGATCGTCGACAGTGTCGGCATCGGCTTGCAGGAGCAGGACGTCGCCACGACGCAACGGTACATGCGAGAGGTTGACGCGGCGCACGAGCTTGTCACGACGTATCGCAAGAACGTTGGCGCCGTAGGTCTCGCGAAACTCCGAGTGATGCAGCAGTTCGGACACGAGGTTCGAGCCTTCTTCGACCGTGACTTCGATGAGCTTGACCTGTCCCGCCATCAGTCCCTGCAGCACGGGCGCCTCTCGCTCGATGACGAGCTCGCTCCAGCGCTGGAACTCGTGGAAACGATCAAGACGACCCTGGATCAGAAGTTTGTCGTTTCCCTGCAGTACGGTTTGCCGCGACGGCATGACCTCGGTGTTGCGGCCGCGTTCGAGCGCGAGCACGATGAGGCCGGTCGCGACGCCGATGCGGCTCTGCCCGAGGGTCTTGCCGACGAGGATCGAATCGGCCGGCACTCGCATTTCGAAAGCGCGCGCCTGCAGCCCGTACTGCGTTCGAAGATTTCGCTGGCTGCGGCGCTGGATATCGTCTTCGGGCTTTTTTCGCGGTAGCAGGTGTCGGCCGAAGAGGGCGATGAAGACGGTACCGACGACCAGTACACCACCGCCTATCGGTGTGAAGTCGAACAGCGCGAACGATGTCTCACCCGCGGCTTCCAGTGAGCCGCTGATCAGCAGGTTCGGCGGCGTTCCGATCATCGTCGTCAGGCCGCCCAGCAAACTGCCGTAAGCCAGCGGCATCAGAAGTCGAGATGCGGGGATGCGGGTTCGGCGCGCGATATCGACAACGACCGGCAGCATCAACGCCGCGACGCCAATATTGTTCATAAATGCCGACAGCCCGCCTGCGGTCAGCATGATGACGACGATCATGCGCGTCTCGTTGCGGCCGGCGAGGCGCAACACGTTGTGGCCGATAACGTTCGCGATCCCGGTGCGGGTCAGGCCGTCGCTCAGGATGAACATCGCCCAGACGGCGATAACGGCGGCATTGGAGAACCCGGCCACAGCCTCGGGTGGAGTCACCAGGCCCGTGACGGCCAGCATCCCGAGCACCATGAGCGCGATGAGATCCATCCGCAGCTTTTCGCTGACGAAAAGCACCAGCGAAATCGCCAGGATGGCTAGAACAAGACCGATTTGCAGCGTCAAGTCAGGCTCGGCTACCGAGTCAACAACTTACTCGCGAATTCTAGTCTAAAACCCCCATGGCCACAGGAACTAATTCTCGTAAAGGTCGGCTTCCGGGTGAAAGACGGCTCAGGCGAACCAGAATGCGTGAGTTGAGCGGGCGCCGCGCGTTCGTGGGTCCCGCCAGGAGAATTGCAGGTACGAGACCAATAGAAGGCTTACTACGCATCGGAGAGTGGTCGATCCGCGATGCGCCGTTCGACTGCCAAATCGCGTCCAGGTTCCCGCAACGATTCGTCCAAAACGTGATCTAAGTCATGAGTAACGGCGTATTGCTTTCTATACTGAAAGTCGTTACTTAGGTTTCGTCAACGATTGGCAGTCGATAAGAGAGAGTGCTGATAAGGAGACGTAGTGCAAGGAAGTAGCGTTGATCGAGTCCGACCTGTCGCCAGCCTTCAGGAATTCTTTCGCGATTCCGTCAGTCAGGCGATGCAACGTCAGGGCGTCCGTGCTCAGGATCATACGGCGCACTACGTCGTCAATCTTCTTACACTGTTCGCTCGCTCCGAAGCGCTTTATGAGAAGACGCAGGCGGGAATCGGCCTCAAGCCGCTGGCGCTGATGCTGGCTGAAGCTGCGGAAACGCCCGATGTGCGGCAGCGCGTCTTCGTTCTTCAGCGTCTTGGCGACATATCGTTGTTCATTGCCGGCTTTTTTTCCGAGAGCCTCGCGCGCCACGTAGTCGATGTGGACTACTACGTTCATATGGGCGGTGGGGCCTACGACTCGCTGTCAGAACATGTTCGCGGTACGCCACGCGGTGAAGCTTTCGGTACTGTGTTCACGGAACTCGCAGAGAAGTTCCAGAACTTCGTCGACGTACTGAACGACATTCGTGACGAAGCAAAGTCGAACGATGATCAGGATGTTTTGCGTCTCTATGAACTCTGGCTGCGGACCGGAAGTAAGCGCGCGGAACGACTGCTTCGCTCTCTTGGCGTCGAACCTGCGAGCGGCCTCGATACGCAACCGCGGCAGTAGGCCAGAATGGTTCTCGCCCGACTCCAGTCTCTGCTCAATGACGTCTACGCGCTGGAAGTGTCGCATGACGTCTACGATTTCCTGACGACCGACGCTAACCTTGCCGACAAGCTCGATCATGGTGGCCGACAAGTCGATGAGAAGCTCCTGATCGCGGAAGGCGACGATGACGCGTCAGTCTCTCTCTATCTCGATCGCATGCTCGTCGAGCGGCTCAATGACAACGACCCGTCGTCGCGCCTCGATGATAATAACCTCGCGGATTTCTGGACCGCGCTCGAGGGCGTCAGTCATTTCATGTACTACGCCTGGAACGCGGCAGCCGACAAGTCAGTGACCTTGCTCGAGATGGAGTTGCAGGCCGAGGTCGACAAGTACATCGGCACGAAGCTTTTGCTGCAACGGCAAGGGAGCAGCATTACGCCGAGCGTGCATCGCTGGCTGTTCGGGCTGACTCGATTCGATTCCGGGCTGAGCGGAGAGGAGCTCACGCGCTATCAGGATGCCAATCATTACGCGGCGAAGTACTGTCGCAAGATCGCACCGATGGTAGACGAGTGGAACATCGGCAGCGGTGTCAATCACGAACTCTGCACGTTCTATCGCTACACACAGCCCGCAAAAATAAGCCACATCGAAGCCGCTTGATCGCCCGACCGCCGGCTGCGGATGAATGCGGGTACCCGGCCGGCTCGTTGTTGCCTGCGTCATCGTCCCTGTAGCAGCGAGTTCAGCCGCGATAAGATCGCTCAACAGGAAGACCGGGGGCACGACGATGACCATGAAGCTGTTCGCTGCGCTGGTGGCGCTCTTGCTGCTCGCGGCTTGCGAGACCGAGGATGTCGAAATCCTCGTCGCGAGCGACATCCCGCGCTTCGACGTTATCGAAGCGACGATCCCGGAGATGCAGGCGGCCATGGAGGAGGGTCGGCTGACGTCGCGCTCGCTGACGGAGCAATACCTGACGCGTATTGCGATCTACGAGAATCGCTTCAACCCTACCCTGGCCGTGAATCCAGACGCGCTCGCCGAAGCCGACAGACTCGACAGAGAGCGCGCCGAAGGTAATCTGCGGGGGCCGTTGCACGGCATCCCCGTTGCGCTCAAGGACAACATCCACACGGCCGACATGCCGACAACGGGCGGGGCGCTCGCTTTCGACGGTCTCGTACCACCCTATGACGCGACACTGACCACCAATCTGCGTGAGGCCGGTGCGATCATTATCGCGAAGACGGTATTGACCGAGCTCGCCAATTGGGTTGCCGGCGCACCATTCGAATCGCCGGACAACTTCAGCCCGCTGGGAGGCTATGCATTCAATCCGTACGAGCCGCGGCGCGACCCGCGCGTCGCGGAGACGGAGATCTGGCCCGTCATGGAGACAGGCGGTTCGAGCTCCGGTATCGGTACTGCTGCCAATCTCTGGGCGGCGAACGTCGGCACAGAGACCTCAGGGTCGGTTCTTTGGCCATCCAACCAGACCATGCTCGCAGGCATCAAGCCGACGGTCGGCCGAATCAGCCGCTACGGCATCATCCCGATCACGGCCGACCAGGACACGGCAGGACCGATGGCTCGTACCGTGACGGACGCCGCTATCTTGCTCGGTGTGCTCGAGGGCGATGGTCCCGATCCGAACGATGCGGCGACGAATCGCTGCGAAGCGCCGGCCGGCGGTGACTACACGACGTTTCTCGATGCGGCCAGCCTCGAAGGTGCGCGCATCGGCATACCGCGTGCCGGTTTCTACGAGCCCGTCCCGGTGCCGGGCAGCAGTCGCCTGGCCGGCCAGCTGTCGGCGGCGGAGGCGGAGGTTATGGCCGACGCAATCGCCGTTCTCGAAGCGCAGGGCGCGGTTGTCGTCGACCCCGCGAACATGCCGTCCGCGCTGGATCCCGATCCGGAACGCAACCTGTTGAGCCTGGGTGTTTGCGCGGGCGCCGACGGTGCGAAGGGAGCCGACGACGATTGTTCCGTCGTTTTCAAATACGGCATGAAGCGCGACTTCAACAGTTGGCTCGATTCCTTGGGCGACAGTGCGCCTGTAAGCACACTTGCCGAACTTCAGGAGTGGAACGTCGCACACGAACGATCCGGCGCGATTCCGTACGGGCAGACCCGGCTCGCGATCTCGGCCGAAATGGATCTGGAGGCGGATCGCGAACGCTACGAGGCGGATCGCGCGAAAGACATTGAATTGACGGGTGCTTACGGTATCGATGCCGCTCTCGACGAGCACGATCTCGATGCGCTCTTGTTCCCCGCCAATCGCGGCGCCTGGGTCGCGGCCAAACCGGGTTATCCGAGTGTCATCGTTCCGTTCGGACTCGTGCCGAACGAGGCAGAACCCCCGTTCCCGGCCGGCTTCGATCCGGCGCCGATGCCGCTCGGCGTGACTTTCACGGGCACGGCCTGCAGCGAGCCGACGCTGATCGGTATGGCCTACGCATTCGAGCAGGCGACGCAGAGACGTTTTCCGCCACCGCTTGCCCCATAACATCCACCAGGCTTTCCTGGTTCGTAATTCCCGATTCGAACGAGCTTCCGGCGATTGAGGGACCGCTTACGGCCTATTCGCCGGCGAAATCGCGCAGCGCGGAGCCTGCAAGGCGGTAGGTCTGCCATTCGCCGAGCGGTGCTGCGCCGATGCCCTGGTAGAACTGAATCGCGGGTTCGTTCCAGTCGAGAACGGCCCATTCGACACGGCCGCAGCCGCGCTCGATAGCGATCTCCGCAAGACGTTTCAGCAGCGCCTTGCCGATACCTTTGCCGCGAAGATCGACCGTGACGAAAAGATCCTCGAGATAGATTCCGGGCCTGCCGAGAAACGTGGAGAAGGAGTGGAAGAACAGCGCGAAGCCGGCGGGAACGCCGTCATACTCGGCGACGATGGCTTCCACGACCGGACGCTCACAGAACAGATGCTCGCGTATCGCGTCTTCGGTCGTCACGACTTCGTGCGACAGTTTTTCGTAGGCCGCAAGTTCCGTGATAAATCTCAATATTACGCCGGCATCCCGGACTTCGGCGGGGCGCAGCGATATCGAGGAAGTGTTGACAGCCATCTCGCCGGTAAGGCGATCAGTTCGTCAGCGTGTTCTCGGTAGACGCCCACTCCTCGAGCTCGCACTCGTAGGCGCCGACCTCTTCGCCGGGTTTCCAGACGAAGTAGCCGTCAAAAACGAAAGGCTCGACCAGTGTGTCGGGTTCCTCGACCGTCATGATCCATTCGAGCCGATTGCCACCTTCCCGGACGGTAAAGCGCTCGTTGATCCGGACAGCCGGCGTCTGCGGCGCGCCTGAGCGATTGAAGTAATGCCAACCAACGCGCGACGTATCGACGACGAGCGTGTCGCCTTCCCAGCGGCCGACGGAATAACCGAGATCCGACAACGGCACGGTTTCCGGATCGGCCACATCGTCGCCCATGTGGATAACGCGCAGCGCGTCGAACTCTTCGAAACGGATATGAATATCGTCGCCTTCCTGTACGAACTCCATCGGATACGGGTTTCCCATGAGTGCCGGCATACCGGGGGCGATGCATTCTATGATCGGGTTGTCGGCGATATCGTCCCAACTCTCTACGGCAGCCTGCGCCGCCGGAGTGAGCTGGTAGCCCGAGCGACCCGTGAAAAACCACGCGCGTGAACCCTGGCTCCAGGTTCGGAAGATGCCGTCGGCGCCGGTATCGGGTGGTCTCGACGCGGCGAGAGCGTCCCGGTTCCCGCCCATCGATTCGTCAGCCCATCGAGGTTCGCGCGCGCCGCCAACGAGCAACTCGACACCGCTGTCTTCCACCAGAATATGATTGACCTGTATGTAGTTGTCGCGCCTCGTCGATGGCCATCCGGCCGCTCGTACGGGGTCGCCGACCGATACTTCGTCGCCGGTCAGGCCGCGGCGACGCTGCGAGCTGACGGCACTGCCTTCGAGGAGATAAACGGTGCCGTCGGCGGTCGTGATCTCGAATAGCACATGCGGGTTCTTCCACGATACTCGCGACATCGTGCCCGCAATTTCTTCCGTCACGGCACGATCGAATTCGGACATGGAATGGTGCGCGGATACGGAGAAGGAAGCGGAGAATATTGCCGCGATTCCCGTGGTCGATAAGAGCTTGAGGCTGGTTTTCACATCTTCCCCCCGGCGGTTATTAGCGATTTCGTGATCTCCGAGGATACATCAAACGTTCGCTCCAGCGGGTATCGCAGCGGGCCCGGCCGCCGTATGATTCCCGGTAATCTCAAGGGCGCGGGACTTCGGGGGCTACCACAATGAAGAGATTTCGGCCGCTCGCTGCACTGATGGCTATCGCGTGGCTGCCGCCGGCGAACGGAGCGCCCAATATCCTGCTGATTCTGGCTGATGACATGGGTGTAGAGGCTTTGTCCGTCTACGGAGTCGGACAAACCAGCGCACCGTCCACGGCGACAATAGACAGCCTTGCCGAGAACGGTGTGTTGTTCCGCAACTTCTGGTCGCAGCCTGTCTGCTCGCCGACGCGCGCGACGATCATGACCGGGCGCTACGGTTTCCGTACCGGCGTCGGCCGCCCGATCGCCCCGCATGTGGATGGCGGCGGTTCGGGACCGCTGCCGCCGCCGCCGGCCAGGCCAGCGGACGCGCCATGGGAGCCGCCGGGTATGGGGCGAAATCCCGGCAACCCCGTCAGTCGCGGGCTACCGGCTACCGAGTTCATGCTGCCGATGGCGCTCGCCGCGGGGGCCGACAACGCCTATCGGGCGGCCGCGATAGGGAAATGGCATATGGCGGATCGTGACAACGGCTGGCTCGAACATCCGCGAAATGCCGGAATCGATTTCTTTTCGGTGATCATGCATGGAGAGGATTCCTACTTTGCGTGGCGCAAGAACCTGAACGGCGAGATCGTGCCGGCGACCGTGCATTCTGCGATTGACCAGACCGACACGGCCATCGAATGGATTGCAGAGCGGGGCAATGAACCCTGGTTCATGTGGCTCAGTTACATCTTGCCGCATACGCCATTGCATTTGCCGCCGGCCGAGCTGCTGCAATCCGATTTTTCCGACCTGAGTCCGACGCAGGATACTTCGGAGAATCCGATCCGTTACTTTCATGCGATGGTCGAAGCGATGGATTCGGAGATCGGCCGCGTGCTCGAGTCAATGCCGTCGGAGATTCGCGACAACACCTATGTCATCTTCATCGGCGACAATGGCACGACAAACAGCTCCGTCGTAGCGCCGTTCGAGCGCGGGCGCGCGAAGGGCACCGTCTATCAGGGCGGCGTGAATGTACCGCTGATCGTGTCGGGACCCGGAGTCGAGCGTGGTGCGACGTCGCAGGCGCTCGTGAATTCTGTGGACCTGTTCGCGACGGTTCTCGACATGGCCGAGATCGACGTTGAAGCGGTTATGCCTGACGATGTGACCATCGATGCCGTCAGCATCGTCCCCTATCTCGTCGATCCGGCGATCCCGTCAATACGGGATTGGGTATACGTCGACGTATTCTCCGGCAGTTTCCTGGGAATAGAGGACGCGAACTACGCGATGCGCAACGCTCGCTACAAGCTGCTACGCCACGAAGGCAGACATGAGTTTTTCGATCTGAGCGGCGATCCCTTCGAGCGCGATAATCTGCTCGAACGAGAATTGGCGCCTGAGCAGCGCTCTCAATACGAGGACCTGCTGCGCCGTATTCAGGACTTGCGGGCTTCGGGCCGCCGCCCGTAATCCTGGTTAAATCGAGCAACGCGGAGGGGCGATCTCTATACTGTCCTCAGGGGGGAATCGAGCCAATGAAGACCAAAACAGTGCTAGCGGCGATCGCCGCGTTATTCATGGGTTTCGCGGTCAATGCTGCGCCAGATATTTCCGGTATCTGGGACCCGGCCAGCGGGCCTGCAGGCGGGCATCCGCCCGTCGACGCGGTAGCGCTGACGCCGGAGGGGCGTTCCCGGTTCGAGGCTTTCTCGCGGGAAAGCGATCCGACTTTGCAATGCATCATGCCCGGTGTGCCGCTCGGCATCGTCGATCCCTATCCGCTGGAAATCCTTCAACTCGATCATCAGATCGTATTCCTGTACGAGCACTTCCACATGGTGCGACGCATCTTCATGGACCGCACGGAAGCGCCGGAAGACTGGTGGCCGTCGCTCATCGGATTCTCGGTCGGTCACTGGGAGGACGACACGCTTGTCGTGAAAACGACGCATATGTCGCCGGACAATCTGATGTGGCACAACGGCATGCCGTTCTCCGGTGATGCGGATGCTTACGTGATCGAGCGCTATTCATTCGACGGCGATCGATTGGCTCTCGTCGCCGAGGTTCACGACCCGACGTACTACACGGAGCCGTACGTGATCCGTGGTTATCGTGAACGTGCACCCGACGGGATGATCTTCGAATATGAGTGCTTTCCGGAATTCAACGGTGCGGGATGAGTCGGAGCAATAACATGAGACGTAAGGGTATTCAGATTTCGATAATTGTTCTGAGTCTGTTCAGTGCAAGCATGGCGCTCCCGCATCACAGTCGCGAAGCGTACTTCCATATGGATACCGTGCTCACG
>JAHEKF010000135.1 GCA_024638465.1 Rhodospirillaceae bacterium | reverse complement strand
ACGGATCCTTACGAGCACGAGAATCTGCTGGCGACGGCGCTGTCCGCGGATGCGAAGGCGAATTACGATGACCTGAAGGCCCGTCTCGCGGCCCTGATGGCCTCTGAGCCTTCTCAGTAGCCCAGCCAGGACGACCGCACGATCATGTCTTTGATAACCCATCGTTTGTCGGAAGGCTGTCGTGAACGCGACCAATGACAAGCTGAGCTACGGTTTCGTTGCAAAGACGTTGCATTGGACGATGGCCGCGTGCTTCGTGGTCTCCTACTGCAGCGTGTACTACGCCTACAACTTCGAGGTCAAGGGTTCCCCGGGGTTTCAGCTCGCGCGTCAGTATCACTTTCTGGCCGGCATCAGTATCGGGATGTTGGTCTTGCCGAGACTGCTGTGGAACCTGTTCAACCCGAAACCGGCACTGTCGCCGGGTCCGGTCTGGCAGCGCTGGTCCGCGAAGGCCGCGCACTGGTTGCTGTACGCGATCATGATTCTCGTTCCGGTGTCGGGCTGGCTGGGCAAGGGCGGCGGCACCGATTATTTCGGCCTGTTCCGACTGCCCGGTGTGCGGGAGACCGCGTGGTACGAATGGCTCGTAACGGAGAAACTCGGGTGGACATACCGGCAGTTCGACGGACTCGCAGATCCGCTGCACCGCGAAATCTTCGGTCAACGTCTTATTCCTATCCTGATCGGCGTCCACGTTGCCGCCGCGCTGTATCATCATTTCGTCTCGCGTGACGATACGATGCGAAAAATGCTTCCGACGGCGATTCGCGGGCGCAAGCGGTTCCATGCAGAAGTATCATGATGTCGTCGTCGTCAACCGGATCAAGCGCCTATATCGCCCGCTTTAGATATCTTTAGAGTCCGGTTTTCGGCTCTCGATAACCCTAGGTTATAATCGCTATGCTACCAGCCCTCGGAGCGATGAAGAATAACGATGATACAGTCGCGCAAGATCCGTTACTTTCTGGCCGCAGCGGAACACTTGCATTTCAGCCAGGCGGCGAAGGAACTCCACATCAGCCAGCCCGCGTTGTCGCGAGCCATTCGGCAGCTGGAGGCGCGCCTTGGTATGCCGCTGTTCGAGCGCTCGGCAACTGGCGTGGTACTGACGCGTTATGGGGAGCTCCTCGCCAGACGGGGCCGTCAGATCCAGCTCGAGGCCGAGCATACGCTTGCGGAGCTCGAGGCCATCAAATCGGGTACGGGTGGATCGTTGCACATAGGCGCGGGACCGATCTGGCTGCGGGAGTTTCTTCCGCCCGTCATTCACTCCCTTCAACGTCAATTCCCGAAGCTCCACGTGGATTGTATGGCCGGGATCATCGACACGCTGCTGCCCGCACTGATGGAGGGTAAGCTCGACGTGTTCTGTGGTGATCTGGACTTTCCTCATCATCCGGAGGTGGTGACGATTCATCTGACCAATGTCGATTTCGCAGTCGCCGCGCACAAGGAGCATCCGTTGGCGCGCAAGAAATCCGTGTCGGCCAAGGACCTCCAGCAGTACCCTTGGATCACGATGAGACGGCATTACTCGATGCGAACTAGGATCGGCGCTTTCTTCGCGGCCCAGAATCTGAGTCCGCCGAAATCGCTGCTTACCCTCAGCGCTGGTGTGGGCAGCTACGATTATCTGGCTGAAGGCGACTATCTAACGCTGATGCCGCGGAGCTTGCTGCGCGCGGCTGGCCGGGTCGGCTGCGTAGAGTTACCCGTAACGGCGAGTTTCGGTGAGGCGGCTCACGGGATCGTCTATCGACGGACGCTGATACCCGAAGCTTCGGTTAACACGTTCGTATCGATGATGAAAGCCCAGTTCAAAGAGCGGGACAAGGCCCTCGACACGGACTACTTGAATCCTGCGAGCTGAAGAGGTCTCCGTATGCCGATACGCTGTTTGTTCGTCGCCGCGTTTCTTCTGCCATGCAGCGTCGCCGCTCATCATTCGACATCGCTCAATTTCTCCGACGAGATCGTAGCGATAGAAGGGCGCATCGCGGCCGTGAAGTGGGTGAATCCGCATTGCTCATTTGTTGTGGAAGTCGATAACGGCGCGGAAGGTACCGAGGCATGGCTCGTCGAGATGCTGGCTCTGATCGCGCTGCAACGCCAGGGATTCGATTTCGAGCCGCTCGAGGTTGGTGCTTCGGTAAAGGTCGTCGGTCGGTTAGGCTATCGGCCGAACAGTCTTTATTTTGTCGAAGCCGAACTACCGGATGGGCGCGTTCTGAGAGACCCGGGACCGATTCGCTGACGAGGCGGTGTCAGGTCACGCCTCATTGCCTTTGACGACAAAATAGAACCCGACGACGAGCAGCAGAACCTGAAACTCCATCCCGCCGGTTCGGTAATCCCATCCGGAAGCATGAACAAGCAGTATTGCGCCCAGCATGTTCGTAACTACAAGCAGTCCGCCTGCGCGCGTTACGACATCCTTCGTGAATGGGCCGGCGAGAAGGCACAAGGCGGCGCCGATCTCCGCAAAAGCGACCAGCCACGCGATAGCCATAGGAAGGCCTACATTAGCTGCCAGGGCCGTCGGCGGAAATTTCTGCGAGCCGTGAAAGAGATAGGTCGCGGCGACTGACGCGCGCAATCCCCAGTGTGCGTACGGGCTCATCGATGAAAGATAGTTCATTCTTATGCTTCTTCGAATCGGGATGTTGAATGTTGCGGGAGGCATGTGGATCTGGCAAATAGCAATTCGGGTGTGAGCCATAGAGGATGCGCATAACGGTGGGATCGGGCGTTCCTTTGTGAGATGTTTATCCTGCTGATATCGGCAGTCAGGAGTCCGCGGCAGCGGGCTTGGGCGAGAACCAGTCAAAGGATGTTGTCGCAATCATGTACTCGAAAAAACTGTTCGCGTTAGCCATTCCGGTACTGGCGTATCTGGTCTCTCAAGGAGTATCGGCTCACCATTCCGTGAGCGCGAACTTCGATCGCACGAAGCGCCAGGAGATCACGGGCACCCTGACCGCTTTCCACCTGAGGAATCCTCACTCGCAGTTCGAACTGGACGTCGTGGAGGCGGATGGGAGTGTTTCGCACTGGCTCGTAGACTGGGGTACGAGGAACGATCTCATTCGGCGCGGCGTGGATGTCGACCGAATCAAGGTCGGTGACGAAATCACGATAACCTTGATTCCGAGCCGGCGTCTCGAGCACGTGGGTTATGCGCGTGGGCTGGTGCTTGCGGACGGTTCCGAAATACGGGACTGTGGCTACGCTGCATTTCGCGATGCGCTGCTCAGCGGCGGTGAGGGCGGCGCTGAGCTCGAATGCGAAGAGCCCGACCGGTAGTGAGCCTTCGTAGTGCGCCGTGTCGGCTGATTCTCGTCACGGCGACGCTGGCGGCGCCAGCCGCATGGGCGGATCGTGCCGAGCTGAACGGTACCTGGTTGCAGCTGAGTGCCGAGCGCCCACCCGTCGAGCTG
>JAHEKF010000134.1 GCA_024638465.1 Rhodospirillaceae bacterium | reverse complement strand
CTGATCACGGCATTTGCCGACCGCGTCAAGACGTTTATCGACCGGGCTTTCGAAGAGAATTTATTCGAGCTTTGCCGGCAAAGATATCCGCGCGGCCCCGACACGGACCAGTGCAAGGCGCAGGCCAGGCTCAATCTCGCCTACGCCGAGCTCGCATTGCGCGGCCGACTGGATACGACCGTGCTGGCCGAATACGTTGCGGAGGTCGAACAATGGCTCAAACCGGAGTACGGCTCGTCTTATTTCGACCCGGTGGAATACGACTACCTGCACCTCGTGCTGCTCAGCCTGGCCTGCGCCAATCGCGAAAAGGCCGGGGCGCTCCACGAGCGGGTGCGACTCAAAAAGCGGGTTTACAACGAGCATTTCGAGCGCGCGATCAGGGCTATCCTGGAGGCGCCCGGGGATGCGCCGAATTTGTCGCCACTGCGCGAATACCTCGCCATGATCAGTTACGCCCGGTTGCCGGCGGGATTGCAGCACCTGTCGATTCGGCCCGTGATCCATCAATTCGAACTGGGATTGCTCCTCGCGGTACTCGACCATCGGGTCGCGCCACCCGGGTGCGAACTCGGCGTGATCGTGGACATCGTCAATCCGCAATAGCGTTCGGCGGCGTGAAACCGATGAATTACGGGCTAGAATGATGTCGGAGCGCATGGTCGCGCATGCCGATACGTAAATGATGGAATGACCGACATTCAAAAGATGCTCGAGCTGCATCGAGCCTGGCTGCGGCCGGACGCGGAGGAATTCGCGCGGGGCGTGCATGAAGACCTCCGCCGGCAGCTGGCCGAAGATTCTCTGAACGGGTTCGACTTCGCCTCCGACCTGCTCGGCATACTGGCTACCCACCACGGCATTCGCGGCCTGGTCGCGGTCGACGATGGCGTCGAGACCGGCTGGACCGACCTGGCCAACGCGATGCTTTGCCGCTACTGGGCCTTGCGGCTGCTGGCCAGGTCTTTCTCGAAGAAGTATTTTCTGCGCGGCGTCCAGTATATTCCGAACCTGACCAATCAGATGGGAAATGCCGGCTGTCTGCTGGCCGGATTCATCGCCACCGAGCGGAACGATCTTGCGGCGGCCGTGGCGGATATCCTCCTCGGCATGGTGACCGTCGACGGCGCCGTCGATGCCGCCTTTTTGCGGCGGCGCAGATTCGAGCCGTTCATGCTGTGGCTGTATTCGAAGTATTCGGGCGACGACGACTTCGCGGACTTCGGTGCGCGGGATCCGGGCGTCTACCAGCGGCTGATCGATGGCTGGGGCAACGCCGACGAACTCGCGCCCGCGCTTGCCGAGGCCTGCGCCTATCACCTGTCGAACAACGACGACACCGGTGGGGCCCGGGATCCCGAGTTCAAGAACGCGCCGTTCGATTTGTTGCCGCTCGAGATTCGCGCGATCGCAACGGTGCGCCGCAAGCAGGGGCTGCAGACGCCGGCGATCGACCACCCGCTGCTCTCGGCGCCGATCGCCGCGGTCGAAAATCTGCAGTTGGCCGGCGATGAAGTCGTCGCCGCGGTCGAGCGCGCCTACCGCCGTTATTTCGAGGACTAGCACGCAGGCTTTGGCGTCGACAGGGATTTGCGCGTGGTGCCGATAGTTCGTACTCTGCAATCCGGGAATTCGCTCGATGACGCGAATTTGGCCTTTCTTCATTCGGGCAGGAATCGAGCATGACGGCGGAAAAGCATATCGAAGCGATGGCGAATATAATGCGCGACGAGGCGCCGGAAGGCTGGCGCGAGTTGAAAATGCGCTGTCGCTATTTCGATGACGCGATGGAGATAAAGACGCATTACCGGCTCGCCGGAGACGAGAGCTGGACCAGCTACGCGGGCGGAGATTTTACGCTGATGGACATTTGCGAGGCGCTGGCCGAGGAAACCCATCCGGGCATGGACGATGCATGGACGATACTCGAACTCCGGGTCGATTCCGACGGTTCCCACGAGTTCGAGTTCGGCTACGGCGACCCTGGTATATTCGAAAGCTGACCGTTTTACTCGGTGTCGTACTCGAAGCGACCATCGCCGAATATCGTCACCCTGATCCTGCGCCAGTCGGAGCCTTGCCGTTGCATCAGCGATTGTAATTCCATCGCGGCGTTCATTGGCGCGATCGAATTGTCCGGGACGAAGCGCTGTTCCTCGTCCGAGCCCGAGCGGAAAAACCGAAAGCGGGAATCGATGTCGTTGCCCTCGATCGTCGCCTCCATGTAAGCGCTGTGCCAGTTATCCGGCAGCGATTCGGCCATGCATTCGCAGATGCATAGCAAGAGTTCTTCGGCGGAGTAGTTTACCGGTTTGCTCCTGGGTTCAATCTCAATATCATACACCCATACAATTAGTGTGACAGTTAGCTTGTCTTCGCACCGCAGAGAAAGCTGACGGCCACCAGAATTTGCCCGAGGCAGGCCCTATGGAATCACAAGCACGCGTAGTCATCATCGGCGGCGGGGTCGTCGGCTGTTCGATCCTGTTTCACCTGGTCAAGCTCGGCTGGAAGGACGCGGTCCTGCTCGAGCGCAAGGAACTGACCTCGGGCTCGTCGTGGCACGCCGCCGGGCAGATCCACACGATCAGCTCCGACCCGAATATCTCGCGCCTGCAGGGCTACACGATCAACCTCTACCAGGAGCTCGAGGAACTCTCCGGCCAGTCGGTCGGCGCGCACGCGACCGGCGGCTTCTACGCCGCGTCGAACAAGGACTGGTACGACTATCTCAAGCGCGAGCGCTCGAAGGCGCGCTACATGGGCCTCGACCAGGAATTCATTTCGCTCAAGGAGCTCGCCGACAAGCACCCGCTGATCGACACCAGCCGCTATATCGCCGCGCTGTGGGACCCGCTCGACGGCGACATCGACCCGTCCGGCGTGACCTACGCCTATGCGAAAGCGGCGAAGAAGCTCGGCGGCAGCTACCACGTCAATACGCCGGTGATCGAAACCAACCCGCGCAGCGACGGAACCTGGGACGTCGTCACCGAAGGCGGCACGATCCACGCCGAGCACGTGGTGAACGCGGGGGGACTGTGGGCGCGCGAAGTCGGTCACTTCGCCGGGTTGAACCTGCCGGTGCAGCCGATGGAGCACCACTACCTGATCACCGAGCCCATCCCCGAGATCGAGGCGCGCGCCGAGCGGCTGCCGGCCGGCATCGACTACGAGGGCAACATCTACTTCCGCCAGGAGGGCAACGGCATGCTGCTCGGTACTTACGAACCGAAAGCGACGCCGTGGATGGTCGGCGGCACGCCGCGGGACTTTGGCCACGAGTTGCTCGAGCCGCAGCTCGACCACATCGCCGAGCGCCTCGAGCTCGGCTTCGAGCGCATCCCGGCGCTCAAAGACGCCGGCATCAAGGACATGATCAACGGCCCGTTCACCTTCGGCCCCGACGGCAACCCGATGATCGGCCCGGTGCCCGGCATGCAGAACTACTGG
>JAHEKF010000071.1 GCA_024638465.1 Rhodospirillaceae bacterium | reverse complement strand
CATAAGCGGCTTGGCCGTTGCAAATCGCGCAGCTACCTCGTCGGGAAACCCTGCCGAGCGAATGCTTCCGATCGGGTACTCCGAGATGGCGATGAAGTCCTTGCGCTTGAGGTCTTCAATATAAGAATGCTCCGGCGAGAATCCTCGCGGCGGTCGTTTTAGCGTGTCGCCGCCCAATCGAAAATGCTCGATGAATTTCTTCGAGTCTCTGGCCCGCTTCCACGCGCCGGATTCCTCGTCGATCCTCGCTCTGATTGCAGCAAGTGCGCGCGAGTCGGGTCGCCAGATTCCTGCGCCGAGGAAGCAGTTCTTCGGCTGTATATGCAGGTAGAAGCCCGGTGCATGAACGTCTTTCCCGAGTTCGTGCCGAAACTGGATGCCGATGTTGGTCTTGTACGGCGTCTTGTCTTTCGAAAATCTGGTGTCGCGATAGACACGCATGAGCGAGCCGCCCGTGCGTTTCGCTATCGCAACGAAATGTGGTGAAAGTCTCTCGATTCTCGTTTCCATGGCGTTGATGAAATTCAACGCTGGTTCCAGGACGTGCTCTTCATAGCGGTGCTTGTTCGCATTGAACCAGTCGCGCTGGTTGTTGTTCGAAAGCTCTGTCAGAAACTTTGCAGTCTGCGCTGGAAATCCGTCGAAGCCGCGCGCGGTGTTCTTGCTCAATCGTTTTCTCCTTCGGCTTTATTGACTGGATTCCGGGGCCGTCTCCGGTTTCATCTCTTCGTTCGCCTGACGTTCGAATAGTTCGCGAAGTTCGTCGGCGGCCTCCTTGGCGGACTGGATGAATTTGGTTTCGTCGTGCATGACAGCCTGTTGGCGGTCCAGGAGAGTCCGGTCGAATTCTTCGAACATCTTCACGGATTCCGCTGCCTCGGCCTCTGTGTCGCCGAGCCCCTGAAGTACCGCTTCCGTAAGGGAGAAGCTCGAGAGTAGCGTGTCGCGAACGAAGAACTCGACTCCCATATCCATGAGCCGCAGTGCGTGATAGCGATTACGGGCACGAGCATAAACCCTGACCTGAGGATAATGTGTTCGAATCGTCTGTACCGTCTTTAGTGAGTCTTCGGGATCGTCGATCGCTACGACGACTATCGTGCACGCGTCGACGCTGGCTGCACGAAGGATGTCCAGGCGGTGCGGTTCGCCGTAATAGACTTTGTTGCCGAAGCGGCGGACGATATCGACCTGATCGACGCTCGGATCGATTGCGGTAAAGGGAATGCCTCGCATCGAGAGTATTCGACCGACGATCTGGCCGACGCGTCCGAACCCCGCAATAACGACCCGATTAGGAGTGTCAGGAAGCGTATCGAACTGACGAATCTCGGCTCCGCCCAGCCAGACCTTCAAGTACCTCTCATTGAATAAGAACAAGAAGGGAGTTACGGCCATCGACAACGTAACGACGAGAATGAAGAACTCCGCGTCGTCCTGCGATATCGCCTGGCTCGCAAGTGCGGCGGCGAAAAGTACGAAAGCGAATTCACCGCCTTGTGGCAACGACATGCTCAATGTGCCCGACCGGGCTCCATCGAGTCCGAAGAGCCTGCTTAAGGAGTATAGGATTATCGCCTTCACGATGAGAAGTCCGGCAGTAACTGCGACGACGCTTGGCCAGCTCTCTGCCAGTAGCCCGACGTTCGCCGTCATGCCGACGGCGATGAAGAACAGCCCGAGCAGCAGACCCTTGAAAGGTGCGATATCGGCCTCGAGCTGATGGCGAAACTCCGAATCCGCAAGCAACATTCCCGCAAGAAAAGCGCCTAGGCCCATAGAGATATGCGCCGACTCCATGAGAAGCGCCGCGCCGATGACGATAAGCAAGGCAGCGGCGGTAAAAGTCTCTTCGCTTCCCCATCTCGCGATTGCGCGGAACACATGACGAATGATAAAGCGCCCACTCGCGAATACCGCGACGACGACAGCCAGACCGATCAGGTAACTTCCGGTATCCGACGCGCTCTCGGTCGAGCCTACCGGACTCAGTAGCGGAATCAGCGCAAGAAGCGGTATTACTGCGAGATCCTGGAACAGCAGCACCGCGAACGCCCAGCGACCGTGAATCGTCGATAGCTGATTCTTCTCAGCAAGCATTTGAAGAACGAAAGCGGTAGATGAAAGCGCCAGGCCGAAGCCTGCCAGAATCGCGACGTTGAGCGTCAGACCTGCCAAGAGCCCGATACCCGACAGAGCAGCTCCCGAGACGACAACCTGTGAAAGCCCGAGTCCGAAAATTTGTTTCCGCAAGACCCAAAGTCTTTGCGGCTGCAGTTCGAGCCCGATCACGAAGAGCAGGAACACCACACCTAGCTCCGCGAAATGCAGGATGTTTTCCGAATCGCTTATGAGCCCGAGCACCCACGGGCCTATTGCGACACCGGCTGCGAGATAGCCGAGAACCGAGCCGAAACCCAGTCGGCGAAATAGCGGGACAGCGATGATCGCCGTACCGAGAAATATTGCGGCTTCTTGCAGAAAATCCATCAGGAGACCTCAATGGCAGTAGTCGTCATTCTAATGACTCTGCAACCACTCGCGCAGCGCAGCGCCGTGGCTGAGTCGATCGGGTCTTGCGGGTCACCGACGCCGGTGAATGCTACCGGTCTGAACTCACGGCTCGCGCCAGCGTAGCGACGAGAACCAGTAGCCGTAGATCGTCGGAAGCCAGGTGTCGGCCTCGCGCGAGGTTATCCAGGCATTCAGAAATGCGAGAAAATCGGGATCGCCCTTGTTAATTGCGAAGCCCGCCCGTCGCTGCACCAGCGGGCCGGTAAGCGGGGCGCTAATTGTCGATGGATTCTCGAGCGCGAGATAGCTGGGAATCGGCTCTTCCTCGAGATAGGCGTCTACCTCTCCGGAGATCAGCGCCGCTGAAGCCGCCTCTATCGTCTCGAATGCTCTCGATTCCGCCTGCGGGAAGATTCTAGCGACGAGTTCGGTCGCGTCCGACCCGGCGACCGTCGCAATAACGTAGTCGGAATCATCGAAGTCCTCGAGATCCGAGACGAGAACCGTCGTCTCCTGGTTCGTCGCCATCGAGATCCCGGTCGTCGAATACGGGTTGCTGAAATTGACGTGCAGCGCGCGCGCTGGGGTGATGGTAAGCCCCGCGGCGATAATATCGACCTCGCCGGCTTCGAGCGCCGCGACGATGCGCTCTTGCGGATAGACTCTGATGTCCACTTCGACGTCGAGGTCGGTCGCGAGTTCGTTCGCTACGTCGATCTCGAAGCCGATCAGCTCTCCCGGCCCCGTACGGATTACCCATGGCATGCGCAGCACGACGCCGACGCGAATCTCGCCTTCATTCAGGATCTGTTGCAGGGTTCTGGCGGCGCTCGTCCCCGGAAGCACGCAACATAGAATGAACAACAGGAGAAGGGTTCGAGGTCTGTGCATCGGCTCCGGCTGCCGCGCTGCACGCATTTCTGCGCCTGCGCAGCAATACTTGGTTAGCGTATGACAATCCTACCCGATCAGGTATGCGGACGTCGTCGTTACTGATTCTGGAGAGGCGTTTCGCCCGGGGTGCGGGGATTACTGCAGTGCGAAACGGACGCGGGTAAAGGCTCTCTGCTCAATCGGCTCGCCGAGGAACATTCGTGGCTCAAATTGCCACGCTTCTACGGCGGTCTGTGCTTCCTGCCTGAAGAAGGTCTCGTGTGATGAGTCCGCGATCTGCACGTCGCGAGTTTCCCCGTCACGGGTTACTACGAACTCCAGATCGACCCAGCCTTCGACATTTCGTTGTAGCGCCCGCATGGGAAAAATCGGCGGTTCATAGTGTACGATTTCGAAGCTCGATGCGGGCAAGCGCTTCAGTGCCTCCATCTCAATGCGGCGCGCTTTCAGGAAAGCTTGCGCATCCGATACTGCTGCCTCGTCTACATTGAGCGCCGCTGCTTCGTCGATCCAGGTCTGCGCAGAACGCGCATCGCCATTTCTGGACGATTCGGCAGCGCGAGAGATAAATTCCTCGAACAGCGCGTTGCGTGCGGCAACAGAGCGGTCGTCGTCGGCCGCGGTTGTCGCCATCAGCTCGACGAAGTATTTTGCGCTGCTGTCCCGTGGCGCCAGCAGCTGGTTGGCGGCCATCGCGCTCTCGAAAGACGCTTCCATCTCGATCAGTGGATCAATCCGGACGGGATCCGCCAGAGAGACATTCGCGGGTTCGGCAACAATCTCCGGGCTTTCAACCGTGTTCGCTTCAGCCAGCGCCTGTCGCGCTGCCGCCGCTGCTTCCTGCTCCGCAACTCGCAGCCTGAATGCGTCGATGTCCGCCGCGAGACGTTCCGCTTCCGGCTGCTGCGGAAGCAGGCTGGAAATTCGATCGACGATAGCCTGCGCGTCATCTACGCGCCCTTGCTCGAGTGCCACGCTGCCTCTTTCGGCGAGAATCCCGGCGACTTCGCCCAGACCTTCGAGCGCTTCAGAGTTTCCGGGATCGTCCTCGAGTACGCGTGAAAACAACGACCAGGCACTGTAGTCGTCGGGCTCGACCAGCATGCCGGCATCGAGCGCGAGACGCGCCATTCGCAACGGGTTATTCAGCGCGGAGGCTGCATCACGATCGGCGTTCTGGGCACGATCGGTCTCCTGCGTGCGGGACGCGGGCTGAGAAATGGTGGGCGGAGTGGTGACCGTAGAGGGATCCGAACTCCAGGGCTGCGTCATCACCAGCCAGCTGATCCCGACTCCGGCTACGACGAGTGCGCCGAGCCAGAGTAACGTGTCGGTCGAATCTTTCGTCGACGAGTTGGGTAGTGCGTTGCTCATGACGGCGCCCATAGCTCCTTAACGGAGCGCAGTTTGTCTTTGACACCGTCGATAAAGCTGACGGTGCCGGATTCTTCGACTTCGTGGCGTTTCAACAGCTCAGGATTCTTCAGCAACTCGCGATGATGCTGAAGAGCAGACTGAAGGCTGACCGCGCACCGGCCGGCCGACAAAGGTTTGCGCAGGAAGCGAAAGATCTGTCCGTGGTTGATCAGCCAGACCATGTCCAGGACATCGCGATGCTGCGAAATCGCTATCGTGACGAGCTCCGGCAGATACTCTTTCAGCTGTGCTGTCACTGCCTGGATCGTGGTTTTATCGTCGGATATGTCGGTGATCAGCACGCCGGGCCGGTGCACCACGAGAAAATTGACGACCTTTACGATCGTTCTTGCATGGTAAATAGGAACACGGCCACGCGCGGCATTCTTTACCGATTCGAGTACGTGCTCGTCATCGGTAAATACGATGACTCCAAAGCCGTCCCCGGTGCCAGGCTGCGCGATCGTCTCGGCAGGCTCGGCGGCTGGAACGGGGGCTTCTTCGAGCACGGTCGTCTTTTCATGAGCCTGCTCGGCGAGCGCGGTTTCCTGTTGTTGCGTCGCGGCCGCGTTGGCTGCCGTGGCTGCCGTGGCTGCCGCGGCTTCCGGTCCGGCAGCATCCTCAACCAGTGCGATGTCCTCCGCCAGCGGCTCGCCGATGTCGATAAGATTGTCTTCCTCGCCCGGTGAAGTGATGCTGTTTCGGGTTTCGCGGGCAACGGATGCGGCAAGTTCTACCGTGGCTCGAAGCTGATCCGGAGCGCAGGGCTTCGTAAGGAAGCGAAACACTTCGCTATCGTTAATAGATCCCTCGACAGCGTCGAGGTCGGCGTAACCGGTCAGCAGGATCCTCACGGTTCGCGGCGATAACGCTCGGACGGCCGATAGCACCTCGACACCCGTCATCTGCGGCATGCGGTGATCGGCGACTATTACGTCGATGTCCTGCTCTCTGACAATGTCGAGAGCTTCCGCTCCATGGGACGCGAGAAACAGATCGAAATTGCGGCGGAACATTACGCGCATCGAATTCAGCACTCGCTGCTCGTCGTCGACGAAGAGCAAGCGCGGTTTCGAATCGGAAGTTCTCGCCAGGCCTTGCATCGCGCTTTTCTAACTCGCTTCGGCCATTTTTTCGGGAGGTGTAGCGTCGGTGTCCGGCGTGCCGGCATCCTCGTTGTTCGGGGACGGCCGTTCAGAATACGCAATCGGCAGCGTTATCGTGAACGTCGAGCCCTTGCCGACTTCGGACTCAATCGCCAGATCGCCGCCATGAGCACGCATGATCTCGTCGACGATAGAGAGGCCGAGACCCGTCCCGGTGCCGACTTCCTTCGTCGTAAAGAACGGGTCGCGGATCTTGCCGAGATTCTCTTCCGAAATGCCGCAGCCGTTGTCGGTGATCGAAATCGACACGTGCTTCTCATCCTTGAGCTTGGTAGTGATGATGATCTCGCCGTTATCGCCGACTGCTTGCGCAGCGTTGGTAATGATATTCAGGAAAATCTGGTTAATCTGCGACGGAGAGCATTCTATTTCGGGAAGCTCGCCGAAGAACTTGCGAACGTTCGCTTTGTGTTTCAGCGCGTTTCGAGCAATCGTCAGACTCTTCTCCAGTCCTGCGTTGACGTCGAAGCTGCCGACTGGCGACCGGTCGAGCCGACTGAAATCCTTGAGGCTCTGAGCCATCTCGGTGAGGTCGTTCAGTCCCTCGATGCTGTCGAGCGTCAGATCCTTCGCCTCCTCGATTCCTGCATCGATTTCCTCTGAGCGCAGGCGTGTCTTCAGCTTCTTGAGCTCGAGAAGGAATTTCTTTTGAAAATCCTTCTTCGTCTCGAAATCTTCGGGTCGCAAAGAGAATGTTTTTTTGCAACGTGCTACGAATTTCTCCGTTGCGTCGAGGCGTTCCTGAATGAGCACGGCATTGTTGGCAAGATAAAGCAGCGGAGTGTTTATCTCGTGACTGATTCCGGCGACGAGTTGCCCGAGAGAAGACATTTTCTCCGCCTGGACGAGTTGTACTTGCGATTCTTTGAGATTCTCCAGCGTGCCGGCGAGTTCGTCTGTTCGATCGGATACGCGTTGTTCCAAAGACGAGTTCATATGCTCGAGATTGAAATTCGCCTCGTTCAGATGGCGATAGCTCTGATTGAGGCGGAACGCGATGACACCGGCAGCGGCGAGAAGCAGGACGGCGTAAATCGCAAGCAGCGTCCTTCCCTGGTCTACCGAAATTAACGTCGCTCGATACAGATCGACCGCGGCCTGAATAACGCTTTCCGCATTGGCCGGCAGCGGCGTCCCGGCGATCTGGTCTACCCGCGACTGGATGATCTGCTTGCCGTCGAGGACAGATTCGACCGCATTGAGCAATCGCTGTATCTGTCCGGGCATATTCGCGTCGATGCGCTGATCTCTGCCGAGACTGGCAAGCAGCCTTCTGAGCTCGAAATCGTTGGAAACGGACGCGGTACTCGCGAAATCGAGCGTGCCGAGCATGAGCTGAAACGTGTCCGTCGCCGCGCGATCGAGCCGGATGTCGCGCATCTGCTGGACGATTCCGGGGCCTGATTCGCGGATGAAGTCGACGCCGCGAACGTACTCCGATTGTTCCTCGAACAGTACGTTCACGAGCTCGTCCGTTTGCGCGACCATCATCGAATAGCCTTCTAGGCGATTCTGCACGCGGGCTTCCTGGCTCGCGCTGCCCTCGACTGCGAGCAGCTGCGCGGACACGCGCGCGGGGCTCTCGGCGACTCTTGCGGCAAGCGTCCGGGATCCCGCACCCGGCATCTGGACGTTCGCCCATGCCGTATCGATACTATCGACGAGCGCGTTGAAATCGTCGGCCGTCCGTTCGAGATCGGCGATAGCCGCGTGATGCGCGATATGTACGTCGACGGGAACCGGTCGGGACTGAAGCACTAGCGCCCCAAGCAGCGCTAAAGCTGCGACAGCCAGGCCGATGCTGAGAATGCTTCGTTTCATAGGCATCCCGATGTTTTGACCTGAATGAATCAGGTCACCTTAGGCAATGCGTGCCGTGGTTGCAGTGACTGGCATCACAGTGACCACGGCCGGCCTGCAGCCGGGCGGCAGATAGCGGGATTATGTTCAGTCGAGCGGTGCCGGCCAGGCGTTATGGGGTCGACTGTGGCGGTCGATTGCGGCGGTCGATATCGGCAACCTCCGATCGCAGCGATTCCTTGTCCTCCATTCGCTTGGACGATTTTGATTTGTCGTGACGACCCCCCTTGCGGAGCAACGGCGACCGTGCGATGGGATTGCGGGGTTTCTTGGCCATGGAAGAATCAGACAGCATCATGCGGGCGCCGTTCCAGCCGCTATCATAGCGCCGGCGTGTGCGGCGGGCGATTGTCGCGGAGCCTGGGCTATCATGCCCGATCCGCGGGCGACCCATTGAAGACGATTGATGAAGACGAAAGCAACAGCGGATCATGGACTGCGGGAAATTCCCGTTACAACGGAATCCGCACCGAATGATCAGCCCGGTATTGGCGCTACCGGCGCGTCGCTGCGCAAGGCAGAGGCGTATCTTCGCAGGCTGGCGGGGAAAGCGATTGCGGACTACGGCATGATCCGGGACGGCGACCGGGTCATGGTTTGCCTGTCGGGAGGCAAGGATTCTTACACCTTGCTCGACATGCTCATGACACTCGCAACACGCGCGCCGATCGACTTCGAGTTAATCGCCGTCAATCTGGATCAGAAGCAACCGGAGTTCCCGGCAGATATTCTGCCGGACTATCTCGACCGTCTCGGCGTCAATTATCGAATTGTCGAAGAAGATACCTATTCGATCGTCAAACGCGTTGTACCGGAGGACAAGACGATGTGCGGACTCTGCTCGCGGCTGCGTCGCGGGGTGCTCTACCGGGTAGCGGACGAACTCGGAGCGAGCAGGATCGCACTCGGCCATCACCGCGAAGATCTTATCGAAACGCTGTTTCTGAATATGTTTTACGGCGGAAGGATCAAGGCGATGCCCCCGAAACTGGTTAGCGACGACGGCGGTCATGTCGTTATTCGGCCATTGGCCTATTGCCCCGAACCAGCAATCGCGCGCTACGCTGAGTTAAAGAAGTTTCCGATCATCCCCTGCAATCTCTGCGGCTCTCAGGAAAATCTCAAGCGACAACAGATCAAACAAATGCTTGCAGAGTGGGAGCAGCATGATCCCGGTCGCTCTGCTCGATTGCTGAGGAGTCTGTGCAACGTAACGCCGTCCCACCTGGCGGATACCAGCCTCGTGGATTTCGCAGATCTGGAGGCTGTGCGCGGCTGAAAAGCGAGCTAATTCGCGATCGCGGCGTCCAGCTTGGGCTTGTTCGCGAGCGCGTCTTCCAACTCTTCGATCGTTCGCCGGGCGCTGCTCAGCCTGAGCTCGGGCTCTTTGGCAAGCAACCTGTCAATCAGTGGCTGGTAGTGGCCCAGCCGATCCGGCAATTTCGGAATCGGAGCCGTGCAATGCTGATCCAAAATCTCGTGCGGTGTATCGCCGACGAACGGTTTTGAGCCCGACAGCATCTGGAACAGGATAATTCCGAGCGCGTACAGATCGGATGCTGAGTCCGCTGCTCGCCCCCGGGCCTGTTCCGGGCTCATGTAGTACGGCGTGCCCCTGATCGCTTCACTGATCGTGTCGGGTATGTCCAGACTCGTGGCGCGGGAGATCCCGAAGTCGATCAGTGCGACGGCGCCAGAGTCGCGCAGCATGATGTTCGACGGCTTCAGATCGCAATGCGTAACGCCCGCGCCGTGGATGATCGACAACGCGTGAGCGATCTCGATCGCCGTACTCAGCGCTTTTTCCGTTGTAACAGCGCGCGCGAGTAGTTGGCCGAGATGGCCTAGCGGAAAATATTCCATCGCGATATAGCAGTAGCTCTGGGTAACCTTGAAGTCGTAGATTTCCGTGACCGCACGATCGGCGATATCGTGGAGCATCTTGAACTCATTGACGAACCGTTCGAAATTTCGGTCGCGTGAAATGGCGCCCTGGCCGCGGTGCAAGACTTTGAGTACTACTTCCGCGTTTCGCTCGGCGCTTTGAGCGAGATATACCGACACGTTTTCATGATGCGCAAGTTGCCGCGTGATGTCATAGCCGAAGAAAGGCTGCGTGCTCGTTTCGCTGGCGACCGCATCGTCACTGATCGCTTGCGTTTCGCACACACGGGACAGCGCACGACGGATGGCGGTAGCGATCTGATCGCGATCCATGATTCGCCTGGGTACGTATTCGGATGCGCCGGCTTTAATAGCCTGAACGGCCGTGTACTCGCTACCGCCTTCCGGTAACAGAATCACTGCCGGATTTTCGGGATCGGCGGTGAGAGCACGCAGTGCTCGGAACGTCGGGTTCTCGACTGACCCGTCCGACGACAAATCGCAGCCGACGAGGAGTACATCAAAGCTTTTCAGCCGCTCCGTGTCGCCTGCCGCCGCCTCCAGCGTCATGTTGCTTGCCTGTACCGAAGCGCCGGGAAAGCCATTGACGACGAGTTTTCGCACGACCGAGCGCGATTTGGAGTCGGATTCGAAGATCAGAATCCGCGGTGGGTTGGGGTTGCTGGCGTTCACGGTAGCCTGTCACCGTAGCAAAAGCGGTCCACACGCGAAGTGACTCCGGTCACACTGGAGTCGTGCTGCTAAAGGGCTTCGGAGCGGTCGCGGATCGCAGCCAGAATGACCGGAACGTCGCGTCGAAGCATCCGTCCGAGGACAAACCCGGGAATCGGCATTCCCGGCTCGAAATTCAGTGAATAGACGAGCGTAACGCTCATTTCCTCGCCCGGCAGGAGCCACCAGGTGCCATCCAGCACCTCGAAGGGGCCGGAGACGCGATTGACCTCGATTCGCTCCGGCGGAGCGTAGTCCACTCGAAAATCGTGTTCGAAGCTCGGCAAAAACCAGGTGAGCTTCGCGCGCTGCCGAAAAATTTCTACCATGCCGTCGTCGCGCGTTTCGAGCAGCTTGCACTCCAGCACATTCGGCACGTACTCGGCGGCGCTTTCGCAGTCTTTAAGAATAGTCCAGATGTCATCGACCGCTGCGTCTATTCTGACGGCCGCGCGAACCGACCCGGCATAGCGTCTACTGCCGCTGAAATCCAGAAGAACCTCACCGGCGTTGAGGCGCGTCAAGTCTATCCAGTCGACGTCAGCTTGCTGTGCGACGACTATGGGGCAAGCGAAGGCGAAGACTGAAATCCAGCCGTGAGCGACCGATCGCAGCGCAGCGCTTATGCCATTTCCTCGTCGGCGATCGTGTTCCGCAACACGCCGACGCCACTGATGTCGATTTCAACGATATCGCCAGGCTTCATCCAGATCGGTGGCTTGCGAACCCGGCCTACACCGCCGGGCGTACCGGTAACGATGATGTCGCCGGGGTTCAGCGGCGTCCAGATCGAGCAATATTCAATGAGTTGACCGATGTCGAAACAAAGGTCGTCGACCGGTGAGTCCTGAAGAACTTCGCCATTTATTCGAGTCTGCAAGTGGAAACTTGTCGGATCGACATCGGGTTCGGCGGCGACCATCCAGGGGCCGAGACTGCCGCTGCGATAGAAATTCTTGCCGGCTGTAAACTGGATCGTGTGGAACTGGAAATCGCGAATGCTGCCTTCGTTGCTGCAGGTGTAACCAGCGACGAAGTCCATCGCGTCATCGCGAGAAACGTGTCTCGCGGTGCGGCCCATAACGACCGCTAGCTCACCCTCATAGTCAAAATCGCTGGAGGCTCCGGGGCGAATGAGCGGCTCATCGTGGCCCGTAAAGCTGTCGGCAAAGCGCGTGAACAGCACCGGGTAGTCGGGTGGCTCGCGGCCGGTTTCTTTTATGTGACCCATATAATTAATGCCGACGCAAAGTATTTTGCGCGCGTTCGGGACGACCGGCAGATACTTTACCGAATCGACAGCGAAGTCCGCTTCTCGCGACTCGAGATCCCGGAGGCGCTCGAGCGCGTTTGCCTCGAGCAGCGCCCGAAGATCGTTGTACTCGGCCCGAAGTTTGTCTCCCGCATCGACTATGCCGTCGTCGGTTACGAGCCCGTAACTCGGCCTGCCTTCGAATTCGAAGCTGATAACTTTCATTGGATTCCTTTGTAAAGCGTCACGCTGCGGCGTCGTCGACCGACACGTTGCGCGACACGGACTCGGTAACCAACGCGGAAACGGCATCGTCGAGCGGCATGACCCGCTGACCTTTTTGCCCCAGTCGTCGCACTGAAACTGTTCTCTTTTCGACTTCGCGGTTGCCGACGGCAATGATTACGGGCGTTTTCGACAAGCTGTGCTCGCGCACCTTCAGGTTAATTTTTTCGTTGCGGAGGTCGTTCTCAGTGCGGAGGCCCGCGGCATGCAGTTTGTCGACGACCTCGAGTGCGTACTCGTCCGCATCCGACGTAATCGTTGCGACGACGATTTGTGTCGGCGCCAACCAGAACGGCAGATTGCCGGCGTAGTGTTCGATCAGGATTCCGATGAACCGTTCCAGCGAACCGAAGATGGCTCGATGCAGAAGAACCGGCGTGTGTCGGTTGCCGTCCTCGCCGATATAAGTCGCGCCGAGCCGTCCGGGAAGATTGAGGTCGACTTGAAGTGTGCCGCACTGCCACTCGCGGCCGATCGCATCGCGCAGAACAAACTCGATTTTAGGTCCGTAGAAAGCGCCTTCGCCGGGATTGTGCGTGTATTCGAGATTCAACGAGTCCATGGCCGATATGAGCGCCGCCTCGGCACGATCCCAGACGGCGTCGTCACCGACGCGCTTCTCGGGCCTGTCAGCGAACTTGATGACGATGTCGTCAAATCCCATATCGCGGTAGATATTGAGCAACAGCTCGCAGACCGCTCCCGATTCGGACGTAATCTGGTCCTCGGAACAGAAAATATGGGCGTCGTCCTGCGTGAACGCGCGTACGCGCATGAGTCCGTGTAACGCCCCCGATGGTTCGTAGCGGTGAACTTTGCCGAATTCGGCAAGCCGGAACGGCAGATTGCGATAGCTCCTTAGATCACTGCGAAAAATCTGCACATGACCCGGACAGTTCATCGGCTTGATCGCGAAGATGCGCTCATCTTCGGTCTCGCTCGTAAACATGTGATCGCCGAAGGTGTCCCAGTGCCCGGACGCCTCCCAGAGTTCCCGCGACATTAATTCCGGCGTGTTGACCTCACGATATCCGGCTGCCGTTTGTCGCTCGCGCATGTACTCGACGAGCGTGCGAAACAGTGTCCAGCCTTTCGCGTGCCAGAATGCAGCGCCGACTGCTTCGTCCTGGAAATGAAACAGATCCATCTGCCTGCCAAGGCGGCGATGGTCTCTCCGTTCGGCCTCTTCGAGGCGGTGCAGGTAGCTCTTGAGTTCCTTCTCGTTCGACCACGCCGTTCCGTAAATCCGTTGCAGCATTTCGTTGCGGGAGTCTCCGCGCCAATAGGCTCCGGCCAGCTTCGTCAGCTTGAAAGCGCGGCCGAGGCGCCCGGTCGATGGCAGATGCGGGCCACGGCAAAGGTCGATGAATTCGCCCTGACGATAGAGCGTGATGTTCTCGTCCGCCGGAATGCTGGCGATGATCTCCGCTTTGTAGGCTTCGCCATGGCTGCTGAAGAACTCGACCGCGTCATCCCGGTTCCATACCTCGCGCTCAATCGCTTCGTCGCGCTCGACGATCTCGCGCATCCGCGTTTCGATCGTGTCGAGATCCTCCGGCGTGAACGGCTCGTCGCGGGCGAAGTCATAGTAAAAGCCGTTCTCAATGGCCGGCCCGATAGTCACCTGGGTATCCGGGAACAGTTCTTTCACGGCCTCCGCCATGACATGGGCCGCGTCGTGGCGCAGCAGTTCGAGCCCCTCGGGCGACCCGCGGGTGAGAATCTCGATCGAGACGTCGCTGTCGAGCGTGGTCGTGAGATCGAGCAAGTCACCATCGACGCGAATGGCGACCGCGTCTTTCGCGAGACGCGAGCCGATAGACTCGGCGACCTCGAGTCCGGTGACGGGTTCGGCGAAGTCTCTGGTTGATCCGTCGGGCAGTGTAATTACGGGCATGAATCCGGGCCTGGCGCGTTCGGCTTCGCATTGTACGAGCGAATCCCGGCTCCGGGTAGCTCCGCCGTTTTCAGAC
>JAHEKF010000023.1 GCA_024638465.1 Rhodospirillaceae bacterium | reverse complement strand
ACCACGGGATAGTCCGGACTCGAGGCCTCGGCGACAACGATTCCTTCCGAACTTTCGCCGAGCATCTGCTCCAATATCTGACGACTGAGGCGTTTCATTAGAATCCGGGGTCCTTCCCAGATAAAGATTTTTCTATGGTGGCGGAGAATCTCGGTTCCGATCAAGGACGGGGATCACACACCGACAAACGCTTGCTCGAGAGTCAGGCTCAGCCCGCGAGATCCCTCACGAGTGCCTCCAGGACCGCCCGGGCGGTACCCATCCCGCGCCTGGTGTGGCGCTCGAGATCAGCGTGGATCGGCTTGCCGTCAGGGTGCCGCCCTGCGGCGAAATTGACGGCTATGGCGCAGATTCCGTACGCCATCCCGATCTCGCGAGCCAGCGCGGCTTCAGGCAGCGCAGTCATCCCTACCATATGGCAACCGTCACGCTCGAGCCGGTCAATCTCCGCAGCGGTCTCCAGTCGCGGTCCCTGCGTGACGCCGTAGGTCCCCCCGCGGACTGTTCCGCCTGCTGCGAGGATCGCGTCGGCGATTCGACCGCGTAACTCAGGATCGAGCGGCTCGGAGAACTCGATGTGCTCGAGCTTGCCATCACCGTCGAAAAACGTGTGCTGTCTGCCCCAGGTGTAATCGATCAATTGATCGGGAACTGCGAGAGTGCCCGGAGAGAAGGATGCATCGATCGCGCCGACGGCGTTGATCGCCACACAGCGCCGAACGCCATGCTGATACAGGCTCCAGATATTCGCACGATAATTCACGGCGTGAGGCGGGATCGCATGGTCTTCACCGTGACGTGCAATACATGCGATCTGGCTTGCACCTACCGTCATTGCTAGAACTGGGGTCGACGGCGCGCCGTAAGGAGTCTTCGTCGGGCTACGACTGGCAACGACGAACCCGAGCGACTCGAAACCGCTGCCGGCGATCAGACCTATCGTGTTATTCGTCACGCTCTCACAGCAAAGAGTGACGGTATCCCACGCCAATAACCCTTGTAGTCCATTCCACAACCGAAGAGATAGATATCGTCCGCCTGAACCCCGATGAAATCGACAGCGGGTCTATCGATGGGGTCGTGCAAGTTCTTTGATACGAGAACAGCGGAATAAACTTTCCTGACGCCGAGCTTCGCAAGCCGAAGCCGAAGATCAGCCAGCGTCAACCCCCGATCCAGGATGTCGTCGACGATGACGACCGTTCGCCCGGCGAGATCGGCGGAAGGCGGTACCCGCCAGTTCAGTTCGCCTCCTTCGAGTTGATCTCCATATCTGGAACCGTGAACGTAGTCGAATTGATAGGGAAACTCGAATCGCCGACAGAGCTCTGTCGACGCAAACACCCCGCCCTGCATGACCGCAAGGATCACAGGATCGGAATCGGCGACCGTCTCCGTAATTTCCGCCGCCATTCGGTCCAGCGCTGCATCGACCTCGGCCGCCGAGTAAATTTCGGTCGCGTGGGCCAGCGCGCCCAGAGCGTCGGTGAGACCGTCAGCTTCGCTCACCGATTCAGCCTTCGAGCTCGATTTCCGGCCGCGCCGATAGCGACCGGATCAGCTCACGGGCCTCTCTCCACTCACTCGATGCGCACAACGTGTCCCAGTCTTTCTTGCCCCGTCCGTGCAATCGCATCAGATGCAGTTGCGAGGGCGGGCTGGAATATCCATCTAGGGCGTCGAGGACCGCGGGAATCTCCTCAGCCGCATTGCACAGCAACACCATATCGCAACCCGCTTCCAGTGCCGCCCGTGCGCGCTCCGCATAGCTGCCCACCGTCTCGGCAGCGATCATGGAGATATCGTCCGAGATAATCGCGCCTCCGAAGCTCAACTGCCCGCGCAACTGCTCCGTCAACCACCACCGTGAAAAACTCGCTGGGAGCGGGTCGACATTCGGAAAGCTGACGTGGGCAACCATGATCGCATCTAGCCGCCCGTTGATAAGATGCCGATACGGCTGGAGATCGTCCCAGAGATCGTTGAACTCCCTCCCGTCAACGGCCGACTCTATATGAGAATCGCAGATGACTCCCGCATGCGTCGGAAAGTGCTTGGCAGTGATAGCCATGCCGGCATCATGAGCGCCGGCAGCGAACGCGGAAGCGAGCTGGCAAACGGCAGTCGCGCTCGAATGCAACGCACGATCTCCGATCACCTCGGCGAGTCCGCGATCCAGATCGACAACCGGAGCGAAACTCAGGTCCACTCCGAAGGACAGCAGCTCCGCGGCCATCAGCCAGCCAAAAGCCCGCGCCGACGTCAATGCCCGGCCGACATCGACATCATAGAGATGTCCCAGCGTGCTTAAAGGCGGAAGCCGGGTAAACGGATCGACGAAACGCTGCACCCGCCCGCCTTCCTGGTCTACAGCGACGAGAAGCGGGGGATCACGCACGTCGTGGATTGACGCGACGAGCTGCTTCAGCTGTTCACGATTCTCGAAGTTCCTCGCGAACAGAATTACTCCGCACACCGCTGGCGATGCGAGCCACCGCAGTTCCTCGTCATCAATCGACGTGCCACGAAGATCGATCATTAGCGGACCCAGAGACATCGGCCCATGATAGCAGCGACATTACGTCAGCGGCGTTCGAACAGCGCCATGGCCTCGACATGGTGCGTGTGCGGGAACATGTCAGCGATTCCCGCCGCAATCAATCGATAGCCCTGAGATTCGACGAGTTCCTTCGCGTCCCGCGCCAGCGTCGCGGGATGGCAGGAGACGTAAGCAATTCTGCGAGGGCGCATTCGGCGCATCTGTGAAACGGGAACCAGGGCACCCGACCGCGATGGGTCCAGCACGACCAGGTCCCAGGCTTCACGAAGAAAGCTCCACTCGGGCTCCGCAAGGTCCGCGGCAATGAAGCTGGCATTGCCGAGGTCATTGTCGCGTGCGTTCCGTGCGGCGCGTGCCACGAGCCCTGCGTCGCCCTCGACTCCGAGCACGCTGTCGGCACGCGTAGCCAGCGGCAAACTGAAATTTCCAAGCCCACAGTAAAGATCGAGAACTCGGTCAGTGTCCGCAACGTCGAGGAGTTCGATGACTCTGGCGACAAGCTGCGCATTGATCACGGAGTTGACCTGAACGAAGTCCGTTGGCGCGAACGTCAGCGTAACCCCGAACAGCGGGAGACGGTAACTGAGCCGGCCCACCGGGCTCGCGCCCAATGGCTCTACAGTGCCCGGGCCTCCTCGCTGTAAATAGACATCGATCTCGTGCTCGAGTCCGAATTTTTCGAACAAGCTGAGATCCGCGGAGCTGGGCTCGTCAAGCACGCGGAGCACGATGGCCCGCGCATTCTCACCGATGCTGAGCTCTGCTTGCGGCAAACGTTGCTTCAGGCTGGTGCGCCCAATGAGCTCTGCAAGCTGACCCGGGAGGCGGTCCAGGGGTCGCTCGATTACGCGACAATCGAGCATGTCGGTCACATAGCGCGTCGCTCGCTCCTTGAAGCCAACGAGTACCCGGTGCTTTCCGGCGACGTAGCGAACCCCCAGGCGTGCGCGTCTTCGATAATGCCATTCCGGCCCGGTTATCGGCTGAAACCAGCTTGCCGGCGTCAGGCCGGCAATCCGCAAGAAGGCATCCTGGACGACTTTCTCCTTGAAGCCCACCTGGGCGTCGTAGCGCAGATGCTGTAAAGCGCAACCGCCACAGCGTCCGAAGTAGGGGCACGGAGGCTCGACACGTGCGGGCGCGGGTGCAACGATTTCGAGCAGCTCGGCTTCCTGCAGACGCCGCCGACGACGACGCGGCAGAATTTTTATGATCTCTCCCGATAAGGCTCCCGGGACGAAAATCCGGCGCCCATCGACATCGGCAACCCCCTGGCCGTCATGGGTAAGATCGATTACTTCAGTTTCGAGAGGTTCGGCGCTATTCGCCATCAACGCGCGCCCGCCACGCTTCGAGAAATTCGTCAAAGTGCCCCTGGCCTGACTGTTCCAGCTTGTCGCGCAACAGCTCGAGTTCGCGCTGATATCGGCTCTCGTCGAGAATCCCGCGCACCAGCTGGAAACGCAAATAGATCAAGAAGGTGTTTAACGCATCCGTCTCGCAGTAAGCACGAATCGCCGCAAGCTCTCCCGCCTGATAGCGACCCCAGACCTGATCTCCGCTCATTCCGAGTTTGCCGGGAAATCCCAACATCGTTGCGATCTGCTCGAGTGAAGATCTACCGCCTATCTGGAAGCCTGCAAGCACGTCCATAAGGTCGATGTGCCGCCAATGGAAGCGGCTTAGGTAATTATTGAAGCGAAACTCGCGATCGTTGCCCCCCGTCTCCCAATACCGCTCGGCGTTGACGCCGTGCAGTAGCGAACGATAGTGCAGCACCGGCAAATCGAATCCGCCGCCATTCCACGAAACGAGTTCGGGCGAATAGCGCTCCAGCCCGTCGTAAAAACGCTGCACGATTTCCTTCTCTTCCGCATCGGCGTCACCCAGTGAAAATACGTGGAGATCGTCGCGAGTCCTGAGGACAGCCGAAATCGCAACGATTCGGTGTTGCGGGAGGGGCAGAAAATTCGTGTTGCGAGCTTGCCGTTGCTTGAAAAACATGATTTTCGCAACCGATCCGTCATCCAGATCCCCGACATCGTAGAGTCGCCTGCCAAGAGCGATGTCCGGGATCGTCTCGATATCGAAGGCTAAGGTATTCAATTCAGCCCTCCGCGGGTTCCGATTTCATGAGTACAGCCATCGCGACAACGAGTCCCGCATCGTCAGTAACTGACACGTGACCGTCACCGATACCCAGACGCCGGCACATTGCCTTTCCTCGTTCCGAGTAGATGATTTGCGGCTGCCCGAGCCTGTTCGGCACCATCCCCACGTCGCGAATCCACATCCCGTTTGCGAAACCGGTTCCCATCGCTTTGACGACGGATTCCTTGATCGCGAAGCGCATGGCGAGAAATCGGGCGTGGCGCCTGGTCTTCTCGAACAGCTGTCGCTCGTCGTCAAGCAGTAGTCTCGATGAGAAGTGTTCACCGAATCGTTTCCAGGTATCTTCAATTCGCTGGACCTGGACTATGTCCGTGCCGACACCGAAGACCATCGCTAGCGCGCTTCCTGCATCAATGCCTTCATGTCCGATACCGCCTTGGCGAGCCCATCGAAAACGGCACGGGAAACAATCGCGTGCCCGATATTAAGCTCCACGATCTCCGCTATCGCCGCGATAGGCTGGACGTTGTGATAGTGCAGCCCGTGACCCGCGTGGATTCTTAATCCCAGCTTGGAGCCGTACTCCGCCGCTGCCGCAATTCGCGCCAGTTCCCTGGTCTGCTCTTCCTCGTCGACGGCATCGGAGAAGGTCCCCGTGTGAAGTTCTACAACCCGCGCACCGCATGCGTGGCTCGCATCGAGTTGCTCCGGATCAGGGTCGATAAACAAGGACACGCGAACGCCGGCCGCCTCCAGGTCGCTACAAGCCGCTTCGACTTTCCCGGCCTGACCCGCGACGTCGAGTCCACCTTCCGTCGTCAATTCCTCGCGGCTCTCCGGCACAAGGCAGCAATCAGCCGGTTTCGAGGCTTTAGCCAGCGACAACATCGCGTCCGTGACAGCCATTTCGAGATTGATTCGAGTCTGAATTGTCTTCGACAGTACTTCCAGATCCCGGTCCTGAATATGGCGTCGATCTTCGCGAACATGAATGGTGATGCTGTCGGCGCCGGCCCGCTCCGCCAGTAGAGCCGCCGCCACGGGATCCGGATAACGAGTCCCGCGAGCCTGTCGCAGCGTCGCAACGTGGTCGACATTGACGCCAAGCGAAATCGGCGCTCGCGAACTCACAGCTCAACTCCGGCAGCGACGAGATCCTTGAGGACCGCGCGCGTTCGCAGCGGCCGGTCTCCGAGGTAAGGTTGCAGAGCGCGAGCGAGTAACCGCCTCGCAGCACGCAAGCTCGCTTCGTCCCCCAGATCCTCGTCCCGCAATGAGATCAATTCCCGTCCCCAAAATACGTCGCCTTCACTTGTATCGCCTTCGACGTATCTAGCGCCAACCTCGGGTTCGAAACGGTAACGAGCATCGGCGCGAATAGGCTCATCGGTCTCTACTTCGTCGTTCAGGTTGAGCCCGTAACCTAACGCCTCGAGAAATCGATACTCGAAGAGTCTTACACTTGCAGCCGTACTGATCCCGGCTTCGAGTTCGACGAGAGCGCGACTATAACAGGAATAGGCGGCCGCATTGGCGTCGCCTCGAGCGAGCAAACGTATGACGAGTTCATTCAGATAGAACCCGGCCAGTAAAGTACGGCCGTCCAGTTCGGCAGCCGGCGCACGAGGCTCGACCTGAATCATTCGACCGAGTTCGCCGCGCCTGATCCAGGAGATACGAAGCGGCAAAAAGGGCTGCAGAATCGCCCGCTGGCCTCCTTTCGGGCGACGGGATCCCTGCGCGACGAGCGCAACCAGCCCGTGATCCCTGGTCAGGCACTCGATGATCTGGCTGGTGTTACGGTACGCGCGCTGATGCAGCAGGAAGGCATCCTCCAACTGAACGCTTTCTCTTTCCGTCATTGTTTTAGTCGGTAATAGTAGCGGCGCGAACTACGATGTGCCGAGATCGAAGCCCAGCCGTCTGAGTTCTCGTTCGCTATCGGCCCATCTTTCGCGCACCTTCACCCACAATTCCAGGTGAACGCGTTCGCCGAGCAACTCTTTCAACTCCAGGCGGGCCGAGCGACCAATCGACTTCAGAACTCTACCACCTTTGCCGATCACTATTGCCTTATGACTATCCCGCTCGAGCCAGATTAATGCGTGGACGAGCGCCTGATCTTCACTCTTTCTACCGACATGCTCGACTTCGACCGTCAAACCGTAAGGCACTTCCTGATGAACGGCCGTGAGCAGCTTTTCGCGAATCACTTCGGCGATCCGGAACTGCTGCGAGCGATCTGTAATCATCCCGCGCGGAAATAATGGTGGACCCGCCGGAAGCCGACCGAAGATCTCGGTCAAAAGCTGCCCGAGGTTGGATTGTTTTCGAGCTGAGATCGGTACGAAAGCCGCGAACGGGTAGTCTGAACCGAGTCGCTCCAGTATCGGTAACAGCGCGCTCTTATCGTCGAGCAAATCAATCTTGTTCAGAGCCAGAATCGTATCGTCACCACGTTCTTGCAACAACTCTGCGAGTTCCCTGTCGCGCGCGGTAAACTTCGCTGCCTCTGCCAGCATCACGATCGTATCGGCGTCCGCAATGGCCTGATTGATCGTCTTCGCCATGAGACGATGGAGTGCGTGTTTTCGGTCGTGTTGCAGGCCAGGCGTATCGACGAATATCGCCTGATCCTCCCCATGATTCAGCACTCCGAGAATCCGGTGTCGGGTAGTATGCGCCTTGGCGCTGACAATACTGATCTTCTGGCCGACCAGCGAATTCAATAGCGTCGACTTTCCGACGTTTGGTCGACCTACGATCGCAACGTAGCCGCAGCGTGCGTTAGTTTTTTCCGTCACTGTCCAATTCTGAGAGCATCCGTTCCGCGGCCTCCTGCTCAGCGTGCCGACGACTCCGGCCGTGGCCAGTCGTACTCAGACCCGAGTCAGGCAAACCGCAAGAGATCACGAAGCTTTGTTTATGGGGTTTACCAGTGACAGATTCTACTTCGTAATTCGGTAAGCCGAGCCCACGACCCTGCAACCACTCCTGCAGCCTCGTCTTCGCATCCTTGAGACTCTCTGCGGAGGGCAATTTCGCCAGGCGCTTCCCGAACAAACGCTCAACGCAGGAATCGGCGGCCTTCGTTCCACCGTCGAGCAGCACCGCGCCGATAATGGCCTCGACCGCATTTGCGACGGTCGAATCGCGATTCGAGCCACCGCTGCGCTGCTCTCCGGCACCCAATGCAATCAAAGGCGCTATATCCAGTTCGCGCCCCAGTTCAGCAAGGGTCTTACCTTTTACCAGCGAAGCCCGCAGACGACTTAGGTCGCCCTCGGAGTCATCGGGACGAATCTCGAAAAGCTTTCGCGCGATCGAGAAATTAAGAAACGCGTCGCCCAGGAACTCGAGACGCTCATTATTGTGCTTCGCCGCACTCCGGTGGGTAAACGCGAGTTCGAGCAGGCTCGAATCGCGGAACTGGTACTGTAGATTCTTGTCGACCCAGAGGAGCCGAGTCGTCACCGACGAATCTCAGTCTGCTCGTCTACCGCAATAAGAAAGTAGATATCGTCGACGAATCGCGTTCGGTTGTCGAATTGTACGCGTATGTTGTATCCGTTTGTTCCCGGCGTGATCTTGACGGCTTCGGGTTCGAGCTGAATGCCTTCGACGTAAAGTCGGCTACTGAGATTGAGCCGCAAGTTATTCGCGGTTGTTCCCGCGCCATCCATCTCGGTCTTGAGATCGGACAGAACGGTTCTTACGCGCATACCCTGAACGTAGAGCGGTGTAACTTTGAGGACTGCGAGCCCGACTGCGCCAAACACGATCGCAAGGATCAGAAAACCGAGCGCGGTAATCCCCGCCTGGCGTCGATACATCGAGATGTTCAATCGATTCGGTCGCCGATACGGTTCCATATTGGTCCTCCTTCAGCTGGCCATCGCCAGTTCATCCAGATACGAACGGCTTTCCCGACCAGACGATGCTCCGGAATAAACCGGACACCTTCGAACCGGCTGTCACGACTATTGTCGCGATGGTCCCCCATCACGAAATAATGCCCCTCCGGAACCTCGTAAGTTCCACCAGGGCTGAGCCGATTCCTCGTGAGCAACAAGAGATGCTCAGAATCACCGAGTCCTTCCCGAACGACCTGCAGGCCCAATTCGCCCTCATAGTTGCCGAGAAGATCCTGGGAGATTGGCTCGCCGTTTATCACCAGTTGCTTACTCTCCTGATCGTAGGTAACGACATCGCCGGGGAGTCCTACCACCCGCTTGATGTAGTTAATACGAGGATCTGACGGCAACTTGAATACGACAACGTCGCCGTACTCGGGCTCACCTACCTCCAATATCTTCGTATTTATAACCGGGAGACGAAGTCCATACGCGAACTTGTTCACAAAAATGAAATCTCCCTCGAGAAGAGTTGGCATCATTGATCCCGAGGGAATACGGAAGGGCTCGAACAAAAACGACCGGAGAACCAGCACCAGCAACAAAATCGGGAAAAACGACCGTGCGTATTCGACCATTATCGGCTCTCGGGCACCGTCGGCCCTCTTGCGGCCGAACAGCATCGCGTCGAGCGCCCAAATCAATCCCGAAAGGGCCGTCGCAACGACGAGAATCAGAGCGAAATCCACTACGGCATTCCCAATTTACGGCTGGCTGAACGGGGCGGAGTATTGGTCATTTTCTGCCCCCCTGCAACACGGCGAGAAACGCTTCTTGTGGAATTTCAACAGTTCCCAATTGTTTCATTCTGCGCTTGCCCGCTTTCTGCTTCTCCAGCAGTTTTCTCTTTCGCGTAACGTCGCCGCCGTATAGCTTCGCGGTCACATCCTTGCGGACGGGCTTTACAGTACTTCGCGCAATGATTTGCGCTCCGATCGCAGCCTGAATCGCGACTTCGAATTGCTGCCGAGGAATGACTTCACGCAGTGTTTCGACCAATTGGCGCCCGCGCCTGTCGGCTACGGAACGGTGAACGATCACCGACATAGCATCGACGCGCTCCCTGTTGATGAGAATATCCAGCTTGACGAGATCGGCGGCTTCGAACCTCAGGAATTGATAATCGAAAGATGCGTAACCTCTGCTGACAGACTTGAGTCTGTCAAAAAAGTCCATAACAACCTCGGCCATTGGCAATTCATAATCGAGAGATACCTGGTTGCCGAGGTACTGCAAGCGCTTCTGGACACCGCGCTTCTCGACGCAAAGTTTTATTATCGCCCCCACATGTTCCTGGGGAACCAGTATCGTCGCAAGAATGATCGGCTCGCGAATTTCCTGGATCTGATTTCGCTCGGGCAGCTCCGCCGGATTCTCTACCTTGACGATGTCCCCGGTTGCGTTTTCGATTTCGTAGACGACAGTCGGTGCGGTCGAAATCAGCTCCAGACCGTATTCCCGCTCCAGCCGCTCCTGAACGATCTCGAGATGCAGGAGTCCGAGGAACCCGCATCGAAAGCCGAATCCCAGTGCGGCGCTCCCCTCCGGCTCGAAATGCAGCGCCGCATCGTTGAGCCTGAGTTTCTCGAGCGCCTCGCGAAATGTTTCGTAGTCGTCAGAGACGATCGGGAAAAGACCTGCGAACACTCGCGGCTGCACACGCTCGAACCCCGGCAGCGGCTGCGGATCGGCCGTGCCCGCATCGGTGATCGTATCTCCGACCGGAGCGCCGTTGATCTCCTTGATTCCGGCGATGACATAGCCCACTTCCCCGGCTTTGAGTTCGTTGCGATCGCTCATTTTCGGCGTAAATACGCCAAGCCGATCCGCACCATAGGTTCGCTCTGTCGACAGGATCTCGATCTTACGGCCACGATGCATTGTTCCGTTCACTACTTTGACGAGCGAGACGACACCAACGTATGCGTCGAACCAGGAATCGATGATCAGAGCCTGTAGCGGCGCATCGACGTCACCCACCGGTGGAGGAATATCTTTGATAATTCGCTCGAGAACATCTCCAACCCCCAAGCCCGTCTTCGCACTTATTTGAAGCGCGTTCTGCGCGTCGAGACCGATGATCTCTTCGATTTCGTGCGCGACTCTGTCGGCATCAGCCGCTGGAAGATCGATCTTGTTGATGACCGGAAGCACCTCGATACCCTGGTCGATAGCGGTATAACAATTTGCCACGCTTTGCGCTTCTACGCCCTGTGCGGCGTCGACGACGAGGAGCGCGCCTTCGCACGCAGCAAGCGAACGCGAGACCTCATAGGAAAAATCCACGTGCCCCGGTGTATCTATCAGATTGAGCTGATAAGTTCGACCGTCGGCCGCTTGATAATCGAGCGAAACGCTCTGCGCCTTGATCGTAATGCCCCGCTCGCGCTCCAGATCCATCGAATCGAGTACCTGATCCGCCATTTCCCGCTCACTCAGGCCGCCGCAGAGCTGAATCATCCGGTCCGCGAGCGTCGATTTGCCGTGGTCGATATGAGCGATGATCGAGAAATTTCGAATATGATCCATAAGCGCGTCTAGGCGGTGGCGTCGCCTGAGTCCAGGTAAGCTTCAACAGCAGCAACGTCGAGCGGAAATTCCGACAATTCGGTATCGCCGGCCGTCAACACCGGTATGCGTAACCCATAGCGCTTTTTCAGCTCCAGGTCCTGGTCGATATTGACGACGCGTACTTCCGCTCTTCCTCGCAGCAACGGCGCAAGCGCTTCGGCAAGCTCTTCGCAGAGATGGCAGTCCGGCCGACTGTAGAGATTGAGGATCTTCACTTGTACGGCAGTACGCAAAGATGAGCTTCGGCCACAGACCGGAGTCGTGGCTGCAACCGGCCGACCGCAACTGCTGCAAGGGCAAGCCCGGTAGCAGCGCCGGCGAGGCAGCTCAGATCCGAGCCTCCCCAGAGCGCGCCGACAGACGCGCCGGCGAGCAAGGACAACCACGGAAGACCGTGCAATAGCGCCGCCCCGTAAAGGACGTATCGCGCGGGTAGTTCGACGAAAACGCGCTGACCCACTGCGTACTCTTCGTCGGACGAAACGCTGAACCGCGATACCGCCGACCGCCTGAACCAGTTACATGCACCTTCGCAGCCTCGACAACCTTTGGCCGCCAAGAACTCCAGATCAACCCGGCCCGCTGTGTTACGCGCGCAGACGCGAGCCCGCGTCCGCATTTGCTCCTCGGCTCTCATTCAGTGGTGAGGTCTTCTCTACTGCGGCCGCAAGGATGTCGCGATCGACTCGACCGTTCGTTGCGGCACTTCGCCAACCGCCGTGACCTGCCGACCGCTCACGTTCAACGAGAACGCGTTGGCAGTGCCGACCCGGGAATGGCCCTCGACGACGTCGGTATCGCTCTGTGGATCCTCGATGAAGACAGATACGATCGCCAGGCCGTCAGAGTAGACGAGGTGCTCGACCGGATATTCGGATCCCGCGATCGGCCGCTTGGACTCGTTCGAGAGAGCGAAGCCCTCCGGCACGTTTGCGGCTCGCAATAGCGGCGTCTCATCGGTAGTTTCGACCGATTGGTTGGGTCGGAACAGCCGAAATCCTTCGGTGTCTATCGTCGGCTCAACCGCAGCTCTGGGTATCGAATCGGAGATCTCGAGCTGCGCGAACAGGATCTGCTCGAGAACGGTACCCTGGTCGTCAACGAGCTGCGATTTCAGGGGCATCGCCGTCTCCTCATCGAGCCAGAGTTTGTACCCGTATCGGTAACCGTCGCGCGGAACGATACTGACGACCTGTGTCCGCCGCTCGGCGACACGATCGGTCTCGTGCAGTGCGAACTCGTAGTGGCGCAGCAGTTCATCAGAATAGTTCGGAAGCGCCGATACCAGCGGACTGACTTCGCGCCTTTCCTCGAGCAGCACGGCCTGACGATCCGGAAGAATGCACTGAACTTCATCTTCCTGACGGATGATCTCGCGGGCGACGCCATCGAGCGCAAGAATCCGCTCACTCACGCGACCGTTGTCATTGAGATGAACGATCTCCAGCGTTTCGGCATTGCCGTCCTGCATATGCAGAAATGTGCCCTGATAACTCAGCTCTTCGACCGCCATACTCATGCGCGAGAGCCAGCTTTGCGCATCCTGAGCGATCGCGGGAATCGTAACCAGCAACGCGACGCCGCCAGCAACGAGTGGAGTCATTCCGAAACGCCGCACGCGCTAGTCCTCCGCGGATTCCGGCTGGTCGACCAGCCCTGCATCACGGCCACTCACAACATTCGAGTGGATCGATGTGCGACCGATTCCAATCGCGTACTCGCCGTGACGAACGAGATAATTCGTCAAACGCGCCGGAGGCCGGCTTGAAGCGTCGGATACGACCAGATTGACGGTTGCGTCCTGCGGAACGACGTAGCTCGGCGCCGCCACATCGACCGGCGCCTGCTCGGAAGCCATCGCCGGAGCGGCATCGTCATAACCAACCTGCGTTGAATTATAGATGGCAAGCAGGCCAACGACCGCTGCTGCCGCGGCAATTCCAGTGCCCACCAGAGGACGCAGCAACCGAGCTCCGGGTCCTGGCGTCGCAGCTGCCGGTGCGGGCGCGAGACTCACACCGTCCAGTGTCTGTCGCAAGCGCTTGCGCAAGACGTCGGGATCAGGACCGAGCAAATCGCCGCGAATCGACGCCCCGATGACGGCGTAGCGCAGCATCTTCTCGCGCTTCACGGTATCGCGCTCTAGACGACGCACGAGAAACTCGCATTCCTCGGCCAACAATTCATCGTCGGCAAAAGCCGACATCTGGTCTTCGATTTCTCGTGACATCTTCTATCTCAACCTTAGAGCAGAGGGCTGATTCGCTTGTCGATCGACTCTCTCGCTCTGAAAATTCTCGATCGCACAGTGCCTACGGGACATTCCATGGTCTGCGCAATCTCTTCGTAGCTCATACCTTCGATCTCACGTAACAGGATCGCCGTACGAAGGTCCTCCGGCAAGTCGTGTATCGCCTTATTGACGGTCTGCCTGATCTCCTCCGACAGGGTTAACGCTTCGGGCGTGTCCAGATCCTTGAGTTTCGCAAAGACTTCGTATTGCTCCGGATCCTGCAAGTCCAGGTCGTAGTATGCCGGACGCCGGCCAGCGGAAACCAGATGATTTTTCGCGGTATTGATCGCAATACGATATAGCCACGTGTAAAAAGCGCTATCCCCCCGAAACGACGGCGCCGCTCGATACGCTTTGATGAAAGCTTCCTGGGCCACATCGAGTGCTTCCGACGGATCTCTTACATACCTCATTATCAGCTTGATAATCTTGTGCTGATACTTAATCACCAGCAAGTCGAACGATGACTTGTCGCCCTGCTGTACCCGTTTAATCAGCGCCAGATCGGCCGCACGCTCACTCTGCGGACGCTCTGCCGCGGGCTGCTTAGTATCCTTTTCGGTAGACCCCATAAAACACCAAAAGTTCGACCTGTTCGGGGGGAGTAGACCGTCCTCGCGCCCGATTTGTGACCGAATTCAACTTAATCCCTATTCTACAGCGCTTTGAGCCTCGCGAGCGTTGCCAACCGCGGGATTGCTGTCCCGCAGCGCGGCTTTCAATAGCCGCCATTCGCGCGCCTCCAGCTGATCCCGAAGCAGCAGCAGCCGGGTTCGTCTGCCCGGTGGGCCGAGCACGAGCGCGACCCACCAGCTGCCAGCGCAGGTCCCCCGGGCCGCGATCAGCGGCACGCCGCGATGACCCGGCAGCGACCAGACGCCGTTCGCATGACCGACCCAGCGTGGCGGCCGGCGCGGCGGGCAGCAGACCGCATGCAGCACGACGGCGGCGACCACGAGGAGCCGAAAAGCGCCCACGACCGGCAGCAACAGGCCGCCGCTGCCGGCGACGCAGTGCAGCACCCACCACCAGGCACATAGCAACCTTGACGACCGCGGTCTAAGCGTGAAAATCCGCCCGAATTCGGGCGAGTAATCGTTCGAGGGGCGCATCGGCGGGAGAATTCCTGCCGACAAGATAAGCGTGCAGATCGGGATCGGGAAGCTCCAATAATGCGCTGAATCGCGCCTTATCCTCGTCGTCGAGCGAATCGTAGGTCGTCGCGAGAAAATTCTTCAGAATGGCGTCCAGCTCCCGCATCCCCCGGCGGCAGCGCCAACGGAGCTTCGCGGCCTCGTCAGACATACACGGATGTTAGTGACGTCGCTCGGTCATGAGCTTCTTGATTTCAGCAATCGCGCGACCGGGATTCAGATCCTTCGGACAAGCGCTCGTACAATTCAGGATCGTGTGGCAACGGTAGAGCCGGAACGGGTCTTCGAGCGCATCGAGTCGCTCGCCCGTGGCTTCGTCGCGGCTATCGACGATCCAGCGATAAGCCTGCAACAACGCAGCAGGGCCGAGATAACGATCGGAATTCCACCAGTAGCTCGGACAGGCCGTCGAACAGCAGGCGCAGAGAATGCAGGCCGACGGCGAATTGATCTTCTCCTGATCTTCCTTCGATTGCAGCCGCTCGCGATCCGGCGGCGGGGGCGTCTGTGTCTCGAGCCAGGGCTTGACCGAAGCATATTGCGCGTAGAAGTTGGTCAGGTCCGGCACGAGATCCTTGACGACCGACATGTGCGGCAGCGGGTATATCTTGACCGCCCCGTTGCAATCATCGATCGACTTCAGGCAAGCGAGTGAATTGGTACCGTCGATATTCATCGCGCAGGAACCGCATATGCCTTCACGGCAGGAACGACGAAAAGTCAGAGTCGGGTCGATTTCGTTTTTGATTTTGATGAGTGCGTCGAGCACCATCGGCCCGCAACGATCCATATCGACATGATAAGTATCGAGCCGCGGATTTTCGCCGCTCGCCGGATCGAACCTGTACACAACGAATTCTCGTGTATTGGTCGCGTCGCTGCCTGCGGGAAAGGCCCGGCCACGCGTAACTTTCGAATTCGCTGGGAGCGTGAACTTTGCCATCGGTAGTCCTCAGTGCCTCGTTGGTGGTCGGCCGCGCTAGTAGGTCCGCGCCTTCGGCGGGATAGCTTCGACTTCGTCCGTAAGCGTATCCGTTTGCACTGCACGATCGCCGAAACGAACCTCACCGTCATCGGAAACCCAGCAGAGCGTATGCTTCATCCAGTTCTCGTCGTCGCGATCCGGATAATCCTCGCGAGCCTGCGCGCCACGGCTCTCGGTCCGGTTCGCCGCCGACTTGATCGTCCCCATGGCCTGCAACAGCAGATTCTCGAGCTCGATCGTCTCGATGAGATCCGTATTCCAGATCAGCGACCGATCCGCAACGGAAACGTCATCGAAAGCCGCGAAAATCGGCTCCAGCAGGTCGATTCCCTCCTGTAGCGATTCCCCGGTACGGAACACGGCCGCGTGATTCTGCATCACGCGCTGCATAGCGAGCCGAAGATCTGCCGTCGACTTCGAGCCGTTCGCATTTCTGAGCCTGTCGATGCGCTCGACCGCCTCGGAACCCGCATTTTCGGCCAGCGGGCGGTCACCTTCGCCGGGCTTGATGAGCTCGCCACAGCGAATCGCAGCGGCGCGTCCGAACACGACGAGATCGATCAACGAATTCGACCCGAGCCGGTTCGCGCCGTGCACCGAGACACAACCCGCCTCGCCAACCGCCATCAATCCGGGAACGATCTGCTCCTCACCGTTGTCGTCCGCGGTCACGACTTCCCCGTGATAGTTCGTCGGCACGCCGCCCATGTTGTAGTGGACTGTCGGCAGCACCGGGATCGGCTCTTTCGTGACGTCGACACCCGCGAAGATCTTGGCTGTCTCGGCAATTCCGGGGAGGCGTTCTTCGATGACATCGGTGCCGAGATGCTCCAGATGAAGATACACATGGTCCTTGTCCGGACCGACACCACGGCCCTCACGAATCTCGATCGTTATCGAGCGGCTGACGACATCGCGAGAGGCCAGGTCTTTGGCATTCGGCGCGTAGCGCTCCATGAAGCGCTCGCCTTCCGAGTTGGTCAGATAACCGCCTTCACCACGCGACCCTTCCGTGATGAGCATGCCCGGGCCATAGATGCCGGTCGGATGGAACTGCACGAACTCGAGGTCCTGCAAGGGCAAGCCGGCCCTCAGGACCATCGCATTGCCGTCACCGGTACAAATATGCGCCGAGGTACAGGAGAAGTAGGCGCGTCCGTAACCGCCCGTTGCAAGTATTACGGACTTGGCCTGGAAACGATGCAGACGGCCTTCGGCCAGGTCGAGAGCAACGACACCGCGGCAAACACCGTCTTCCATGATCAGGTCGACGGCGAAATATTCGATATAGAATTCCGCATCGTGCTTCAGCGACTGCTGGTAGAGCGTATGCAGCATCGCGTGCCCGGTGCGGTCCGCGGCGGCGCAGGTCCGCTGTGCCGTACCCTCGCCAAAATGCGTGGTCATTCCGCCAAAGGGGCGCTGATAGATCAGGCCCTCCTCAGTTCGCGAAAATGGCACGCCGTAGTGTTCGAGCTCCAGCACGGAAGCCGGAGCGACTTTACACATATATGCGATCGCATCCTGGTCACCGAGCCAGTCCGATCCCTTGACCGTATCGTACATATGCCAGCGCCAGTCGTCCTCGCCCATATTCCCGAGCGCAGCGCTGATCCCGCCCTGCGCTGCGACGGTATGGCTGCGCGTTGGGAAGACTTTAGTGATACAGGCCGTCGACAAGCCTTGCTCCGCGAGCCCGAGAGTTGCCCGAAGCCCGGCACCGCCGGCGCCAACAACGACGACGTCGTAACTGTGATCGATAAACTCGTAGTCACCGCTCATCCGACGGCTCCCAGCGCGATCTTCAGTACCGCGAACACGCCTGCGACGGCCGCAGCAATGTGAATGAACACAGAAAGAACCAGCGTGGAAACTTTCAGTGCGGGCTGATGCACATAATCCTCGACAACCATCTGCACGCCGAGCTTCGAATGATAGATCGCGGTAAGCAGGCTCAGGATCATCAGAATGCTCGCGACCGGGGCCTGCAACCAGTCGACAACGCTCGCATAGCTCATGTCCTCGAGCCGTATCAGCGCGAGAACGAACCAGAGGCCCAGGACCACGAGCGCGACTGCGGAAAGGCGCTGCCCCCACCAGTGCTCGACGCCCTCCTTGGCGGAACCGAGGCCGAGAACGCGATTTAACGGTGTAACGAGACTCACTGGGTCACTCCTACAGGATCGCAGCGAAAAGGAATGCGACAGTCGCGATCGATGCAACGATCAATACGAGCCAACCGCTCGCATTGATCTGCTTCATTTCGAAACCGAGTCCGATATCCCACATCAGATGCCTGATTCCGTTCGCAAGATGATAAAAAAAGCAGAAAGACCAGCCGGCGTAGCAGAATTTGAGCCAACCGGAGCCGAGAATCGCAGCCGCCGCATCATAGGCGGCGGAGCCGCTGGCCAGTGCCACGAGCCAGTACACGAGTACCACCAGACCGGCTGAAAGCCCGACGCCAGTCGCACGATGCACTATCGACAGCACACTCGTGATCTGAGGGCGGTAAACCTGCAGGTGCGGTGACAAAGGCCGTTCGACCCTGTCCATAGCTACATTCCTTGATTTAGGGTGAAACGAGAGTCGCAGAACGGCTCATTGCTAGAAATCGATACAGCGGCCGGCACGTTCCCAGTCGCCATACCGAGTCGGCTCGGCCCCTTTCGGACCACCGATCTCTTTCGGCCTGGTATTCTCTTCGGGTTCTTGCCGGCCCGCGGCTACCGACTCCGGAAGCGCTTTCTCTGTGGCTCCGGAGCCCTCTTTCTGCGTTTTTCGCATGACGCAAGTCTGCCAGATTTACGCGAATTCCGCATCCTGATCGTCACGGCCCGGCGGCGAGCTCAACCGGATCGCAAGATGCTTGACCCGGCATCGAAAGCTGCTAAAAGGGGGCGCTGCAGATTCAATTCGAGCAACCATGTCATTGTCGTCGATCCCTTGCCTCGCCACGTTAAGCGACACTGCCATTCTGACGGTCGGTGGGCGCGACGCGAGCACTTTCCTGCATGCGCAGCTAAGCTGTGACCTGCTCGCGTTGCCGGCGAAGTCGTTCACGCTGGGTGCATGGCACAGCCCGTCCGGCAAGGTGAAAGCGCTGTTTCGTCTGCTGCGGGTCGAGAATGGCTGGCTACTGACCACAACGCGAGAATCGGCCGCAAGGACCGTTGCGGACTTGTCGCGATTCGTTCTTCGCGACGACGTTACCCTTCGCGACGACAGCCGGCACCGGAGCGTCTGCGCACTCATTGGCGATTCGTCGCAGTGGCTCGCCGATGGCGGCGTCGAGCTCAGCCCGGAACCCGGCCGGACTGCAGCGGGGGGTGGACTCGAATGGCTGCGGATCGGGCCCGAGCTCATTCATGTGATCGGCCCCAACGAGACCCTGAAAGCACTTACGGCCGGGCTTCCGGAATGCCCTGAAGACGAAGCCACGGCGGCCGAGATTTCGCTCGGAATACCGAGTTTGCCGGTCGAATTCGCAGAGCGCTTCGTACCGCAGATGCTGAATCTCGACCTGCTCGGGGCTCTCGATACGGGCAAAGGCTGCTACCCCGGGCAGGAGATCATCGCGCGTACGCAAAATCTCGGCAGCGTGAAGCGCAGAATTCAGCGTTTCTCGTCGAAGTCTGCAACGCCACCCGATACGGGTTCGCCCGTCATCGACGATAGCGGTCAAATCGTGGGAGAGGTGTTGCGCGCTGCCGCATCCGAAAACGCTGTCGAGCTGCTTGCACTCGTTCGGCTAGCTGGCCTGGAATCGCCGCTCTTTCTCGAATCCGAACCGGGCTCACCGTTGCGGCGCGAGTCTCTGCCTTACGATGACCGTCTCAGTCGTTCGCTTCGGGCTTCAGATGAGGAAACAGAATAACGTCACGAATCGACGCCGAATCGGTCAGAAACATGACCAGCCGGTCGATCCCGATACCCAGGCCGGCCGAGGGCGGGAGCCCGTATTCGAGCGCCCGGATGTAGTCCGCATCGTAAAACATCGCTTCCGCATCACCGCGTGATTTCGCCTGCGCCTGCGCTTTGAACCGCTCGGCCTGATCTTCGGGGTCGTTGAGCTCGGAGAATCCATTTGCGATCTCACGACCGGCGATGAACAGCTCGAAACGCTCGGTAACGAACGGGTCGGCGTCACTCGATCGGGCCAGAGGCGAGACTTCGGACGGGTACCGGGTAACGAAAACGGGTCCGACAAGATGCTGCTCGACGGTCTTTTCGAACAACTCGATCTGCAACTTGCCGGCGCCGAACTCGGGACGCGTCTCGATACCATTGGCTTCGCAGGCGACGCGCATTTTCTCGACGTCGCGCAGACTATCCGCCGTGAGATCGGGATTATGCTGTAGCAGCGCGTCTTCCACCGTCGTTTCTTCGAAAGCCGCGCCGAGATCATAACTGCGACCCTGATATTCGACCTGGTCGCTTCCGAGCAACGTCCTGGCTGCCTCGCGAACGAGGTTCTGCGTCAGCTGAATGAAGTCGGCGTAGCCGGCGTACGCCTGGTAAAGCTCGAGCATCGTGAACTCAGGATTGTGTTGCGTTGAAACGCCCTCGTTACGAAAGCTGCGATTGATTTCATAGACGCGTTCCATACCGCCGACAACAAGCCGCTTCAGGTAGAGCTCGGGCGCAATACGGAGATAGAGATCCATGTCGAGCGCGTTGTGATGCGTTACGAACGGGCGAGCGAGCGCTCCTCCCGCGATCGGCTGCATCATCGGCGTCTCCACTTCGGAAAAATCAAGCGCGTCGAGAAACGATCGCATGAATCGGATCAGTTCGATGCGAAGACTGAAGACTTCGCGTGTCTTCTCACTGACGATCAGGTCGACGTAGCGTTGTCTGAGCTTGAGTTCCTGATCTGCTATGCCATGCCATTTCTCGGGCATGGGCCGCAACGATTTCACGAGCAGGCGAAGCTCGTTTGCGCGCACGGATAATTCACCCGTCTTTGTCTTGAAGAGAGATCCGGATGCGCCGACGATGTCCCCGACATCCCACGATTTAAATGCCTGATAGACGTCCGGAGAAACGGTATCGCGCTCGATGAACAGCTGGATCTGACCCGAGCGGTCCTGAATCTTGACGAAGCTGGCTTTCCCCATCACGCGCTTCGCCATCATCCGCCCGGCGACGCTGACGACCGGGGCTTCATGCTCGAGCGATTCGGGACTATGCTCATCGTACGCAGCATGCAACTCGCCCGCGACAGAGTCGCGCCGAAAGTCATTCGGGTACGCGACCTCCGCATCGCGCAGCTTCGCGAGTTTGTCCCGCCGCTCGGCTATCAGTCGATTCTCGCCCTGGTTCTGTGTTTCAGACATCTATAATCCCTGCTTCAGGCTCTCTTCGAGAAAACCGTCAAGCGCGCCGTCGAGCACCGCGCTCGGATTGCCGGTCTCAAATCCGGTTCGCAAATCCTTGATCCGCGATTGATCCAGAACGTAGGAGCGTATCTGGCTTCCCCACCCTATGTCAGCTTTAGTGTCTTCGAGAGCATCTGCTTCCTCGCGACGCTTCTGCTGCTCCTGTTCGTAGAGCTTTGCCTTGAGTTGCGCCATCGCCGTCGCCCGGTTCTTGTGCTGCGAGCGATCGTTCTGGCACTGGACCACGATACCGGACGGCAGATGGGTGATACGTACTGCCGATTCCGTCTTATTGACGTGTTGCCCACCCGCACCACTGGCCCTGTAAACATCGACTCTGAGGTCACTCGGATCGATCTCTATGTCGATATCATCGTCGAGCTCAGGAGAAACGAACACGGCCGCGAAGGATGTATGCCGCCGATGGCCGGCATCGAACGGCGATTTTCGGACCAGCCGGTGAACGCCGGTCTCGGTACGGAGCCAGCCGAAAGCGTAGTCTCCGCTGAGCTTCACGGTCGCGCTCTTGATACCCGCGATATCGGCGGGAGAGAGCTCGAGAATCTCTGCAGCAAATCCGCGCGACTCTGCCCAGCGCAGGTACATGCGCAACAGCATTTCGGCCCAGTCCTGCGCTTCAGTACCACCGGATCCGGCCTGAATATCGACAAACGCGTCGTGACCGTCCATAGGTCCCGCAAACATTCGTCGGAACTCGAGTTTCTCGACTTCTTGCGCAATCTTCTGAACTTCGGTCTCGACATCGGCGAGCGTACCTGAGTCCTCCTCCTCGGCGGCCAGACCGAGCAGTTCCTCCGCATCGCTCAGAGTCGATCCGATCGTGTCCAGCGCTGACAGCGTCGCCTCGAGCGAGGCCCGCTCCTTGCCCAGGGCCTGAGCGCGACTCTGGTCGCTCCAGACGCCGGGGTCTTCTAGTTCCTTGTCGACTTCTTCGAGGCGCTCCCGCTTCGCGTCGTAGTCAAAGATACCCCCTGAGGGCAACGCAGCGGCCCTTGAGGTCGGTGATCTGTGTACTGACCTGATTCGTTTCCATTTTGGTCGCGCGGCAGCCCGGAGAATGGCGGCGAATGATAACGCAATCGGTTGTTGGCTCCTACGGCTACTCAATGCCGCGAAGAGACGGTCGCTTGCTCGATGTACTCGACGATCAGTTGAATCGGTGGCCCGTAATGGTAGTCGTTCAGTCCGAGTCGATAGACGAGCGTGAGGAGGTCACCCGCTTGCCATCCGTCCGACTGCCGGTTGAACGCGATAGCTTCGAACTGTTTCTGCGATTGCGGCAGCTTCACGGTCATCTTTAAATGTCTCGCGCCGACGACACGCTGCTTTACGAGTTCGAAGCGCCCTTCGAACAACGGCTCCGGGAATCCCTGACCCCACGGACCGGCATCCCGGAGAGACGCAGCAACGTCGACAGTCAACTCGTCGGCGTTCAGCTCGCCATCGGTCAGAATTCGTTGCGCAAGCTGCTCCGGCCCGAGCCGGTCGCGCCCGAGCGTCTCGATTGCGGCCCGGAACGGCTCGAGTTTGTCGCAGCCAAGCGTCAACCCTGCTGCCATGGCATGCCCTCCGAATCGCTCGATGAGCCCGGGCGAGCCCGCGTCGATTTCGGCCAGCGCGTCGCGCAGATGGAACCCGGGTATGGATCGACCGGACCCTTTCAGCGCGCCGGAACCCGACAGGGCGAATGCGAAGACAGGACGGTGGCAACGGTCTTTGATTCTGGAAGCGACCAGCCCGACGATGCCCTCGTGCCAGTCGTCGCGGTGCAGGCAAACGACCGGTGGCAACCCTTCGGCAACGACCAGCTCCTCCACATCGACGAGTTCGGCCGCCTCGTTACGCATTCGTTTCTCTATCGAGCGTCGTTCCCGATTCAGTGCGTCCAGCCGCACGGCGAGCTTGCGGGCTTCGTCAGCGGATGTGCTCGTGAGGCAACGCACGCCAATCGCCATGTCGTCTAGCCGGCCCGCAGCGTTGAGTCGCGGCGCAAGCTGATAAGCCAGCGTTTCGCTCGTCACATCGGCGCAAGATCGGGCGCTGACCTCGCAAAGCGCGCGAATCCCCGGCCGGCAGCGACCGGCCTGAATCCGGCGCAGGCCCTCGCCGATCAATATTCGATTGCTGTGATCGAGTGGTACCAGGTCCGCCATCGTTCCGAGCGCCACGAGATCCAGATATTCGGCGACACAACCGGGCCTGTTCAACGATCTCCCGAGCTCCGCAAGCAGGTAGAAGGCGACACCGACTCCGGCGAGGCACTTACCCGCGAACGGATCGCCGACCAGGTTCGGATTGACGATGACGTTGGCGTTCGGCAGTTCGTCGCCCGGAAGGTGATGATCGGTAACAAGGACATCGATACCCGCATCGCGAGCCGCCCGCACTCCGTCAATGCTGGTCACCCCGTTGTCGACAGTTACGAGCAGCTTCGGATCGAGATCCAGGACGCGCTCGACGACTTCGGGCGTCAAACCGTAGCCGAGCTCGAATCTGTCCGGCACGAAGAAGGAAACCTTGGAAAAACCGAGATCGGCGAGACAAAGAACCATCAGTGCAGTGCTGGTCGCGCCATCTGCGTCGAAGTCGCCCACGATCACGATGCGATCCTCGCGGTGGCGGTGCAGCAGGTCGACGGCGCCCTGCAGTGCGTCAAACTCACCGACGGGTCGTAATCGACCCAGATCCAGTTCCATCTCGTCGGGCGATTGAATCGGTCGGGCGGAGAGCACCCGCTGCACGACAGGATTCACGTCCGTTGGCCAACGCCATGACGCGGCTGCAGCGACACTCGACCTTCGCTCGATGACAGGCATGGGTCAGTAACTTGCCGGCAAGCGGGATCGCTCCCGCCTATAATCGCAGGGAATCACCCGATTCGAGGCTGCATTGAAACTCACGCTGGAAACCTCCGACGTTAATCTGATCCGCGCCTGGGAACCCGATGCAGTGTGCATCGGCGAAGAATGGCTGCGGCAGCATCTTATTGTAGCGGCTGAACGAATTATTCTGGACTGGCAGCCTCCATCCCCCGGACTTTTAAAGCTGGCTGATCTCGAAACCGCAATTTCGCTCGAGCCGGAGATTATTTTGCTCGGCACGGGCGCTGAACTGACGACCCCCGATGTTGCCCTCATGTCTCAGGTCGCTGCCAGCGGTATCGGGCTGGAGATCATGGATACGCCCGCAGCCTGCCGAACCTATAACGTGCTGACACACGAATCCCGCCGGGTTGTGGCAGCGCTTTTCGTCGGGCCGTCGCCACCCTGATCAGCGCGGCAGATGGCGCAGCGGATCCTCGGGCACACCGTTGCGACGAATCTCGAAATGAAGTTGCGGCCGCTGTGCCGGACCGTTCCCCATCTCCGCGATCATTTGTCCGCTGGAAACATTGTCGCCCTGCTGAACCACCAGACGGCTATTGTGCCCGTAGGCACTGAGATAGGTGTCGTTGTGCTTGATGATCAGTAGCTGCCCGTATCCGATCAGACCGCTGCCGGCGTAGACAACGCGTCCCGGCGCGGCAGCATGAACAGGGGCGCCGAGACTCCCCGCGATACCGATGCCATTCCCCAGTCCGGAATCGGCGCCAAATCGACTTACGACTTCGCCATTGGCGGGCCAGCGCCACGTTGGTGGCGGCAGTATCGCGGGCGGCGGCAGCGACTGCGACCGCGCAGTGCTGGCTGGCGCCGACGCGGACGTTGCCGCGGGCGTACCGTGAAGCTGCAGCCGCTGGCCGACGAAGATCAGGTCGGGGTCATCGAGACCGTTGATGCGCGCAAGCTGCCGATAGTCTCGACGGTAGCGCCAGGCGATCGTGAGCAGCGTCTCGCCGGGCTGAACGACGTGAGTCTGCGCCTCGTAGTTGACGAGAGAACTCGTGCAGCCCGTGGCGAGCAGAAAAGCGCCAGCTAGCCATAGCGAAAGCCTGGAGACGCGCGAGGTCGGACGAAAGCGGATGACGCGCATGACTGCCCTGGAAAATCAGTGCAAACGAAGATACACCACGAGCGCGACGCAGAGCAGGACGACAACCCAACCGAGCGCATCGACGTGCTGGCGGAGTCGGTTTTCCATCGGTTTACCACCCCATTTGATGAGTCCCGCGACAAGAAAGAAGCGACCGCCGCGACCGATCATTGACGCGACAATGAACGCCGGCAGCAGCATGTGCAGCGCGCCGGCCGCGATCGTGAACACTTTATAAGGAATGGGCGAAAAACCCGCCGCCAATACTGCCAGGAACCCCCATGCCATAAACCATTCCGTGGAGCGGACGTAGCCGTCCCAGTAACCCAGCGACATGAGAAACGGCTCGATCGCATCGAGCGCGATCCAGCCAATCGCATAGCCGGCCAAACCTCCGGCAACGGAAGCTGCCGTCGTCACGAACGCAAAGCGCCAGCCGCTCTCCGGCTTGGCAAGCGTCATTGGCGCGAGCATCACATCGGGCGGAATCGGAAAAAACGACGACTCCGCGAAACTCAAGCCTGCCAAATAGCGTTCCGCGTGAGGATGCGCGGCCCATCTCAGGACGCGATCATAGAGCGCGGAGAAAATTTTCAACGTTCGACTCCTTCGACCAGCGGTACGAAGCTGACCAACCCCATTTCCCGGCGACGGAACTCATCCCCGTCACGGGTAACGCACAGAAGGCCCTGCGCTCCTCGCCCCCCGACGGGAATAATCAGCTTGCCGCCATCGGCAAGTTGCGCAAGCAGATCCTGCGGTATCTCGGGCGGCGCTGCAGCGACGATGATGCCGTCGAAAGGAGCCTGACTTTGCCAGCCTTGCCAGCCGTCCGCGCATCGGAGCGTCACATTATTAACACCGAGACTTCGCAGACGTTCACTCATTCGCTGGAACAGCGGTCGAATGCGTTCGATGCTGTAGATGTGCTTTACGAAGGGAGAAAGTATGGCGGTTTGGTAACCGCAGCCCGTGCCGATCTCGAGCACTTTATCGAGCGTCTCGCCCGGTGGAACGTCGCGAATCAAGGCGGCGGTCATCGACGCAACGATATATGGCTGTGAAATCGTCTGCCCAAAACCGATCGGCAGTGCCGTATCCTCATAGGCGCGGCTTGCGAGTGCTTCGTCAACGAACAAATGCCGCGGCGTCGCGCGAATTCGCTCCAGGACGGCCTCGTTGTCGATCCCTTCGCTACGCAATCTCTCGATCAACCGGTCGCGGGTACGCGCGGACGTCATCCCGATTCCACTTTGCGAGCGCTGGTCCATCTAAAAAGCGCGCAGCCAGGAATCGACCTTGCCAATCGCAGCATGGTCCGTGAGATCCACCTTGATCGGCGACACCGAGATCCAGCCGTTGGAGACCGCATGAAAATCCGTGCCGGGTCCGACGTCCTGTCCTTCGCCGGCCGGGCCGACCCAATAGATCGGCAAGTTCTTCGGATCGCGCGCCTTGATAACGGGCTCCGCCTTATGGCGAAACCCGAGCCGGGTCGCTTTCGTGCCGCGCAGCGCCGATTCCGGCAGATCCGGGACATTGATGTTCAGAATCGTATCGCTGGGCAAAGGATCATCCTGCATTCGGGCGACGCACTGGCGAATTACCGCGACGGCTGCTGCAAAATTATTGCGCTCCTCGAGCGCGAGGGAGACCGCGACAGCGGGAAGCCCGAGAAACCGCCCCTCCATCGCCGCTGCCACGGTGCCAGAATAGAGAACGTCATCGCCGAGATTAGCGCCGTGATTGATTCCGGAAATGACCATGTCCGGTTCTTCGTCGAGCAGCCCGGTGATCGCAACGTGGACGCAATCCGTCGGTGTCCCGTTTACGTAATAGAACCCATCTACATCGCGCTCGACCCGAAGCGGAACATCGAGAGTCAATGAATTACTCGCGCCACTTCGATTACGATCCGGTGCGACGACAGTTATTTCGGCGAGGTCGGCAAGGCCGTCAGCAAGCTCGCGAAGCCCCCTCGCTTGGTAACCGTCATCATTGGAAATCAGGATTCGCACGTGCCTGTCCCTGGAATCGCCACGAATCGTGTAACTATACTGGATGCCCCCTGGCGAGAGGAGACGCGGCCGTGATGAGCGAAAAAGATCGTGACGCGTTCGCAAGAGCGATGCAGGGCGTCAAGCCGTTGCGCCGCGACGAGCGGGTTGCTACGCCGAAAAAACCGAAGCCGATACCGCGAGACGCAAAAGCGGTCAGGCAGAAAATGCTGGACGAGAGCCTCAACGATCGCGGCAGCGTTCTCCGCGACGAGCTCGAACAGATCGGCGAGGAGATCGCGTTTCGACGCCCTAACGTTCCCGAAAAAGTTTTCCGCCAGCTCCGACGCGGGCGATTCAGTATCGAGGCCGAGGCCGATCTTCATGGGCTGACCGTCTATGAGGCGAAACAGTTGCTGCGTGAATTCATCTGCGAGGCCTCGCTCGAAGGACTTGGCTGCGTTCGCGTTATCCACGGCAAGGGGCTGCGCTCGGGTCCGGGTGGCCCGGTTCTCAAAGGCAACGTTCAACGCTGGCTTTCACAGTGGAACGAGGTGCTCGCATTCGTAACGGCGCGTGCAAGAGATGGAGGTAGCGGGGCGGTGTACGTATTGCTTCGACGGCGCTAATCCGTCGGCTGATAGGGCGCGATCAGGTAGAACGTCTCGTCGGTGGCAACCATGCCGAGCTCCGTCCGGGCCCTTTCCTCTGCTGCAGCGAGCCCCTGCTTGAGATTCTGTACTTCCGCTTCCAATGCTGAATTACGCGCAGCGAGCAAGTTATTCTCCTCAGTTCGAGCGAGGACCTGCGCGTCCAGGCGACGGACTTCGCGAATGCCGTCTCCGGACAGCCACAGCCGCCCCTGCAGCAGCAGGAAGGCCAACATCAGCGAAACCAACAGAAGTCGCATAGCTACCTTAAAGCGAAATCGGAAACGCTCCGGCGCCGGCATACTCAGCGCGGTCGCCCAGCGCCTTCTCGATTCGCAGCAGCTGATTATACTTCGCCAATCGGTCCGAACGGCAGAGCGACCCCGTCTTTATCTGGGTTGCGGCTGTCGCGACCGCCAGGTCGGCGATGGTCGTATCCTCGGTTTCGCCCGATCGATGTGACACGACCGCAGAGTATTCCGCTTCGGTCGCCATCGTAATCGCGTCGAGCGTTTCCGTAAGCGTACCGATCTGGTTGGGCTTGATAAGGATACTGTTCGCGATGCTCGCGTCGATCCCACGTTTTAGAATCTCCGTATTCGTGACGAACAGATCGTCGCCGACGAGCTGAACCGAGTTCCGCATCCGCTCGCTCAGAATCGCCCACCCGTCCCAGTCGTCCTCAGCCATCCCGTCCTCAATGGAGACGATCGGGTATCGTGCGATCAAATCTTCGAGGTATTCCGCAAATTGCGCTGGCGCGAAATGTCGATTCTCGGATTCAAGATGATATTCGCCGTCCGAGAAGAATTCCGAGCTGGCGACATCGAGACCGAGATAGATCTCCCGCCCCAACGTGTACCCTGCAGCCTCGACCGCCACGCCAATCGTCTCGAGAGCGGCTTCATTCGATTCGAGGTCGGGAGCGAATCCGCCCTCGTCGCCGACCGCAGTGTTCAAGCCGCGCTTGTTGAGCACGGTCTTTAGCGCATGAAACACTTCCGCGCCATAACGCAGCGCTTCGGAGAAATTCGGCGCACCAATCGGCAGTATCATGAATTCCTGGATATCGACGCTGTTATCCGCATGTGCGCCACCATTGATGATGTTCATCATCGGCACCGGCATCGTGTAGCGCTCGCTTTGGGCGAGGTAGCGGAATACGGCGCTGCCCTGCTCTGCAGCCGCAGCCTGAGCGTTCGCCATTGAGACCGCGAGCAACGCATTCGCTCCGAGGCGACCCTTGTTGTCGGTGCCATCGAGAGCGATCAGCGCCCGATCCAGCTCGACCTGATCGGCCGACTCACGACCGACAACAGCATCGCGAATCTCACCGTCGACGTTGGCGACAGCCTGCATGACACCTTTGCCCAGATAGCGGCTATCGTCGCCATCGCGCAGTTCCACCGCTTCTCGCGCGCCGGTCGACGCGCCGGATGGGACGGCGGCACGTCCAACGACCCCGGAAGCGAGTTCGACTTCTGCTTCGACGGTGGGATTGCCTCGAGAATCGAGGATCTCCAACCCTCGGACGTCCTTGATCTGACTCATGATTGCTCCTGTATATCCGGTCTGACGCGCGCGATCCCCGACCGATAAATCCGGTATTCGGATCGAACTCGCGGTTTGGAATGAGGTGTGGCCGTTGGTTGCGAGGCCGAACTATGCACCCGCGGCTCTCGGCAGTTTTAGCCCCTGACAAGCGCGTGCCGCAGAGACAAAGCTCGTGAAAAGCGGGTGGCCGTCACGCGGGTTAGAGGTGAATTCGGGATGGAACTGGCAAGCCAGGAACCACGGATGATCAGGAAGCTCCACGACTTCTACGAGTCCATCCTCGGATAGCCCGGAGAAACGGAGCCCGGCATCCTCGAGGGTCCCGAGATAGTGATTGTTGAACTCGTAGCGGTGCCGGTGTCGCTCCAGAACTTCGTCGCAGGCATAGATCTCTTGCGCCATGCTTCCTGCGGCAAGGTGGCAGGTCTGTGCGCCCAGCCGCATGCTGCCGCCGAGTTCCGAATCTTCCGAGCGCTCTTCCGTAACGCCACTTCTGTCCTGCCACTCGGTAATCAGCGCGATTACGGGATGGGCAGTAGACGGTTCGAATTCCGTCGAATGAGCGTCGGCCAGTCCCGCAACATTCCGCGCGAACTCGATAACCGCAACCTGCAGGCCAAGGCAGATTCCCAGATACGGTACCCCCTTCTCCCTTGCGAGCCTGACCGCCTGAATCTTTCCCTCAATGCCTCGCTCGCCGAATCCCCCGGGAACGAGAATTGCATCGACATCGTTGAGGCCGGAGAGCCCGTTTTCCTCGAGATTCTGCGACTCGACGTAGCGGATATTCACTCGTGTGCGGGTGTGGATACCGGCGTGGAGTAATGCCTCCGTGAGCGATATATAAGCGTCTTTGAGGTCGACGTATTTACCGACCATTGCGATCGTGACCTCGGCTTCGGGATTCGCGCGCGCATCGACGACCGTCTGCCATTCTTCGAGATTGGCGGGCCCGCATTCCAGCCGCAGTTTGTCGACGATAATCTCGTCGAGGCCCTGATCGTTCAATACGAGCGGTATTTTGTAGAGATCGTCGACGTCGATCGCCGAAACGACCGCGCGCTCTTCAACGTTCGTGAAAAGCGCAATTTTGCCGCGCTGCTCCGGCGGGAGCGCTTTCTCGGAGCGGCATACGAGGATATCGGGCTGGATACCGATCGAACGGAGTTCCTTAACCGAGTGCTGCGTGGGTTTGGTCTTGATCTCCGATGAAGCGGCGATGAACGGCACCAGGGTCAGATGGATGTAAATTGTGCGGTCACGCCCGAGTTCGACCCCGAGCTGACGAATCGCCTCCAGGAACGGTAGCGACTCGATATCGCCAACCGTGCCGCCGATCTCCACGAGGCAGATATCAGCGTCACCGGCACCGCGAAGTACGCTCTGTTTAATCTCGTCCGTGATATGTGGGATGACCTGAACTGTGGCGCCGAGATAATCGCCGCGGCGCTCTTTAGCGATGACGTTGCTGTAGATCCGGCCGGTGGTGAAGTTGCTGTCTCGCCCGGTTTTCGAATCGACGAACCGCTCATAATGACCGAGATCGAGATCGGTTTCGGTGCCGTCCTCAGTAACGAACACTTCGCCGTGCTGGAACGGACTCATCGTGCCGGGATCGACGTTGATATAGGGGTCGAGCTTCATCAGCCGGACACTCAAACCGCGGGTCTCGAGGATTGCACCCAGAGAGGCGGCCGTGATGCCTTTCCCCAGTGATGAGACAACGCCCCCGGTGATGAAGATAAATCGCGTCATTAACCGTCCCTGCTCTAAACGAATAGCGTGGTGGTCGTAGCCAGACCGGATCCCGGGCTGCTGCTACGACATTTGAGTCGCTCGGTTGATGTGTACAAGACGGTATTACAAGCTATCAAATCTGCATCGCAACCGCCACCCGCAATCTGCACCGCCGCTTCCGGTCCGGCCCGGAAATTACCAGGCAACGCTCAGCGGAGCGCCGAGGGGCCGGTCCCGGCTGGTCATCAGTGATCGGGAGGGCCCGGGGTATCAGTCCGGAGAATTATTAGCGAAGCCCCAAGGGGCCGGTCGACGTATCAGTTGATGGTCGGGGCCGGAGAGTCCGTCTCACTTAATCTCGGCTCGACGTCCGTGTCTCGCCTCGAATCGTGTCCTCGTCGCTCAACTGCCGTCCATGGCACGCTCCTCGTCTACGACGCTCGACGGACACTCCAGGCCCTCCTTTGTCGGTCACCGCGGCGTTGCGAACGGCGGTGACGCCATGCGTCCTGGTGCGGTTAATCCGGTCGAAGCCCTTTCAGGCGGTGCGCCGAGAGAACGCCCCGGCCGCGGGATTAGCTCCGCGCGCGAGCGCGCGGAGGGCGAGACGGGAGCGAGCACTCGCACCCGAGCCGAGAGGCGAGTCGTGCGAGCCCCGCACGCCGGCGGTGTGAATGAGGGAATCGGTCCCTTTGCATAAAGGGACCGACGCGCCGTCGGGCTCGACCGGATTGACCGTGACAGGGCGCGGTTCGAGCTGGCCTCGAAACAAACTCTCCGGGCCCGACCATAACCGCTGCCTGGCTGCGACCGTCCCCGTAACGCGGCGAGGTCGAAGACGAGTCAGGTGCCGGAGCGCAGGGCGTCGCGCATTCGTTCGCGCGTAAATGGCGCGCGGCGCAGCCGAATGCCGGTTGCATCGAATACCGCATTCGCGATGGCCGGGGTGATCGTACGCGTCGACGGTTCGCCGGCACCGTAAGGTGGCAGTTCCGGGCGGTCGACCAGGACGATGTCGATCTCCTCGGGCGCGTCGGCCATTTCGAGGATCGGGTAGCTCAGCCAGTCGACACTTGTCACGTTGTCGTTCGAGAAGCGGACTTCCTCGAAGAGCGCACGGCTCGTCGCGTGTATGACGTTGCCCTCGAGCGTTCGCCGCAGCCACAACGGATTCATGACGATCCCCTGGTCGGACGCAACGACGAAGCGTCTCGGCCAGATGCGTCCGGTCGCCGTGAACACATCGACTTCGGCAATGACGGCGACGACGGAGTTGTTACGGCGCGTATACGCGACGCCGCGTCCGGTGAGGACATCGCCCGAACGCCCGGTCGCACCCGACGGCCGGGACTGCCAGTCATAACGCTCCGCGGCGGCGCGCAAGACGTCGGCATCCCGTGTGTCGCCGAGATAACGTAACCGAAATTCGATCGGGTCCGCGCCAGCCGCTACCGAAAGTTCGTCCATGAACGACTCGCTCGCGAAATGCATCTGCGGCCCGAGCGGATCTCTGAGATGCGCCGTGCGTAACGGCGACGCGCCGGAATAAAGCGGCGCGATCGTCTGCCAGTAGCGGAGTTTCTGCGGCAACTCATAGCGGTCTGCCGGGTTCGCAAAACGGTGCACGGCCGCGAGCGGCCAACCGCTGACGAGGCCGGCATAGGTGTGGCTCGGATTGCTTTCGTTGCTTTCCACATCGCCCGCCGAGAACCCTTTCGAGCGGAACGAATAGGCGACAACATTGCCGCGCGCATCGAGGCCCGCGCGAACCTGGTGCACCGATGCCGGCGCTTTCGGATCCCAGCCACTGCCTTCGTGACGCATGCCCTGCACGCGCACGGGACGTCCGGTCGCTCTCGATATCAGTGCCGCATCCATCGCCGCATCGCCGGCGTCGTTGCGCCCGTAGCTGCCGGGTCCCGTTACCCAGATCGCGCGCACGTTGTCCTCGGGAATACCGAGAAGTCGCGCGACGCCCTGCGCCGCGTAGTGCGGTTTCTGCGATCCCGACCAGAGTGTCGCGCTGTCTTCGCGGACGTCGCACACGGCACAGGCCGGACCCATGGATGCATGTGACTGGAACGGGAATTCGTACTCGGCTTCGACCACGCGGTCGGCCGTGCCGAGCGCGGCGTTGAACGCTTCAATGTCCGGCGCAATATCGGAGGCGCGACCGCCACCGGCGCTTTCGCGAACGACAGGCGCTTCACGAATATGGTCGTACAGCTCATCCATGTCCGGGAATGCGGCGGCGGACTCGGACCACTCGACCGCGAGTTGTTGCGACGCTCGCACGGCATCCCACTCGCGTTCTGCGACGACCGCGAGGTAGTCGCCTTCGCGAACGACACGCGCGGTCGGAATATGATCGACAGAACTCTCGTCGACGGACACCGGTACGCTGCCTGCCGCAGGCGGGCGAATGACACGCGCGTGCAGCATCCCCGGCACCTTGACGTCGACGACGTACTCATGGGTACCCATGACGATATCCGGCAGATCGCGACGTGGGAACGGACGGCCGACGATCTTGTAGTCCGCTGGCGACTTGGGCTCTGCCATGCCGGAAGCGATCAGCCCGTTGCCGTAACTACCGTTCCATTCGAGCTTTACATCGAAATGCCGGCCGCCGATGAGTTCGCGATAATCGACTCGCCGCGACGCATCGTTGCGATCGAACACCGCGCCATCGAGCGTCGCGAGTCGATCGCTCGGTACGCCGAGCGCTTCCGAGCCGAGATCGAGCAGCAGGCGCCGCGCTTCGGCCGCGGCGTTGCGCAGCGGGACGCCGCCCCTCTCGATACCCGTGCTGCCGCTGCCGCCGCCCTGGTTAACGGTCCGCGCCGTGTCGCCCATGACGACCGAGACCTGCTCGAAGTCGACGTCCAGTTCGTCGGCGACGATCTGCGCGATCGAAATATCGACACCCTGGCCCATATCCATCTTGCCGAAGAACGCGGTTACCCGGCCGTCTTCTGCGATCGACAGGTAACTGTCGAGCTGGCTCGGCGACGGCGGCCTCAGGATCGCCGTGGCAGGCGCAGCGCGCGCGGCCGGTCCCGGCAGCACGATCGAGACGACGAGGGCCCCCGCGCCCTTGAGCACGCTGCGCCGGTCGAGACTGACGTCATAGGCAGCCATCGCGCTATGCCCTCCGGCTGCGAATGTCCCCGGCCGCACGTTTTACGGCTCTGAGGATGGCGGAATGCGCGCCGCAGCGGCACTTCAGTCCGGCAAATGCCTGCCTGAGCTCGGCGTCGGACGGGTTGTCGTTGCGCTCCAGCAGCTCGACGGCGTAGAGGATCCAACCGTTGATGCAATAGCCGCAGAATGCCGCCTGTTCATCGATGAAAGCCTGCTGCACGGGGTGTGGCTCGCCGTCTGTCGCAAGCCCTTGCAGCGTCGTAATCGCGCCTTGCGCCGCACCGACCGGTGTCACGCAGGAGCGGATGGGCTGCCCGTCGATAAGCACCGTACAGGCGCCGCACTGCGCCAGACCGCAGCCGAAACGCGGATTGTTCAGGCCCAGATCGTCTCGAAGCGCATACAGCAGCGGCATCGCAGCATCCGCATCGATCGTATGCTCGCTGCCGTCGACCGTCAGTGTAATCGTCGCCATCGAAACGCCTCAGAGATCGGACAGCTCGGGTATGTCCTCGAGCGCGGGCGGTTCGGGCATCGTCCGCACGTACTCGAATATCTGCCTTAGCTGCTCATCGCTCAACACATTCGGCGAATAAGCCGGCATCAGATTCGAGTGCCTGACGAACTGCGCGAACGCCTCGAACGGGTAGACCGTTGGCGCGATCCGCACGGCCGCCCCACCCTGGCCTTCGAAACCGTGACACTGCCAGCATTGATTCGCCATGTAGAGCTCGCGGCCTTCGTCGGCCGTGTCCTGCGCGACGGCGCTCCCGGCTTGCGCCAGCAGCAGAGCGGTGAATATCGACAGCAATGTCTTTGTCGTTTTCATTCCCGGCTCCTAGCGCGGCTGACAGACGCAGTCCACGAAGGCGGGCTCGCCCTGATCGACGACGTCGAGCGCGCGGCTAAGCGCCGCGCGCAAATCACCAGGCTCGGTGATCGGCCCTTCGGACCAGACACCCATTCCCGAAGCGATCTTCGCAAAATCGGGCGCCGGGTTATTGAGTTCGTTACCGACGTGCGAACTGCCGTCGATACCGCGCTGACGGCGCGCGGCCATGCGCTGCAAATGCATGAACTCCTGATGGTAGCCGCGGTTATTGTGGGTCACGGTCAGCAACGGTATCTCGTGGTGAGCCGCGGTCCAGAGCACGCCCGGGACGTACATCAGATCGCCGTCACGCTGCACGTTGATCGGCAGCCGTCCTTCCGCACGATGCGCCAATGCGGCGCCCACGGCCGACGGCGCACCGTAACCGAGGCCGGCGCCACCGGAACGGCCGATGTGTTGATAGTGGCGATCGATCGTCCACAGGCGCCGCGCCCAGCGGCTCTGCTGGCTGTCGTCCGACACCAGCGCCCAGTCGCGATCCTTGATCAGTTGCCAAAGCTCTGCGTAGAGGCGCGCCGTGCTGATCGGGCTCGCGTCCCATGCGTATCGCGCCGCGTCGCGCGAGGCGGCCTTGGCCTGGTCGTGTGCGGAACGCCAGCGCGCCTCCCGCGAGGCATTGCTGGCCTGTCGTGCGCTCGACATCTGCCGGCGAACTTGTTCCGTCAGCGTCGGCAGCGTCGCCTGCGCGTCTCCGGCAATCGAAAGATCGGCGCGGTTGTAGCGCTGAAAGCTCTGATAATTCGACTTCGTGAACAGATCCTTGACGCCGATGTCGATGACGCGGGCGTCCGGACGCGCTATGCGCTGGTGATCCCGGTGAACGCGATCACGTAACGTATTCAGCGTTCCCCAGGTGTCGTAGAGCTCCAGGCCCAGAATGACATCCGCCTGGGCGACGACCCCCGCACCTTGCGACAGATAGTGATTATTCGGGAAATTCATCCGCCCCGATTGATTGACGACCGGCGCCTGCAACGCTTCGGCCAGTTCGATCAGTGCGTCAACACCGTCCTGATCGTGCGCCATCAGGTCCACGACAATGACCGGGCTCTCCGCTTCGGTAAGCCATCGAGCCGCCTCTTCGAGCGCCGTGATATCACCCTGCGGCGGACGCGTTGGCGCGACGCCGGGAATCGTCGGCGGCGTACCGTGCATTTCGGCTTCCTGAAGATGCCCGTCGATGATGACAACCGTCGGCCCCATCGGTGGTGTCATCGCGATCTTGTAGGCCCGGGCCATCGATTCGGAGAAGTGCTGCAGCGACATCGGCGTGTCGTCCCACTTCGTGTAGTCGCGGACGACGCGCGCGGCGTCCTGCGCGGAATGCGACCATTCGACGCCGGTACGACGCTCCGTTGCGTCGTAGTGATTGCCGCCGAGAACGACCATCGGCGCCCGGTCGCACCAGGCGTTATACATCGCCATCGATGCGTGCTGGAGACCAACCGTTCCGTGACAGAGCACTGCGAGCGGCTTGCCGCCTGCGGCTTTCGTATAGCCATGCGCCATCGCGATCGCCTGCTCTTCGTGCGGACAGGTCAGCAGCTCGGGACTGGCGTTGCCGCCGTAGTTGACGATCGATTCGTGGATTCCGCGGAAACTCGAGCCCGGATTCGTCGTGATGTACTCGAAATCCAGGTCCTTGATGACATCGACCATGAAGTCGGAGCCGGGATGCTTGACGAAGTACTCGCTGGCCTCTGCGGCGCTGTAACCCTCCGGCGGGTCGTTCTCCATGGCCTCCATCGCCGCGCTCGGCGGCGTGGCGGCAGCCATTCGCGCGCTGGCGTCCTGCGCGGCCGCGGGTTTCGCGAGCGCTGCAGCCGCGACGCCGGCCGATGCGGTGGTCAGAAATTCGCGGCGATTGACGCCTTCGGGCCTGTCTTCCTTTGCCATGTTTCCCCCGAGACTAAACGGTTGCGCAGAGTCGCCAGCATAGAACGTGCGGACGGGTTTGCCAATCCACCCTTGCATCCTCCCGGGCGACGAAAATATGAGGTATTTTTTTCATTTAATTTCCGTCAGTTACAATTTATTTTTAAACTTATTTATCAATCGCTATCGCGGCAGATAACGGCGCTCCAGATAAACCTCCGCGTCGTCGAGTTCACGCCGCGGTCGTCCGTAGCGGCTGCGCAGCTCGAGGACCGTCTTCATGCCGGCCGCATCGACCTGGCCGCCGGGCGTCAGGCCCGTTTCCTCCGCGAGCATCTTCGCCATGACGGCGTCGACGACGCCGGGCTTGATCGCGGGCATATTGCGCCGCAGGCGATCGACGCCGTCGGCATAGTTCGCCGCATCGAGCGTCCAGGACAGTCCTTCGAGATAACCGCGGACGAATCCGTCGAGTGCTTCTCGATGCTGCGAGGCCCAGCCCGCACTGGCCGTGAAGATCCCGCCCTGATACCGATCGAACAGGTCGCGACTGCTCGCCAGAACGCGGAAACCGTTGGCGATGGCCACGCTCGTGAACGGTTCTATCGTCAGCGTTCCCGCATGGGCTCCGGTCCTGACCGACTCCCAGCGTTGCGGTGTGGCGCCGACGGCAACGGCCTCGTAGTCGCCCTCCCCGAGCCCGGCGCGGCGCAGCATTTCATAGAGCACGAACGCGAACCCCGTCCCGAGCGCGTCGAGCGCCAGCGACCGCCCACGCAGGTCGTCGAACGACGCTACGTCGGGGGATACGACCAGGGACAGCTCGAGCTGCGTTGCACCGAGGAACACGAAAAGATCCGGAGTTTCCGCGAGCTGGACGGCTCCCTGACCCTCCCGATAGGCGACCACATTGTCGAAAGCCGTGGCCCCGATCTGAAAGCGCCCGGCTGCCAGCGACTCGATCTGGTAGGCCGAACTCGGCGTCGTTTCCAGATTGACCTCGACACCGGCAGCCGCAAAAAAGCCTTTCTCGATCGCGGTAAATATCGGCAGATTGGGCGCACCCGGGAAGGCGATGAGATCGAGGCTCGTCGTCACCTGCTTCTCTCTTCAGCCGCTGCTGCGTCCTGAATCGCGCGCCAGACTCGATACGGCGTCGCCGGTATCTGGATATCGTCGACGCCGAGATCGCGCAGCGCGTTGACGATCGCGTTCACGACGACCGCAAGTGCCGGAGTGGTCGGGCCCTCCCCCGCGGACTTCACACCCAGGGGGTTGGTCGGCGAAAGCACTTCGTTCACGGCCGTGATGAACGTCGGCAGTTCGTCCGCGCGCGGGATCGGGTAGTCCATCAGCGACCCCGTCAACGGCTGCCCCGAATCCGGATCGACGACGCATCGCTCCCACAACGCCTGCCCGACACCCTGCGTAATCGAACCGTGGGTCTGGCCATCGACGATCTGCGGATTGATGACCCGCCCGACGTCGTCAACCGCGACATAGCGGCAGATTTTCGTGAATCCGGTCTCGGGGTCGACTTCCACCTCGCAAACCGCGCAGCCATTGGGAAAGACCGGCGTGTGCATCTCATTGTCCCTGGCGACATAGAGGCCGTGTTCGAGCTCATCGGGTAAAGCGACCTGTGCTGCGCGGCCGGCGAGCTCGAACCAGTCGATCGAGTCGCCCTCATGCTCGAAACAGCCCGACGCAAACCCGACCCGGTCGGCATCGGTATCGAGTACGACCGCGGCTATTCGCCTTCCCCGCTCGATGAGTTCGTCTGCGGCAAGGCAGAACGCCGTGCCCGCATGCCGCATCGACCGGCCGGAGTGAGAACCGCCGCCGCGGCGGACGATGTCCGTATCGCTGAGGATCACATTGACCGACTCGGGGTGTATGCCGAGAAGATCGGCGACAACCTGCGCGAAAGTGGTTTCCTGGCCCTGCCCCGTCGGCTGCGTTCCCGCGACCGCTTCGACCGTGCCGCCGGCAAGGATTCGAAGCGTAACGCGTTCGCCCGGCGCGCCGATCGACGACTCCACATAGTTGGCGAAGCCGATTCCGCGCCTGCGGCCGCGTCCTGACGCTTCCTCTCGCCGCTGCGGGAATCCCGCCCAGTCGGCAAGCTCGAGCGCCTTGTCCATGTTGGCCTCGTACTCACCGCTGTCGTAGGTCAGTCCGAGGGGATTTTCACAGGGCATCGCCGCGGCCGGGATCAGATTCCGGCGGCGCAACTCGATCGGGTCGAGTCCCAGTTCATGAGCCGCCGTATCGATCAGACGCTCGAGTGCGTGAATGACCTCGGGGCGACCCGAGCTCCTATAGGCCTGGGTCGGGACCGTGTTCGTAAACGCGGCGCGCGCACGCGCCGTCGCTGCTTCGAACGCGTAACTTCCGGTGACGAGCCCGATCCCCTTGCCGAGCGGCGACAGCGAGATCACGCGGGCACCCACATTGCTGATGTTGTCGGCACGATAAGCCAGGAACCGGCCATCCTCCGCCAACGCAATTTCCACGCGCGTGACGAGATCGCGTCCCTGTACGTCACTCAGAAACGATTCGGAACGTGTCGCCCGGTATTTGACCGGCCTGCCGAGACGCCGCGCGGCCCAGAGAACGAGCGGAAACTCGATATAGACACGATTCTTGGTACCGAAGTTGCCGCCAACGTCACGACAGATGATGCGGAGCGCTTCCGGATCGATCCGCAGGGCCGCGGCGATCTGCTGCTTATGGCGGACGGCGCCGTTGCTCCCGGCGTACAGCGTATATCTGCCGGTTTCGCGGTCGTATTCGGCGAGAGCGGCACGCGGCTCGAGCGGTGTGCCCGCGACCCGGCTTACATGGAACTCCATCGCGAACACGTGCGCCGCCCGCGCGAAGGCGGCATCCGTCGCAGCGACGTCGCCGAAGGTCGTATCGCAGCACACGTTGTCGGCAACTTCTTCCCAGACGACTGGTGCTGCGGGCTTCGCGGCCTCGGTGCTTTCGGTGACGGCAGCGAGCGGCTCGAAGTCGACATCGACCGCTTCTGCCGCATCGACGGCCTGCGTTAGCGATTCAGCAACAACCATTGCGACAGCTTCACCGACGTGGCGAACCTTGTCCTCGGGCAGCGGTACCTGCGGACCCTCGAAAATCGGTCCTCCATCGCTCGCGGTCAGCTTCAGATCGGCGCGTGTCGACGGGACCGGGTTGTGCGGGACAGCACCGACACCATCGCGGCGGCAATCAGCGCCGGTAAAGACCGCCACGACACCCGGCATGGCCAGCGCCGCCTCGGTCGCGATGTTCCGAATGACCGCATGCGGATAAGGCGACCGCACGAAGCTCGCATGAAGCTGATCGGCGGCAGCGAAGTCGTCGGTGAACTCACCCCGCCCCGTAAGCAGACGCGCATCTTCCTTGCGCGGAACCGCGGTGCCGATCGTCGCCAGGAGCGCCGAATCGATGCTGCCATCCGTGTCGAATATCGCCACTAATCGTCGTCCTCGACCTGGCGTACCGGCGTTTCAGGCTTGATACCGGAACGACGCCTCGCGAAAGTCTGCTCCCCGTTCTCGATCCAGAGACCACGCGCGGCGTTCTGCGCGAAGCGTTCCCAGGTATCGGACCAGTCGCCCATCGAATAGCCGTGCCAGGGTGATTTCGGACTCAGGCGCGGAAGGTCGAGCTCTTCCCAGATCTGCCGCGCAGCCTCCATGTATTGCCGCGACGGCAGCGCAAGGGGCGCCATCGAGGTCTTGCGCGTCGCATCGATCAGGAACCCGGAGTCTTTCGCATCGGGCGTGGTCTTGGGGCCGTGGCCGACGCTGCGATCCGTCGTGATCTCGAGATCTTCGACGGGATTCGTTCGATACGCGAGCGACCAGAATATCGCGTCCGTATTCGACGGATCGATATCGCTGCTGACCGCGATAACAATCTTGCCGCATTGAGCCTGAAGCGTCGCAGCACCATGCAGCCCACGCCAGACCTCTTCGCGCGGCGTGTCATCGTCGAACTGCAGGAAAATGACTCGGCGAAGATTCGTCAGCGGCTCATGCATCGAGACGCGGCGAATACCCTTCACCTTCAACTCATCACGTAAGTGCGCAAGAAACAGCGGTTCGTAAGCGACTTTTTTCAGCACGCTCGATTCGCTCGGCGTAACCTGACTGATAATCGACGCGAACACGGCGTCTTTCTTGTGTGTGATCGATGTCACGCGCATGGACATGTTGAATTCCTCGAGCGCGACGTGACCATGGCTTTCGCCGAACGGCGCCTCCGGCTCGAGCAACTCCGTGTCGATAATTCCCTCGATCACGATTTCGGCATCGGCAGGAACCATCAGATCGACGGTCCGCGCAGAAGCGACCCGGACGGGTCTGCCGAGCAGCGCTCCGGCTACGCCCATCTCGTCCTGTCCCACTGCGAGCTTCTGCGGACCGGTAATCGCTACCGCAGGCGGTGCGCCGACAACGATCGCGACCGGCATCGGCTCGCCGCGCTGCTGATACTTCTGCCAATGCAGATAACCGCCCGCCCCGCCGATGCGGGTCGCCATGCGCACGCCGAGCCGATCGGGGGCTTTGAGCGCAGCGCGATAAGTCCCCATGTTCGGCACTCCCGTCTCGGGATCCCTGGTTACGACGAGCGTCGCAGAGAGATACGGGGCCGCGTCGTAACCCGGCGTCGAGACGGGCACCGGCAAGCCGTGCAGCCCGCCGCCAGGCCTCGTCAGCTCCGCACCTTCGATGACGACCTGCTGGCACGGCGGCGTTTCTGTAATTTCCGGCTCGATCGGGTTGGCGATCGCATCCAGCCAGGCAGATCCGATCTCATCGACAGGAACGCCCATGCCGATCGCGTAAATCTCGGGCGACGCTGCGAGCGCGCCGACGACCACCGGCATGTCGTATTGACGCCCGTCGCTGTCCGTCACGTTCGTAAACAGGAACGCTTTTCGTTCCGATTCGGCTATCCCGCCCTGAAACTGCCAGCGCACCAGCGGGTGCAGCTCCGTGTTTTTGTCGATCGGTCGCTCGATACGCGTGAGCAGGCCCTTCGACTCGAGCGTAGCGAGATGCGCTTGTAAGTCCGGATAGCCGGATCTGTTCATCGTGTCCCCTGGGAAACGAGCCGGGCGGTTACGCCGCTATAATGAGCTACGCGCCCGTGTCGACTCACCGTCGCCCCGGATTATCCTTCGCAGTGGTCCAGGCGAACAACTACCTGCCGTCATGCAGCCATTACCCGACAGCATAATGCCGCAACCCACCAAACTGCCGCTCGCGATATTGCTGATCGCATTCGCTTTTGCGAGCGACGCTCAGGACGTGGAGTCGTTCTACGCCGATCGTACGCTGACGATACTCGTCGGCTCGGGCGCCGGCGGCACCACGGACACGACTGCGCGCGTTATCGGCCGATACTTCGGGCAACATCTCCCCGGAAACCCGACTGTTGTCGTCGTCAACATGCCCGGCGGCGGCAGCGTCACAATGACGAATCACCTGTTTCGATCGGCTCCGCGCAACGGTTTGACACTCGGCTATTCGCTGCCGGGGATCATTACGGCACAGCTTCTCGAACCGGATCGCGCCAAGTTCGACGGGCGGGAGCTGAGCTGGATCGGCTCGGCGCTGAAGTACACCGGCATCGTATCGGTGCTCGATTCGGCTCCCGCCACGACGGTCGCGGAAGCGCGCGACGTCGAACTTTTTATCGGGACGACAGGCCGCGGTTCTCCCGCCTACCAGTATCCGGCGATGGTGAAAGCACTGCTCGGCTTAAAGCTGGAGCTCATTACCGGATACGCGAGCAGCAATGACGTCGTGCTCGCGATGGAACGCGGGGAAGTCCATGGACAGTCCAGCAGCCTGCAATACTGGGAGATAGCGCGGCCTGGCTGGCTCGGCAGCGGGCGCATCGCGCACCTCGTCTACATCGGGCCGCCCGACCCTCTGGCTGACGAGAGCGTGCCGTTCCTCGGCGACATCGTCGACACGGAGCGGGAGCGAGCGCTCGTGGATTTTATTGCGACCGGGTCGTATCTGGGCTGGCCGCTGTTCGCGCCGCCGGCCATTCCCGAAGATCGGCTCATCGCACTGCGCGCGGCTTTCGATGCGCTACTGCTCGACCCGGAATTCCTTGACGCTTTCGAGGCAACGATCCGTACTCCCGCGCAGCCGACGTCAGGTGATGAACTCGCGCAACTGGTCGAGGCTGCATCGGCGACACCAGCTGACATCATCGCGGAAACTCGCGATATCCTCGGCCTGAACGGTCCTCGGCGTGCCGTTAACTGACCAGTTCGGTAGTCGAGCAAAGCCCCCGAACGAAATGCTCGACATTCTCACCAAACTTGATGACCAGGACGTCGCAAGGCAGCTTGTCGAGAACGCGCTCCGCAGTACTTCCGACGAACAGGCGTTGCAGTGCACTGCGTGATACCGCGCCCATGACGACGAGATCCACGCTGAGTTTTTCCACGAGCTGAACCAGTAGTTCCTGTGGTACGCCCTGATGAAAATGTATCGCCCCGGCATCGACCGGGAATTCCTCAACAAGCTCGTTCAATGCGTTTCTGTGGCGAGTCTCGAGTGCCTCTGTCGCGACTCGGACCGGTGTCGATAACGGAGTCATCAACAGATTAGCCGCGCCCACGATCGCCGGCGCAGGGTCGAATGCGTGGAATACGTGCAGGCTTGCGCCAATCTGCCGCGCGATCTCGTTTGCTACGCTCAGTATCGCACGGTCCAGATGGGCCGGTTTATCGTGCGCGTGGAGCGGGTCGACGGCAGCCATGATCTTCGGCTGATCGGAGATGCTCTTCGGCTTGACGAGAAGCAAGGGCACAGGACAGCCGCGAATAAGATCCCAGTCCGTATTCGAGAAGATCGACCGCTTCAGCAGCGAGTGATAATGGGTGTCTTTCAGGACGAGTGCAGGACGCGACTCGGCGGCCTTGCAGATCAAGCCCTCATCGAGCGGATGATGCCAGCGTACGTCGACAGTGACATCGACTCCGCGCGCGGAAATTCGGCTCGCGAGTTCTCGTAGCTTGCGGTAAGCGCGGTTCAGCAAGCGCTCCTTCGCTTGCTTCACTGCTTCGACATCGAGTCCCTGCTCGGTCAGCAGCGCCGGATCGTAATCGCAGATAAAAAGCTCGATCTCAAGGTTCAGGGCCTGCGCCAGCCAAATTGCGCGATCGACGGCCGGCTGCGACTCGGCAGTCGGATCGACGACGACGAGAAGATGGTCTCGCGCACCCATGTGTCGTACTCAGTCTCGAGATGTCGCCTTTATACTGTCCGGACTCGAACGCGAGAATCGGGTGATCTGCTTAAGCACCTTCGGGATTTACCTATGAGCGATACTGTCGATCCGCCACGAATACCGGATACTGGCGAGTTCCAGGCCCTGCTGGACGCAGCGGTCGACGCGATTATCGTCATCGACGTTGCGGGCCGCATCGAAGAGTTCAATCGTTCCGCCGAGCGCCTGTTCAGCTACCGTAGAAACGACGTCATCGGTCGCAACGTCAGCGTCCTGATGCCGGAGCCGGATCGGTCCCACCATGGCGACTACATTCAGCACTACCGCGAAACCGGCATCGAAAACATCATTGGCACCGGCCGTGAAGTGACCGGGCTGCGCTCCGACGGAACGATTTTTCCGATGCACCTCTCGGTCGGAGACGCAAACGGCGAACACTTTGTAGGCATCATCCGAGACCTGACGGCCGAGAAAGCCGCACAGAAGGAAACCCAAAGCCTGCAAGGCAGGCTCGCAGAAGTCGGCCGCTTCAGTCTCCTCGGCGAACTGGCGGCCGGGCTCGCTCATGAGATCAATCAGCCGCTGAGCGCAATCGCGACCTACGCGCAGGCGGGCGAGCGGTTTCTCGCGCAGAACCCGATCGACACCGAAGGGCTACAAGCTTCATGTACGCGAATTTCCGATCAGGCGCTGCGTGCCGGAGAAATTATTCAGAATCTTCGCGGCTTCGTACGCAGAGAGCCGCCACGCATGGAAGCGCTCGACCTCAACCGCGTTGTTGGTGATGTTTTCGATCTCATCGCGTCTGATGCGCGCGCTGAAGGTATTCCGATAACGACGAAGCTCGGTACCGATCTGCCACCGGTCAAGGGTCAGGCTATACAGCTGCAGCAGGTTCTACTCAATCTAACGCGCAATGCGGTGGACGCCATGCGTGACGGTGTGCGGAAAACCGAGGGTATCGAGATTCGAACTGAATGCGGCCAGGACAACACGGTCTCGGTACTCGTGACCGATCACGGCCACGGAGTTTCCCAGCACCTCGACGAAGATGTTTTTCACCCGTTCGTCTCGACAAAAGCGGAAGGTCTCGGTGTCGGCCTTGCGATCAGCAGAACAATTATCCAAGCTCACAGCGGGACGCTCTTTCACAAACCCAACCCCGCTGGTGGAACTATCTTCGGGTTTATTTTGCCTGTGGCGCAGGAGGATTGAGGATTGGACAACAGTACGCCGCTCGTCTACGTCGTGGACGATGACGATGCAGTTCGTGATTCGCTACTGCTGCTGCTGAGATCCATCGGTATCAGCGGCAAAGCCTTCGCTTCAGCCAGCGACTTTCTCGACGCTTACGACCCCAAGCAGCACAGCTGCCTCGTAACAGACATCCGGATGCCCGGCATGAGCGGACTGGATCTTCAGCGCGAACTCAAAGACCGCGGAGCGCCGATACCAATCATCCTGATTACGGGCCACGGAGATGTGCCGATGGCCGTCGAAGCGATGAAGGACGGCGCTCTCGACTTCATCGAAAAACCTTTTCGCGACCAGGAACTGCTGGACCGCATACAGCAAGCGCTCACCTGGGATGAAGAGCACCGCAGCAAGAACCTCGAAGCGTTGAGCATCCAGGAACGGATCGCGACGCTGACGCCGCGCGAAACTGAGGTCATGGAGCTTGTCGTCCAGGGATGTGCGAATAAGGTGATCGCGCAGGATCTCGGCGTCAGTCAGCGCACCGTCGAAATACACCGCGCGCGCGTTATGGAGAAGATGGGCATGCGCTCACTGGCCGCGCTCGTTCGGGCCGTCGAGAAAACGCGAAACTGATCGAAGCCGGCGCCATGCGGATCGAAGTTCAGATTAGAATCGCGCTATCAATGGCTTTGTAACCCGGGCACACGCATGCTTGAGATGGCGCTCAGCGCTGCGCAGATCGTTTTTGAACCCGAACGGCTCAGTTTCGTTGCCCTCGGCGTCCTGATCGGTCTCTCGCTCGGCGTCATCCCGGGGCTGGGTGGCGTCGTTGGCCTGTCGCTGTTATTGCCCTTCACATTCGACATGGACCCGCTCACGGCGCTGGCATTCCTCGTCGGGCTGCAGGCCGTTGTCGTCACCTCGGACACGATTCCAGCAGTTCTTTTCGGCGTTCCCGGGACCGTCGGCTCCGCGGCAACTATCCTCGACGGTCATCCGATGGCCAAGCAGGGGCTCGCCGCGAGAGCGTTCGGCGCAGCGTTCTCAGCCTCGGTAATCGGCGGCCTGTTCGGGGCATTGATGCTCGCGTTCAGTATTCCGATCATCAGGCCGTTCATCCTGAGCATTGGCTCGCCCGAATTGCTCGCGTTCTGCATCTTCGGGCTCTCGCTTGTCGGCGTACTGAGCGGTGGTACCAAACTAAAGGGGCTGGCCGCGGCCGCGATCGGAGTCATGGTCGCGACCGTCGGCGAAGAACCGAACACGGCAATCGAGCGCTGGACGTTCGGGTCACTCTACCTTCTCGAAGGGATTCCACTGGTACCGCTCGCGCTGGGGCTCTTTGCGATCCCCGAACTTGCAGACATGGCGATCAGCAGAAAACCGCTCCCGGAGGACAACCGCATCAACAGCCGCTGGGATCAGCTCGATGGAATCAAGGACACCTTCTCGAACCTGTTTCTTGTCATCCGCGGCTCCGGAATAGGCGCCGTACTGGGTGCCGTGCCGGGTATCGGCGCCGCAGTTATCGACTGGATCGCGTATGGACACGCGCTGCGCACTGAAAAAGGCGCGGCCGAGACCTTCGGCAAGGGCGACGTCAGAGGTGTCATTGCGTCCGAAAGCTCGAATAACGCCAAAGAAGGCGGCGCGCTCATCTCGACTATCGCTTTTGGTGTTCCGGCAACGGCAGCGATGGCATTGCTGCTCGGCGCTTTCCTGATCCACGGTCTGGCGCCAGGACCGCAGATGCTGACCCAGCGCCTGGACGTGACATTTACGCTGGTCTGGACCCTGGCGATAGCAAATATCCTGGGCTCGGGAATCTGTTTTCTGTTCGCCAACCAGCTCGCCGGTATCGCGCGCATACGCATCGGAATTCTCGCTCCGGTCGTGCTGTCGATTACTTATATCGGCGCGTTTCAGGGCACCCGGCAATGGGGCGACCTGATTGCACTTCTCGGCTTCGGATTGCTCGGCTGGATCATGAAACGCGTTCAATGGCCGCGCCCGCCCCTGCTGCTCGGACTGGTGCTCGGCGGGCTGATCGAACGCTATATGTTCATCTCGTTCCAGCGCTACGATCTCGATTGGCTGACACGGCCGATCGTGATCGGTGTATTCGTGGTGACCCTTTACAGCATTCTCAAGCCGGCCGTA
>JAHEKF010000133.1 GCA_024638465.1 Rhodospirillaceae bacterium | reverse complement strand
GTCAAAGGACCACAGGGCGCGATCTACGGTCGCAACGCCACCGGCGGCGCCATCATCATCAACACGAAAAGGCCGAGAGAAGAAACGGCGGGCTATCTCTCGGTCGGTGCCGGTAACGGCGATGAATATTCCGTCGAGGGCTCCATCGGCGGCGCCATCGGAGACGGCGTCTTCGGGCAATTCTCGGCACGTTACATCGATCGGGAAGGCTATCTCGACAACATCACGCGCGGCGAGGAGGCCGACCGATTCGAGGACCTGACGACTCGCGCCCGTCTGATCTGGGAGCCTAACGATGAATTGACCGTGGATCTGCGCGGCAGCGTGCAAATGCACAAGGGTCGAGGGATCGGCTTCCAGTACCAGGGTGTGGATATCGCTCCGGACGGCATCACGGCGATTGGTTTCGGTACCGATACTGGCCCTGTCGACGCGAACAACGTGCTGCCGGTTCGGGACAACAACGTGGATTTCGGCGAACGTGACATGCTCGACTTATCCATGAAGATCGACTGGGAGACCGGCGCGGGCACGCTGACGGCGACGACCGGTTACACCGATATAGAAGAATGGTCGGACTCAGATCAGTTCCCCTACACCAACGCGAGGAGTGCGCCAGCGCTGTTCGGCTTCGATGGCACGCAGACCGGCTGGTTTGATCTCGCTGCATTCAGCCAGGAGCTCAGGTTCAGCTCGCCCGCCGATCAGCGGGTGCGCTGGGAGATCGGCGCGTATTACCTCGACTGGGAGCGATTCGTCTCGTTGTCGACCGGTGTGGATACCGGCGCCGGCATCATTCGCCTCGAACGCGAACCGACGACGGACCCGTCCAATCCGACCACGTCGTTCCTCGCCGACGATAACAACAACACCGCGAAGGCGATTTTTGGCCAGGTGAACATCGATCTGACGGATCAGTTCGAACTGTCTCTCGCGGCGCGCTACGACGAGGAAGAACGCGTGCAGGACGTCTCTCCACTGCAATTCCCGGCCGGCCAGCCTGGTGCGCGGAACAAGGCGACATTCGACAAGCTGCAGCCCAAGGTCACGCTCCGTTACCAGCCGACTGATGCGACGAACTGGTACCTGACCTGGGGTGAAGGATTCCGCAGCGGGCAGTTCAACCAGAATGGCATTGCCCAGGTTGCTGCCGGCGCCGGTATCAACGGTGTCTCCGATGTGGCGGGCCAGGAGGAGTCCGAGTCGATCGAGCTTGGCTTCAAGGGCCAGTTCGCGGACGACAGGTTGCGTCTCAGCGCATCTATTTTCTCGACGGACGTCGAGGGGCAGCAGTTCTTCTCATTCATCGGCGCGATCAGTGCACAGATACTGACCAACATCGACAAGGTCGAGCTTACGGGCGGCGAGCTGGATGTCGTCTACAGGGCGACCGACAATCTCGACCTGTACGCGTCGTACGGTTTCACCGACAGCGAGATCAAGGCGTACAACGTCGATCCGGCCGCCGTGGGCAACGACGCGCCGTACATTGCCGAGAATACGCTGAACGTCGGCGCGCAGTACGAGATCCCGTGGGGCGTGGGCAATACCACGCTGTTTACCCGTGTCGACTATGAGCGGCGCGGCGAACAGTATTGGGACGTTCTGAACTCCACGGCCAGGGATGCGCTGGACCTGCTGAATCTTCGTCTCGGTGTCGAAGACAATGAAGGCCGGTGGTCTGTCATTGGCTCCGTCGACAATGCGACCGACGAAATCTACAACTCCGAGTGGGTTGCCGGCGGCTTTTCCGCAAGGGCTCCCGGGCGGATCTGGAACGTCGAAGCACGATACAACTTTTTCTAGGTTTCAGTCATGACTCATTATCACGTTTCAGCTGACATCGGCGGTACGTTCACCGACATCGTCGTGCAGCCATCCGACGCTCCGGTGTACGTTGGCAAGGTGCCGACAACGCCGGAGAATCCAGCCCGCGGCGTCATCAACGGCATCAAGGACCTCGTTCCGGACCTGTCCAGCGTCGAGTTCTTCGTGCACGGCACAACCGTTGGCCTCAATGCCTTCCTGGAGCGTCGCGGCGAACGCGTGCTCCTGATCACGACGGCCGGCGCACGGGACAGCTACACGATTGCACGCGGCAACCGGCACACCCTTTATGAACTGCGCTATGCGAAGCCGAAACAGCTCGTTCCGCGGCGCGACGTTCACGAAGTCCATGGCCGTCTCGCCTGGGACGGATCTGTAATCGAACCGCTCAATCACGATGACTTCAAACCGATCATCGAAAAAGTTCGAAGCGAAGGCATCAAGGCGGTCGCAGTCTGCCTGTTGCACGCCTATGCGTATCCGGAGCACGAGCTGGAGGCGCGCGAGATACTGGCGAAAGCTTTGCCAGACGTGTCGATTTCGTTGTCGCATGAAATAGCGCGCGAATGGCGCGAGTACGAGAGAGCTTCGTCGGCCGTTATGAACGCCTACGTCGCGCCGGTCGTCGAGCGCTATCTCAGCAGCCTGCAGGAGCAGCTGCGGGACATGAGCATGTCGGCGCCCGTGCACATCATGCAGTCGAGCGGTGGTGTCACCACGGCGGAAACTGCACGCAAGAAGCCGGTGTTCACGCTGTTGTCCGGACCCGTGGGCGGCACGATCGCGGGCACGGCACTGGCGGAGAAAGCCGGTCGGCCGAACCTGTTATGTGTCGACATGGGCGGTACGTCGTTCGACCTGAGTCTCGTCGTCGATGGCCATGCAAGTACGACGCTGGAAACAGAGCTCGAGGGCTTGCCGTTACTGATGTCGATCGTCGACATTCACACGATCGGCACCGGCGGAGGTTCGATTGCCTGGATGGACAATGGCGCGGTTCGCGTCGGGCCACACAGTGCGGGTTCTATCCCGGGGCCGGCGTGTTACGGGCGAGGCGGTACCGAGCCCACCGTAACGGATGCCAACCTGTTCCTCGGCCGTCTCGGGGCGAAATCCCTTCTCGGCGGCGATATGTCACTGGAAGAGAAGGCCGCGAGCCAGGCGATCGAGCGGCTCGCACCCGAAGCGAAGCTGAGCGCCACGGAATTTGCCGAGGGCATCCTGGCTATTTCCAATGCCGCGATGGCGGATGCCATGCGCACGATAACCGTGAGCCAGGGCGTCGACCCGAGGGAGTTCACGCTCGTTGCCTTCGGCGGCGCCGGCCCGATGGCCGCGGCGTTCCTCGCGGAGGAACTGGATATCAAGGAAGTGCTGATCCCGCGATTCCCGGGTACGTTCTCGGCGTGGGGCATGCTGCAAACGGATCTTCGCCACGACTTCACGATGAGCTTCTACCGATCCGTGGAGGGGGTCGACGTCACCGAACTCGACGCCTCCTACAAAGAGCTGGAGGCCGAGGGCAAGGAGTCCGTCCTGGCCGAGGGCGTCGAAGAGAAAGACATTTCCTATCAAAGGTCGGCCGACATGCGCTACACCGGGCAGGAATACACGATTAACGTACCGGTCGCCGGCGACATCGATATTGCGCAGGTCATCGAGGACTTTCACGA
>JAHEKF010000070.1 GCA_024638465.1 Rhodospirillaceae bacterium | reverse complement strand
GGAATCGCCGTGAGCTTCTAGCTCGAAATCGTCAGGACCTTGGCACCGCGCATATGGCCGCGCCGCAGATCTCTCAACGCATCGTTCGCCCGCTCCAGAGGGTATAGCTCTACCTCGGGACGAAGCTCCATGCGGCCGGCTATTTCCAGGAACTCTGAAATATCGTTGGCGGTTACGTTAGCAACCGTCTTGATTTCCTTCTCCTGCCAGAGATGCGTGGCATAGTCGATATCGCGCATCACCGTCTTATCGTCATCCTCCTTGCGAATTGCATTGATGACGAGCCTGCCTCCGGCTCTGAGATTGTTCAACGCCGCAAGTACGGGAAGCCACGCCGGAGTAGTATCGATAATCGCGTGTGGAAGTTCGGGCGGCAGATCTTCCGTACCTCCGGCCCATTTAGCACCAAGGTCTAGCGCGAACTGGCGTTCGGTTCCGCTGCGAGCGAAGACGAATACGGGGCTGTCGGGAAACAGGTATCTAGTGAGCTTGAGAACGATATGACCGGATCCACCGAATCCCGTCAGACCGAGGACCTGCCCGTTCTCAATACCGGTGAGTCTGAGAGCGCGGAAGCCCACACTTCCCGCGCACAGGAGCGGAGCGGCCTCAGCGTCCGTAAAGCACTCCGGGATAGGGTATGCATAGTTCTCGTGAATGCGAAGGTACTCCGCATAGCCGCCGTCGGCATCGCGACCGGTTGCGCTGAACTCGGAACTGAGGTTTTCGTCTAGTCGTCCTGTCGATTTATAGATCCATCCGATTCCTACCCGGGAGCCGAGCTCGTGTCTGGTGGCATTCTCGCCCCGCTCAACAACGACCCCGACCGCTTCGTGCCCGGGAATGACCGGCAGAGCCGGGGGTGGCGTACGGCCCTCTATCTCGTCCAATTCGGTATGACAGACACCGCAAACCGACACGCGAACCAGTATCTCGTCATCGCCCGGAACAGGTCGGGACAGATGCACGAGCCGTAACGGATCGGCTCTTTCATCAACCGGACCAATCGCTTCGAGAATCATCGCTCTCATGTCGTGCTCTGCCATTCGGGTGCCGTCAGATGCGAAACTGCGAAATTCGCGATACGATCTCACATCATAACGGCTCGACTGGCGTCGGCTAATACGGGGGATTACTAAAGATGAGATTCGCAGTTTTCGGGATCTGGCTGGCGCTTCCCGTGTCAGCACTCGCGCAATCTGCTGATTCCGTCTGCCCGGACGACGATCATGCGGAGTTTCATCGCTGTGCCATCGAAGCAGCGCGAAGCGCGGAGCCGCCTCGAACGATCCACGGCAGGCCCGATTTCAGCGGTTACTGGGAACGCCGCTCGTGGGCCTTTGAGGATTTCGAGACGCATCCGGTGACGCCCGACGATTTTGGCGATACAAGCGTCGTCGTCGATCCGGCTTCCGGAATAGTCCCGATGCAGCCATGGGCAGATGAACTGCGCCACGAGAACGCCCGCCGTTATATCCATCACAATGCGGCTTGCACGCTCGCGGGTCCTGCGGGAACCATGTACATGGCGGGCCTGTATCAGCTCATGCAGGACGAAGATCACTTCGTAGTACTCGGAGAAGGCCTTTCGGCCCATCCTTACCGGGTGATTCCCCTGGACGGTCGCCCGCATCTCGGTCCCGATCTGCCGCTGTGGCAAGGGGATTCTCGCGGACACTGGGACGCTGACACGCTGGTAATCGAAACGACGAGCCAGAACGGCAAGTATTTTCTCGATCAGCGCGGACGATTCATCACTGACGAGGCACAGATAGTCGAGCGCATGACCATGATTGATGACAATACGATCCATTATCAGGCGACAATCGACGACCCAAATGTCTTTTCCCGTCCGTTTACGATCGCGCTGGCGTATCGGCGCGACCATACCCCCGGAATCGAGGTTTGGGAGGAGGCCTGCTTCGAGAGCAATTCCGATCAGATGACGCTTTTTAGAAATAACGGGCTTCGAATCTTCCCCGGAATATCGGGTGACGAAGCGCGTGAGCTCAAACGGCAATGGGAGGCACGGCAATGAGTCCGAGCGTTTCGATTCCGGCGATGCTGCTGATCGTGCTCACTGCCCTGGGAGTATCTTTGTCAGCAACTGCGCATCACTCTGTTGCTGCCGGATTCGATATGTCAGCGACCATAACAGTCGTTGGTACGATTAAAAACATGGAGTGGATCAACCCCCACGCCAGGATGTTTTTCGAGGTCGAGACTGAGGAAGGTGAGCTTCAGGTCTGGACGGCCTGGTATAGCAGCTCCAACAATCTGTACCGCAGGGGCTGGCGCGATGGGGATTTGCCCGTCGGCGCCATAGTTACAGTCAGTGGATTCCCGGCCCGTGACGGCTCCTTTCAGCTTTACGGTGGCGACACGCTGCTTCCCGACGGTCGCACACTGTTTGGCGGCAACGCGCCAGGTCAGCGGTAGCGATGGCTCAATACCGTCTTCTGCGAATAATCGTTCTGCTGATGTTGCCGTTGGGAGTGACCGGGCAGGAGAGTGGGTCTGACGCTTCCGCCTATCGTGCGCCTCGCACCGATTCCGGCGCGCCCGATCTCCGCGGTATCTGGCAGGCGGTGAACTCTGCCGTCTGGAATCTCGAAGCGCATCCCGCGGAACTGGGAGTTCCGGCGGGACGCAGTGTGGTCGTTGACGGAGAAATTCCGTATTTGCCTGCCGCGTTGGCAAAACGCCGGGAGAATTACGAGAACCGGTTGACCGAAGATCCCGAAGCGAACTGCTTCATGGTGGGTGTTCCGCGCGCGAACTACATGCCGTATCCGTTTCAGCTCGTGCAAACGGAGGATCAGGTCACGATTCTCTACGAATACGTGCATGCCGTTCGACCGATTTACATCGACAGCGAGCATCCGCCGGGACCCATTCAGTGGTGGATGGGAGATTCGCGCGCTCACTGGGAAGGCGACACTCTCGTTGTCGACGTCGTTCACTTTACGGACCAGACCTGGCTGGACCGATCCGGCAATTATCATAGCGACGCCTTGCGCGTGGTCGAGCGCTACACCCGAACCGGCCCCGATCACTTGCTATACGAAGCGACGATCGAGGATCCCAACGTCTATTCTCGCCCTTGGCAGATCCGCATGCCGCTTTATCGCCGCGTCGAGCAACATGCGGAGCTTCTCGACTACGAGTGCTACGCGTTCCTTGAGGAAGCGCGAGACGCCGCGGAATAAGCGCTCTGTGAATCCGTCGTTGCTCGTGCTTCCCGCATGAAGACGTCGTCATTGGTCGTGGTGCTTTTCACGACGGTGCTCGCGTACTCGACGTTCTATATGCCACAACCAATGTTGCCGCTGATTGCCGACGAGTTTGGCGTTACGGCCACGGACGCTGCCTTGCTCATCGCGATAACGATGGTTCCGCTCGGGTTTGCGCCGATTTTCTATGGCTACCTGACCGAATATGTATCGACGAAGCGCTTGCTGATCGTTACTGTCGGGCTGCTGACAATCAGCCAATTCGCACTCGGCACCGCATCAGCGTATTGGAATCTTCTCGCTCTGCGGTTAGCACAAGGGCTGCTGCTTCCGGCCATCTTTACCTCCCTGATGACTTATTCGGCGCAATCTGCCAAGGCGTCTAAAGTCAGAAATGCGATCAATGTCTATGTCAGTGCGACGATCTTTGGTGGATTTTCAGGCCGGCTGCTCGGCGGTGTGCTCAGCGACATCAGCTCATGGCGCACGCCGTTCCTGCTGACATCCGGATTATTGCTCGTGAGTTGCGTATTGCTCGCAACGCTTCCATCAGAAAACAAATCGGGGGCGAGCAAAATTGACCTCGGTGCAGCGCGACGGATACTAAAACAACCGATCTACCGCGATGCGTACCTGTGCATTTTTCTCGTTTTTTTCGTCTTCGCTTCCATGCTCAATTATCTGCCGTTCCGTCTTAAATCCATTAATCCGGAAATCTCCGAATCGATGCTCTCCCTGCTTTATCTGGGCTATCTGAGCGGGTCGTTGATTGCGTTTAACGGAACGCGAATAGCCGGATGGTTCGATGGTGAACTGCGTGGTGTTTTCGCAGGGCTACTGTTACTGGGAGGTGGAATCGCCGGGACCCTGATTCCAGATCTTATGAGCACTTACCTGATCGCATTCGGGATGTGTGCAGCATTTTTCCTGGCCCATTCTTTGCTGGCGGCCTATATCAACCACCACACGCAGTCGTCGCGTGGAGTCGTCAATGGGTTGTACCTGTCGTTTTATTACTCGGGAGGCGCGCTTGGCGGCTGGCTTCCCGGGTTCGTATATCGTGCAGGTGGCTGGAGCGTTTACGTTGCTGTATTGCTTGTCGCACTAAGTCTGGCGATCTGGTGGTTGTGGCGAATGCGGCTTGTAGCCGAGTAAACTGTAGCGAGATTCGAGACAGACCAGAGAGCGAGCCGATCATACGAATCATCGCAATCGTCCTGCTGTGCGTTCCGTGTCTTTCAGACGCGCACCATTCCCATGGAGAGTTTTCCGAAGCGCTTCAAGAGTTGCAAGGTGAATTGACTCAAGTCATCTGGCGTAATCCGCATCCTGCGATCGAATTGCGAGTCGATGATCCGGATCGCGGCGAGATCACGTGGCGAATTCAAGTCGTCGGTAACGTGAACGGACTTCAGCGTAACGGAGTAACGGGAGAGCGGCTTAAGGTTGGCGAGCAACTCCGTATTCAAGGTTACCCGTCATCCAGACGAACGAGATTATTGCTCGCATCATTGGCAATCCTCGAAGACGGCACCGAGATCGTGCTGGGTCCGGACGAGTCGACAGGGCAGGCACTCTACGGGATACGCGGTTCCTCGACCGCGCAGAATGAAGTCGGATCCAATCCCGGGCTCTTTCGTGTGTGGATGGTTGCACATCGCGTTCGAAGCCCGGACCTGCCCCTGACGGAAGAGGCGGCCGCTGCCAAAGCGGCATGGGATCCACTTCTGGACGATCCGCAAAGGGGTTGTCAGCCTCTCGGCATGCCGGGCGCGATGATGAGTCCGCATCCAATCGAAATCCTCGATCGAGGCAGCACCCTGTTGATACACCTCGAAGAGTGGAACGCCATGCGCACCATTTATATGGAGGCTGATGCAAGAAGGGACGGACTGGAAGCAACTCCGCTTGGTTTTTCGACCGGCATCTGGGATGAAGACGATCTGGTCGTTACAACAACACATATCGACTACCCCTATCTGGACGAACACGGAACACCACAGTCCGACGCGGTTCGGGTCGTCGAGCGATTTTCTCCGAGTGCCGACAACCGCTATCTGGAGTGGTCGGCCGAGGTATCAGACCCCGGCACGATGACGGCACCGGTCATCGCATTCACGACACGCTGGGAATGGGTTCCCGGCGAAACGATCCAGGATTACGATTGCCAGGAACTGGATCCGATCCTGCCTTAGCAAGGCCGATTCTCGCGGCTACGGTGATATGATCAGGAGAACGACCCGAACGTCACGTCATCGAGAGGGGGCATCATGATGATGATTCGAAAGATCTTCGCTTGGACCGCGTTTCTGTGTCTGGCTTCGCCGCTCTCGTTCGCTCAGCAACCGTCAATGGCGGATTCCCAGGTAAGAGTCACCGAAGAAATGGTCGCAGCCGCGAGTGCCCTGCTCGCAACGATGGACGGTGAAGTACGTCGCCAGCAAATGCTCGGGATTTCAAAGACCGGCGAGCTCCAGATGCCTCTGGACGACGAAGCACGCCGCGACTGGAGCTATTGGCCGCGCCCGCGTTCCGGGCTCAGCATCGAGTACATGACTACCGAGCAGAGAAAGCTGACGCATGATTTGCTTTCGACTCTGCTGAGCGACGAGGGGCATATGACCGTCGTCCACATCATGCAGCTCGACGAAGTCCTGTGGTCACTGGAAGATGTCGGATTACCGCGCGGCGCAGAGAAATACTTTCTAAGCTTTTTCGGTACTCCATCGCTCGATACGCCGTGGGCGTGGCGCTATGAAGGACATCATGTCTCATTAAGTATTACTGTCGCGCCCGACAACCTGACGGTTACGCCATCGTTCTTCGGCGCCGATCCTTCGGAAACGCAGGTAGGACCTCTGGCGGGATTTCGCCCTTTGCGAGACGAGGAAGATATTGCTCGCGAGCTGGTTCGCTCTCTGACGCCGAGTCAGCGCGAGATCGCCGTTGTCTCTGATGTGGCGCCAAACGATATCTTCTCGACCAATGCCAACAAGGACAAGGCTGAGTGGGAAGCGTGGCGAAATTCACTTCAGCCTGCCGGACTCAAGGTCGCGGACATGCACGAGTCGCAGAAAATCCTCGCTAATCGCCTGGTCGATGAAATCGTCGAACGTTACCGCCCTGAAATTGCGGAGGCCTACCGCCAATCTATCGATGTAGACGAACTCAGCTTCGCTTGGATGGGCAGTATTCAACGTCGCGACAAGCATTACTATCGTCTGCAGGGTGGCGACTTCATGTTCGAGCTCGATAACGCTCAGGATAATGGTAACCACATCCACTCGGTCTGGCGGAATCCTGCCGAAGATTTTGGCGACGATATCCTGGCGGAGCACTACCAGCTGTCGCATCGCTAGGCGCGCTGCGATTTCCTACATCCGAAACGTCGCTCGCGCAGCGATGAGTTTCAGCAGTTCGACGAAGAGCCAGATGAACACGAGCGGCAGGATAATCGTCTGCAGCACGAATATTACGATCAGGTTAACGATGTGCTCGCTGGCGTTCGAGACACGGTCGCCCAACTGCGCCAAGCGCTCTCTCACGTTCATCGACGCGATTGAGCTATCGAGAAGCGTTCCCAGCCGCTCGATAACGCCCTGATCGTCCGGTACCGGTTCCTCGGCCGTAGCTTCTTCGTTGATCGCCTCGATTTCGATACGCGTCGCTTCGAGTGCCTGCGTTGCGGCTTCCTGCTCCGACGCGAGAAAAGTGTCGAACACGAGATTACTACCGATAATAAGCACCGGCACTGCGAACCTGACGAATACGGATACCAACAGAATACGCAAAGCGAGCGTGCGTACCCCGGTATTCCTGAAGGCAGGAGCCCAAAGCACCAGAAGTACCGCTAGCGCAGCTGTCACGAGCGCAAGGCTGGTTCCCCACCACATCGTCATCCGCAGGAGGATATTCTGCAGCCCAAGCGAGCTCGTCGCCACGAGCATCACCGCCGAAAAGCGTTCGACGAGATCGTTGATCGGATCGAGTACCTGGCCGACCGTGAAATTGACGCCAACGCCACCCGGCTCCACGGCAACTTCGGTGCCCTGAGCCACTGAGATGACGCCATTCAGTGTGCGCGCCACGGCGAAAGTCACCAAAGCCCTCGTGAACGCCGCACTAGCGTAGCGCTCACCGGTATTGTCAATGACACCGCTCAGTGCCGCGCCAGCGGCAAGCACGGCGAAGACAGTCCAGAGGAGCTTGCGACGATAGGCAGGGGAGACTGACGACACGTCGGGTCGTCAGGCGGTGTTATCGATCACTACGGGTCGTGTTACGTCGCCGGTACCCAAACGACGGGTTGCGTGCGACTCCATGCTCAATCTGGCCTCTTTTTCAGAGGCAAACGGTCCGGTCCAGCTATAACGCGCATCATGCCAATACCAACCCGCAGGCCACGGTTCCTCTTCGAACTTCGTGGCGTACCACTGCGAGGCCCAGTACCTCGGGTTGCGCTGCTGTGACATCGTTAAACCTGACTCGAAAAAAGAGAGTATAGCCCGATCATGCCGCGATCGAGGGCGTCGCAATGCGGCGTGGCGCCAGGCCAGTGGGTGATAAATAATCTAGAAAACGTTTATAAAACTCTGTTTTTTCTAAATTTATTAGCTTAATCGAACGCGATCTTTACGCTGGCCGCTGCGCGTTTCGCTTTCGCGAGCGCGGCGTCGATCGTCTCACCCCTGGCGAGCGCGACGCCCATGCGTCGCCGGCCCTTAACCTCGGGCTTGCCGAAAAGCCTGAGCTGGGTATCCGGCTCCGCCAGCGCCGCTTCGACATTCTCGAATCGTAACTGCTCGGATTCGCCTTCAACGAGAATCACACTCGACGCCGCGGGACCATGAGACCTTATGTTCGGTATCGGCAGGCCCAGTATCGCTCGAACATGGAGCGCGAACTGAGACAGGTCCTGGGAGATCATGGTGACCATTCCCGTGTCATGCGGCCGGGGCGAGACTTCGCTGAAAATCACTTCATCGCCGCGGATAAAAAGCTCCACGCCAAAAATCCCATGACCGCCGAGTGCGCCTGTGATCGCTTCGGCCACTTCGCGCGCTTTGCTCAGGGCCGCTTCCGTCATGGGTTGCGGTTGCCAGGATTGTCGATAGTCGCCGTCGACCTGAACATGACCGATCGGATCCGCGAAAGATACGCCCCCGGCGTGTCGAACGGTTAGCTGAGTGATCTCATAATCGAATTCGACGAATCCCTCAACGATCACTTTTCCCGCGCCTGCTCTCCCGCCTTCCTGTGCGTAGTTCCACGCCGCATCTATCTCGCTGTCAGATCGAATCGTGCTCTGGCCTTTCCCCGAGGAACTCATCACAGGCTTGATGACGCACGGTATGCCAACCTGCTCGATCGCCTCATCGAACTCCGCGCGTGTCTCCGCAAACCGATAGGAAGAAGTTTTCAGGCCCAGGTCTTCTGCAGCAAGACGTCGTATTCCCTCTCGGTTCATTGTGAGCCTGGCAGCGATCGCCGTCGGAACGACGGTAAAGCCCTCTTTCTCGAGCGCGACGAGCTCGTCCGTGGCAATGGCTTCGATCTCCGGGACGATGAGGTCCGGCCGCTCATCTTCTATAACCGACCGCAGTGCAGCCGCGTCCAGCATGTTGATCGTACGGCTGCGATGGGCGACCTGCATCGCCGGGCTATTCGCATACCGGTCTACTACGACGACTTCGACACCGAAGCGCTGGAGTTCGATGACGACCTCCTTACCGAGCTCGCCACCGCCGCACAATAATACGCGGGTAGCTGAAGGGGAGAGGGGCGTGCCGATTGAGGTCATTTATCGTTTTCCAGGGAAGGTCCAGGGTTACGCATTATAGGTCGACACCCGGAAGATAGGGCGCCTGAACGTGACAGCGCTTTCGCGTTACTCGTAGCAGACCTGAACCGGTCAGTGTAATCTTGCGATCGAATCCGATGACTGACGAACTCGCACTACAACGTTTGCAACGACTCGCCGAAGAAGCGGAGCAATACGAAGCTCGGCTTCTTCAACTCGCTGCGAAACGGAAGCTGTTTCATCTCGCAAACGGCAGAGATCCCGAGACAATCGAGGTTCTTGATGTGTGGGCGCAGACCTCCCTTGATGCACCGATTGATCCGTACGAGGTATTAACGCGTGAAGAAATCGCACAAGTTTGGGAAGACGCCGAGGATCCGTTGCGACAATCCTACTGACCATCCGGTGACCTGATGTTCGATTTTTTTTCAAAAGCCGGCTACACGACATTCCTGGTTTTTTCCACGGCCATGGCGGGCGCCCTGATCTCCGCCGGGTGCAGCCAGCAAGAAGAGCTCGAGCCGAGCGGCGTTCTGCTCGAATGGCTTCCGCCATCGGAATATGACGACGGTGGGAACCTGCCGGCCGGAGTAGTAACGGAGTACCGGATCTATGTCGACCAGGAAATGGTGCAGCAGGTTGCGCCTGACGCGACCGAGTATTTCCTGGAGCTACCCGCCGGAGAATGGCAGGTAACGATTTCGGCGGTCGCGGAAGGGATCGAGAGTCGACTGAGCGATCCAATTACCGTTGTCGTTGAGTGATACGACCTTGGTAACGATCCCTCAATGCGTCATTGAATAGACGAGATAGTTGATTCCCATCCGAAACGCGTCGGTCGATGGCCTCAGTGGATAGCTTCCCTGATCGATTCGATCCCAGAAATTCGCGAGATCATTGTTATAGCAAGCAACTATCGCGATCTCACCGCGATCGTTCAGCATACCGTAGTAAACAAGTTCACCGCCGGGGACGTAGGGAGCCATGCCGAGAAGATCCTGCAATTCGAAAATCAGATCGAAGATCGGGTTGTCGATCGTCAGCGGAATAAAATATCGATCGGGAAACGCTCTGAACATCTGACTCCGGAGCTGCGCCATATGGACAGGTCCGTCGAAATCGTCGATAAGGATGAAACCGCCGCGGTTGATGTATTCGCGGAGATTCTCAACTTCCTGATCCGTTAACTCCATCTCTCCTGGCTCCGAGACATAGGTGAACGGGTGCTCGAACACTTCGTCAGACCCGAGGTCAACGATCCGGTATGACTCGGTCCGCACGTCGATTCGCGTGGTCTCCTTGACGAAGTCGTTGAGGTGCCGTTCCGAATAGGGATAGTTGTGCGACCAGCCCATGTGCCCGATGCGGCCGTTCGTGCCGAATCGCCAGCGCGCCGCGATAAACTCGGTTGCCGGCGGTTCATTTTGCTGGATCGCGAAGCGACCACCGAATCGCTGTGCCGAGACGTGGTTCGTGGCCAGCATCGCCACCAGCGCAACAGTCAGTTTCAGTAAGGTTCCGCAGTCCATCTCGGCACTCAGAATATCATGGCATGAAGAAGCCGGATTAAGACGAGGAAAGCTGCCAAAGCGCCGGTTTCCGGGCGCGCGGCATTCTTGCGTTCGAGTCTGTTCGTCTCTGCTTGACCTCAAAAAACTCCGCAACGAGGTCGAGATTATCGCCGGGATCGAGCCGCTGCTCGCTTTCGCATGCTAGAAAATGAACTAACGTTCATTCGGGCGTGGTGACAGCTAGTCGGATTTGGCATCATTAGTGGAAGTTTGTAGCAGCGCTCGATACGGTCATATATCCCAGCGGTTGACGATTCAGCCGCCGGCTAATCAACCAGTCCAGGTCAGCCCGGAAATTTGAGGATCGATCCAATGAAAAAACTATTCGGCACTATTTTGGCGTGTGTATTTCTTGCGCTCGGAATCCAGACGGCCTCGGCGCAGGATAATTCAATGAGCTTCTTCGTTACGAGCGAAGGCTCGGGTAATGGAGGCGATCTCGGCGGTATCGAGGGTGCTGACGCGCACTGCCAGGCGCTGGCAGAAGCCGCAGGCGCTGGCGATCGCGAATGGCGCGCTTACCTCGGTACGGAAGCGGAAGGCGGCCGTGGAGTATCGGCTCGTACGCGCATCGGCAACGGGCCATGGTACAACTCCGAAGGTGTCATGATCGCTTCCGACGTCGATGATTTACATATCAGCCCGAATCTCGCGGGAGCGACCGCGCTGGACGAGAACGGCAATCGAATAAATGGTTTCGGCATGCAGCCGAATCGACACGACATACTGACAGGCACCATGGCTGACGGAACGGCTTTCTTCCCGGACGAAGACGATCATACCTGCAGTAACTGGACCAGCAGCGGCGAGGGTAGCGCAGGCGTTGGGCACAGTGACCGTCATGGCGGCGGCAACCTGTCATGGAATGCGGCTCACGGTTCGCGCGGCTGCAGCCAGGAGTCTCTGCAGGCAACCGGTGGCGACGGACTGTTCTATTGCTTTGCGGCAGACTGAGCGCCGACGTTGACGCAGCAAACCGGCCGGCATCGGCCGCGCCAGTATCTTCGTTGAAATCGTGGACGGGATGTTTATGAAGAAAGCGCTCTTGTGCCCCGTAATATTGGTTGCGTTTGTAGCCGGATCGCTGCTGCCCGGCCAGGCCCGGAGCCAGCCCTGGGTTCGCGACTCGGTTTGTCCGGACGACAATCACGCCGCTTTTCATGCGTGTGCGCTCGAAGCAGCGAGCGACTTCGAAGCGCCGCGGAACGCTTACGGAGATCCGGATCTTTCGGGAATCTGGCGCCGGCGGGCAGCGGCGCACGAGAGCATCGAAGCACACGTTGAGACGCTCGATGACAACGGCGGCCCAAGCATCATTGTCGATCCGCCGAGCGGGGTAGCGCCGATGCAACCCTGGGCTGAAGCACAGCGACGTCAGAATCGCGCTCAATACGTGCACCACAATGCAATATGCCGCCTCGACGGTGTGCCGCTGACGATGTACATGACAGGGACGCTGCAGTTCCTGCAGAACGCCGACTATTTTCTCGTACAAGGTGAGGAAGCGCATGCCTACCGAATGATTCGGGTCGACGGAAGCAGTGGCCATATCGGAGAAGACATCCGTCTCTGGAATGGCGATTCTCGCGGTTATTGGGACGGCTCGACGCTCGTGGTTGAAACCGCGAATCAAAATGCGCGCGCATGGCTGGACCAGCGCGGCCGCTTTTTCACCGACGAAGCACGCGTCGTGGAGCGGTTCACGTTAATCGATGCGAACACGCTGCACTATCAGGCAACGCTCGACGACCCTAATGTCTATACGCAACCTTTCACTATCGCGTTCGCCTATCGGCGTGCCGATGTCGATTCGTGGGAGCTGCTCGAAGAAGCGTGCTACGAAAACAATGAGCACGCGCGCGCGCGATTTTTCAATGTTGGTTACGAGATCTATCCCGGAATAACCGGCGCGGAGGCCAGGCGCCTTCGCTCCGTCTGGGAAGTCGAGGAGGGTGAAACGAGATGAAGACAACCAGGATCATGGCCATCGTGGCGATGTCGGCCACACTGATGCTGACGGCCGGTGGCGCGGTCGCCCACCATTCCGTGGCTCTGATGTACGACATGAACAGTGAAGTTACGATCGTTGGGTCTATCGTCGAGCTCGAATGGCGAAACCCGCATGCCTGGCTTCACCTGGAGGTAGAGAACGACGCCGGCGAGCCGGAGCTCTGGAAAGTCGAGTTCGGCAGCGCTAATTCCCTGTACCGACGCGGCTGGCGTCCCGCGAACTTGCCGATCGGAAGCAATGTCACGGTCCACGGGCTGCCGGCACGTGACGGTTCCCGCTCGGTGGACGGCGAAGAAGTCGTGCTCGAGGACGGTACGCGATTGCTTTCGGGCACGAACCCGGACGACGAATGAAGGTGTTTGCGCGCGCGCGCTTTTCCCGCTCCACAGTGACTCTGGCGACACTTCTGGCCGTTGTCGGTGGCGCTGTCGTGCCGCAGATGGCAGCGGCCCAGAACTACGAAGTACCGCGTACACCCGACGGCCGGCCGGATTTGCAGGGCATCTGGCAGGCGATGAATACGGCGGTCTGGAATATCCAGGATCATTCGGCTGAGTTTGGCGTTCCCGCTGGCCAGGGCGTCGTCGTCGGCAACGATATTCCTTACCAGCCCTGGGCGCTCGAGCAACGGCAACTGAACTACGCGAATCGTCATACGGAAGACCCCGAAGCGAGCTGCAAGATGGTCGGGGTACCCCGCATCACCTACATGCCGTATCCGTTTCAGATACTGCAAACGCCCGATCAGATCGTGATGACTTATGAATGGGTCCACTCGATCCGTAACATCTACATGGGCGGCGAGCGCATGCCCGGTCCGATCGAGTGGTACATGGGCGATTCACGCGGACGCTGGGAAGGCGACACGCTCGTCGTCGATGTGACGCATTTCACCGGAGAGACCTGGTTGGATCGATCCGGGAACTTCCATGGTCCGGGACTTCGGGTAACCGAGCGTTATACTCGCACGGGTCCCGACCACCTGTTGTACGAAGTTACGATTGATGATCCCGACGTTTATACCGAGTCGTGGCAGATACGCATGCCGCTTTATCGCCGAATCGAGGACGATGTGCGCGTTCTCGAATACGAGTGCTACGCGCTCGCCGAAGACCTTCTCGTCGAATAGCGGCGATAGACTGGCGCTCAATGTCCGAGCCGGATCCGCTCGTGCACGCGTTCACTCACGACCGTTACTCATCTGGTCGCTTGTCATCGCGACGCTCGTCGCTGCGCCTGCGCATCGCGCTGTCGCTCAAAACGACGAGCCGCCGGACGTCCTGTTTATCGCGATCGACGATCTCAACGACTGGATCGGCGTTCTCGGCGGGCATCCCCAGGCAATCACGCCGAACATCGACGCTTTGGCGGCGCGAGGCATGCTGTTCACGAATGCGCACGCGCCGTCAGCCCTGTGCAACCCATCGCGTACGGCAATCTTCACGGGCCTGGCACCGTCGAGCACCGGGATTTACGGGAATTATCCCGACTGGCGGACGTTGGAGTCTCTCGAAGATATTCGCACGATCCCGAGGTATTTCCGTGACCGTGGCTATCGGACTTACGGTGCCGGGAAGCTGTTTCACGCACAGACCTATTCCGCGGACGGTTTCTCCGGCTACAACGATCTCAATGCGTGGGACGCCTTTTATCCCTCGCTGAATCGACAACTGCCCGAGGAATTACGGCCGCTTGACCGTCCGGCGAACGCTAACCCCT
>JAHEKF010000022.1 GCA_024638465.1 Rhodospirillaceae bacterium | reverse complement strand
TTGCGGGAAGCCTGTCGCTGCTCGGAGTTTTCGCGCTCCCGGCGTTCGCCCAGCTGCCGCCGCCGTCGGCGCTGATCAATCAGCAGTCCGAGGAGACTGTCGAAGCTGCGCGTGCAGCGTCACCGCGCGATTCCGACGAGACTTTCGCGTACTTTGCCGACGAAGTCGAAGCCGCGTTGGCGCTCGCGGCGGAACGAGTCTGGGACCCTACTCGACCTCGCGAGCCTTCGCCGCGAACTTCGTGGGGCGATCCGGATCTCAGCGGCTACTGGATGAGCGTCAGCTATACGCCGCTGGAGCGGCCGGACGAACTGGCCGGCAAGCCGCTGTATACCAGCGAGGAGGCCATCGAGGCGTTTCAAAGGGCCGTTACGACTGATGCCGGTGTCGATCCCGCGACCGTCCACTACGACTGGACCGAATTCGGCATGGATATGTGGCAGAGTCCCATCAAGCCGAACCGCCGCACTTCACTGATTATCGATCCGCCGGACGGAAAGATGCCGGCGATGACCGAGGGCGGCAGAGCAAACTTTGCCGAGAATGCTCGATTCCACACGCTGCCGTCCCGCGCCCTCACCGAGCGCTGCATTGTCGGCAGCGAAGGTCCACCACGAATTCCGTTCGTCCAGAACATCCACGAATCCCAGATTGTGCAAACGCCCGATTACGTCATCCTTATCGCGCAAAGCAACAGCGACGTCCGCATCGTCCCGCTCGATGGCCGTCAACGGCCGCCTGCGACCATTCGCAGTTTTCTCGGCGAACCACTCGGTCATTGGGAGGGCGATACGCTCGTCATCGAGACGACGAACTTCCATCCCGACACCAAATGGGTCCGGCCTCAGGAGATGGGCAGCAATTTGCACCTCGTTGAGCGGCTGACTCGAATCGACGAAGGCACGGTGCTTTACGAGGCGACGATGACGGATCCGACGATATGGGAAGCGCCGTGGACGATCGAGATTCCGTGGCCCAAGCTCGAACCGCCGGGGCTGTTCGAGTTCGCCTGCCATGAACAGAATTACGGCCTGATCAACGTTCTCCGGGGCGCGCGCGTCCGGGCCGCGGAATTCGAAGCCGGGCAACAAGCCGACGATTGACGAGCCTGGTGGTCCCTATCGGCTGCGTCCGGAACGATTTCCGTCGCAGCCGGGACTGCTAAGTGCGATCGATGCCGCCCGTCTCCGCGATGTCCGCGTGGTTGATGAAACCTGCTACCAATAAGCCGCCTTCGTAAAAGCTGCCCTTGAATGCCCGGTACGGTGCCATCGCTGCCTCGCCCCAGCCGCGACCGACCGTAAAGAACGACTCTGCCCGGCCGATGTTGTCGTAGCTGCTGTCGGTATCGTTTCTGAGCACGGTCATCGGCGCGCACCGCGTCAGTCTGAGATCGGGCGCCGGGCATTTCGCTTTGCTGACATCCCGATAGCGCGAGAACCAGGAGCGCAGCAGTCGAGAAGGACGTTTTCTCCAATGCAGGCATGCTTTTACCTTCAGGTACGCGGCGTGGAGATCAGGGTCGCGCAACAGCAGCCGTCCCTGCTCATTATGTTAATCATAAGGGAATCGCACGCGACGGGCGTAGAATAGTGAGCGGAGACTGCCGGTCCGCGTCCTTGATGAAAGTGCGCGCGGTTCGTTTTCGAATCTAACGGTTGGAAGCTTATGAAGAACATCCTCGCATTAGCCAGTATTTTTTGCCTTTCCTCTGTCACGTACTCGCAGGGCGTTGAAGAACAACAATGCGATTGCTCGGTGATCAGAGGGCAGTGCCGCGCACAGGTGTTGAAAGAGGACGCCTTTATAGTCGTCCGCAGCAACAATCAGATGTGCTCGCGCGTAACCTGGTTCGCGGATGAGAACCCGTTTACGACCGTTGTCATCGACGGTAGAGGGGTCGAGGAATGGCGTGGTCAGGCCGCCGATCCGTTCCTGTCGGTCGCCGACTGCGAAGTGTGCATGACGACTCCCGGCGAATCCGTCGCGACGCAGGCAGCAGACCCGGAGCCAACCGATAATTCGCAGCCGGTGCCGATCATTCAGCTTGCTTGCCCAAGAGCGCTCGACGATCTGACCGGGTCCGCGACATTCTCTTTCTCCGTCACCGAGACTGGTGAGGTTGCAGACATCGAATTGCTCGGTACTACCCAGCCGCTGATTGTAGATAAAGCAACCGACACGCTCGGCAGATGGAGATACGAACCCGCAATTGTCGACGGCGTGCCCGTTGCGTCAACGATTGAGGCAACTGTCGACTGCGAGAACCTGCCGCCGCGACGCCCTGAATAGGCTCGCCAGTCCCCGGGTGGGCCGCGGTGAACAGCTCCGTCGAACGCCCGCGTCTGGCGGCATGCTCACTTCGGAAAGTCCGGTAGAACCAGCGAATCGCGATCGAGAAATCGTTAAAACGGACGTGGTCGAAAATGCAATCGTATGCACGCGGGTAACATCTTGCCAGGCGTTTCGGAGAGGCGTATTTTAATATTGTCGCCGAACGGCCGAACACGCCAAAACCTGCGAGATGTGATCTAGACAAGCGACGGGTATCGGGCGTTCGGTGACCCCACCTCCAGGTGCCCCTCTGAACTCAAAGCCCGAAGACGCGCTCCGCGTTCGATTGATAAATCATGCGGCGTTCGGGCTCCGATATCGGGGCTGCGTCCAGCCAGTCTGTCGCGACTGAACTCGGGGCAAACGGCGAGTCAATTCCGAACAGTATCTTGTCGGCGCCCAGTGCGTTGATACAGAACTCGAGCAGGGGATCCCAGAACATAGCGCTGGTCGTGATGACAAAGTTGTCGAGAAAGTACTCGCTGAACCTGCGCTGCATGTTCAGCATGCCCGGACGCGCCGATACCGTATCGACCCGATTGAGCCAGAATGGAATTCCTTCGCCCATGTGGCCGAGGACCATGCGCAGATTCGGGAACTCGTCGAACACGCCCGCGAGGATCATGCGCACGGCATGCATTGAGGTCTCCATCGCAAAGCCCCAGAGCGCTCCACTCATGCTGTAGTCGGTGTAGGCGCCGTACATAGTGGGCGGCGGTACGCGCGGGTGCAGATAGATCGGCGTATCGAGCGCCTGCGCGGCCTCGAGAATCGGCCAGTACCTGGGATTGTCCAGGAACTCGCCGTTTGTATGCGAATTGATGATTACGCCGTTGAGTCCAAGACTCGAGACGCCACGCTCGATTTCCTGCGCGGCCGCGTCCGGATTCTGGGGTGCGACGGCGGCAAGTCCGGCCAGGCGATCCGGATAGTTATTGATCGCTTCCGCAAGCCTGTCGTTTGACAGCGCGGCAAGCTCGACGGCCGGTTGCGGATCGAGCACTTGTACGCCCGGCGACCACAGCGACAGTACCGCCTTGTCGATACGAGCCTCGTCCATCGCCGCGATTCTTCCCGGCCCCAGGTCGATCAAAGCCGCCGTCGTGTCGGGACCGACGTAAGATGGGGCCTGCAGACCCTGCTCGCGATCGGGTTCCCGCGCGACGAGATCGGCCATCGCGTCGAGTACTTCCGGCACGCTGAAAGTTTCTTCCACAGCAATGCGCTGGAAACTGCCCGCATTCTGGGCTTGTGCCGATTTCGATACCGCAAGCGCCGACGACACGAGCGCGGCATTTCTGAGGAAGGTTCTTCTGCTGTCGTCCATAGTCGAGTTTCCAGTTGACCCTGTTTATTTTCCGGCGAGTTCGAGCAGCGCTCGGGCGCGTTTCACGACCGGAACGTCGATGACTTTACCATCCAGCGATGTCGAGCCGCGGCCCCTGGCCTCGGCTTCCTCGAAGGCAGCGACAATTTGTCTCGCACGCTCGATTTCCGCCTCCGACGGTGAGTAGGTCTCGTTGATGCCGTCTATCTGCGCGGGATGGATCGCAAAGCGGCCCTTGAAACCGCGTTGTCTGGACTCGCGGCTATTCGCGCGAAGACCGTCGTCGTCGCGAAACGAGAAATAAGGCGTATCGAGCGCCGTCACGCGGGCAGCGCGGGCGGCCATCGCCAGCATGTTACGCGCAAACGCGGATTCCGATTCGTCTTCGAGTCGCTCGATACCCATGTCGTGGGTGTAGTCTTCAGCGCCGAACGCAACGCCGATAATTCTTGGGCTCGACTGCAGGATTTCAACGCAGTTGACGATCGCCCGGGCGCTCTCGAGCCACGGTATGATCTTCAGTATTCCTGCTTCCAAACCGCGCGCCGTCTCGAGGCGCGTGAGAAATTCTGCAACGTTGCTGATATCGGCTGGCTCGTCGATTTTCCCGATCGAGATCCCGAAAATCTCCGGACCAGCCACGGCCGCGAGATCGTCCTCCGTCCAGCCGGTCGGCAATGAGTTCACGCGCGGCATGACCGGAACGCCGGTCGCGGCGAGCTTCGAAAGATATCCCGCGATCGTCTCGCGTGCGTTCGCTTTCTCCGCGTCGGGAACGGAGTCCTCCATGTCAGGAACGAAGACGTCGGGTCGAAAACCCGATGCCTTCTCCAGCATGTTGTCCTTGTTGCCAGGAACGAAGAGCAGGCTGCGCAGCGCAGTCACGATCAGCGGTCCGTGCTAGAGAAGCCCGGCTCCGCGCGCCCACTGATATTTCGCGCCCAGAATCGCAACAGGCAGTTCCGTCGTATACGGGCAGGCGACGATGCCGCGCTCGTACAGATACTCCGACGCCTCTTCGACTTCAACGTCGCCGACCAGCGAAGCAACGATTGGCTTGTCGATACCCTTGTCACGCCCTTCCTGGACGACGCGCGCACAGAGTTCGGCGAATACCATTGGTGGCGTGATGATCGTATGCCAGTAGCCGAGGATCAGAGAGTGAATACGATCATCCTCGAGACCGAGTTTGATCGTGTTCTCGTAAGTCGTCGGCGGCTCGCCACCCGTGATATCTACCGGGTTACCCGATGCGCCGAAAGGCGGAATGAATTTCTTGAACGCTTCGTCGAGATCGTCCGGGAACTTCATGAGTGACAGGCCGTTGTCCACCACCGCATCCGACAGCAGCACACCCGAGCCGCCTGCACCCGTGATGATGACGATCTCCTCGCCCTTGGGTGTCGGCAAAACCGGAAGCCCGCGAGCAAACTGCAGCATGTCATTGAGGTTGTATGCGCGGATGACGCCGTTCGAGCGAAGCACGTCGTCGTAGATCTTGTCGTTACCGGCAAGCGCTCCGGTGTGTGAGGCTGCCGCCTTCGCGCCAAGCTGTGTACGGCCGGCTTTCAGCATGACGACCGGTTTCTTCTTCGATACTCGCTTTGCGACCTCGGCGAAACTGCGACCGTCCTTCAGGTCTTCCGCATGCATGGCCATGACGTCCGTGTTCTCGTCCTGCTCGAAATAGGTCAGGAGATCGTCCTCGTCGAGGTCCGACTTATTGCCCAGGCCGACAATCGCCGACACGCCCATCTTCGTCGAGCGGCTGAAACCGATGATCGACATGCCCACGCCGCCGGATTGCGATGATAAAGCGGCTTTGCCCTTGACGTCGTAGGGTGTGCAGAACGTCGCGCACAGGTTCGAAGGCGTGTAGTAGAAGCCATAGATATTCGGGCCCATGATGCGCACGTTGCCTTCGCGCGCAGCAGCGACGAGTTCGTCCTGCAACTCGTGCTCGCCAACTTCGGCAAAGCCGGACGGGATCATGATCGCGCCGGGGATGCCTTTCTTACCGACTTCCTTCATCGCCGGCGTGCAGAATTTTGCAGGTACCGCGAACACCGCGACGTCGATATCGCCCGGTACGTCGAGCACGCTTTTGTAGGCTTTTTTGCCCAGAATCTCGTCGGCTTTCGGATTGATCGGGTAGAGCTCTCCCTTGTAGCCGCCGTTAATGATGTTCTTCATTACGGAATTGCCGATCTTTCCTTCACTGTCGGATGCGCCGATCACGGCCACCGCGCGCGGCTTCATGATGCGGGTCATGGCATCGACGATTTCTTTCTGCGACGGCCTGAAAACTTCCTTCGGCGGCGAGAAATCGACCGTGATCAGTGCGTCGACCGCCGTTGCGCCGTCAGCTCGCGCAAGAATCGGATTCAGATCTATTTCCTGGATCTCGGGAAAATCGCCGATGAGCTCGGACACGGCGACGATGATGCGTGTCAGCGCGCCACGGTCGACAGCCTCGGCGCCGCGCACACCCTTGAGCACCTCGGCTGCCTGGATGCCGTCCAGCATGGATTCAGCATCTTCGGTCGTTGCCGGGGCGAGGCGAAACGTCACATCCTTGAGGACTTCGACGAGGATGCCGCCGAGACCGAAAGCGACGAGCTTGCCGAAGCTGCCGTCCGTCACGGCGCCGACGATGACTTCCTGGGCGTCGGGGTCGAGCATTTGCTGTACCTGAACGCCCGCGACCGCTGCATTCGGAGCATGCGCCTTCGCGTTGGTGATGATCGTTTCGTAGCCAGTCGATACGGCTTTGGAATCTTCGAGCCCGACCAGTACGCCGCCCGCTTCGGTCTTGTGCTGAATGTCGGCCGATACGATTTTCAGGACGACGGGGTAGCCGATCCGATCAGCGATCTTGACGGCTTCCGCGGCTGAATTGGCGAGCCCTTCTTCGGGAAGCGGGATGCCGTAGGCATCGCAAACGGATTTGCATTCTGGTGCGGTCAGGGCGGTTCGGCCATCTTTTTTGACCTGCTCCAATACCGCACGGACGTCGTCACGACGGTCACTCATTCTGGGACTCCTTATCCTTGTTTCTTGTTAGGCCGATTTCGCGGCCCCGATTTATTTCTTCGCGGGGAGGCTGAAAGCGCCGGCATCCTTGAAGCCGGCGATCTCGTCGTCTCCATATCCGAGCACTTCGCCCAGAATTTCGTCGTTGTGCTCACCAAGCGTCGGCGAACGCACGATTTCAACCGGTGAATCCGACAGCTTTATCGGACAGCCGAGGTTGTACCATTTGCCTCGCTCCGGGTGGTCGAGTTCGATGTACATCTCGCGTAACTTGACGTGTTCGTCGTTCGCAAGATCCTTCGTGTCCATGATCGGACCGCAGGGGATGTCGATCTCGTTCAGGATCGCCATGAGCTCGCGCTTCGTATGGTTGCTCGCGTAGTCTGTCAGGATCTGCCACATGTCGTTCTGGTTCTTGCGCCGGACGTTGATGTTCACGAATCGCTCGTCGTTGACCAGTGCCTCGCCGCCCACCTTTTCCGCCAGTGCGTTCCAGACATGCTCCTGAACGACGACATAGAGATAGTCGTTCGGTCCGCCCGGCTTGCATTGAATCGCGTTACCGAGTTGGCCACCGCCCGAGTCATTGCCTGCGCGCGGCGTGAAATCCGCGAACTCCTGATTCGAATATTCCGGCAACGGACCGCGTTCCAGTCGCTGATGATCTCGCCACTTGACGCGACAGAGATTCATGACGCAGTCCATCATCGCGCACTCGACATACTGTCCCTTGCCGGTACGCTCGCGCTGGATCAGCGCAGCCAGGATGCCGGCCATGAGGTGTACGCCCGTACCCGAATCACCGATCTGCGCACCCGTCGCCACGGGCGGGCCGTCGAAGAGGCCTGTGGTCGAAAGCGAGCCACCCATGGACTGAGCGACGTTCTCGTAGGCCTTGAAGGCGGCGTAGGGGCCTTCGTTTCCGAAGCCCTTGATCGACGCCATGACGATGCGCGGGTTGATCTTGTGCACCTCCTCCCAGCTGAAGCCGAGACGGTCGAGCACGCCCGGTCCGAAGTTCTCCATGACGACGTCGCAGGTTTCGACGAGCTTCGTGAAGATCTTTTTGCCTTCCGGGTTCTTGAGATTCAGTGTCATTGCGCGCTTGTTGCAGTTCAGCATCGTGAAGTAGAGGCTGTCCGCATCGGGAATGTCGCGCAGCTGTCCGCGGGTTGCATCGCCTCTCGGCGACTCGACCTTGATGACGTCAGCGCCGAGGAAACCCATGAGCTGACTCGAGGTCGGGCCCGCCTGTACGTGCGTCATGTCGAGGATTCGAATTCCAGAAAGTGCCTTATTAGAGGTCATGTTGAGTTAGTCCCAATTCTTGGTTGTTCGTTTACAGGATCCGCGCGCGAAACTATTTCTTCTGCAGTTTGCTTTGCGGGTTGAGGTTTCCGATTCGACCGCTCTCGCTGCCGGCCGCTGGATTGATAGCGGCGTTCACGAGTGTCGGCTTTCCGGAATCCATTGCGGAATCGACGGCCTGCTTCAGCTCTTCGGGGGTGGTCGCATGTACGCCGACGCCTCCGAAAGCCTCCATCATCTTGTCGTAGCGGGATTCCGCGACGAATGTAGTCCACGCCGGGTCGGAATTGCGTTCGTTGACGTCCGTCCCCCGATAAATGCCGCCGTTGTTGAAGACGACGATACAGACTGGTAATTCGTAGCGGCAGATCGTCTCTATCTCCATGCCGGAGAACCCGAACGCGCTGTCGCCTTCGATGGCCAGAACGGGCTTGCCGGTTTCTATCGCGGCGGCGACGGCGAAACCCATGCCGATTCCCATGACGCCCCAGGTTCCGACATCGAGCCGCTTGCGGGGGTGGTACATGTCGATAATGCCGCGCGCGAGATCGAGCGTGTTGGCGCCTTCATTGACGAGGATGGCGTCGGGCCGCTCCTTTATCACGGTGCGCAGGGCACCGAGCGCGCCATGGAAGTCCATCGGGAAATTATCGTTCGCGAGACGCGGCGCCATTTTGGCAACATTCGCATCCTTCTTGGCTTTGACCGCGTCGACCCAATCTTTCGACGGCGAGTGCGAATCGGCGTCGATGCCCTCCAGCAGAGCCGACACGCAGGAGCCGATATCGCCTACCACCGGCGCTGCGATTTCGACATTCGAGTCCATCTCCCTCGGCTCGATGTCGATCTGAATAAACTGCTTCTTGCCGCCCCAGGGTTTACCCTTGCCCTGCGACAGCAGCCAGTTAAGACGCGCACCGATCAACATCACGACGTCCGATTCTTTCAGGACCAGAGATCGCGCTGCGCCTGCGCATTGCGCATGGGTATCCGGCAGGATGCCTTTGGCCATGCTCATCGGCAGAAACGGAATACCGGTCTTTTCGATCAGAGTCCGGATTGCATCGTCTGCCTGCGAGTAGGCGGCGCCCTTGCCGAGGATGATCAATGGCCGCTCGGCGCTTTGCAGCAGTTTGAGCGCGCGCTCGACCGCTTCCGGCGCCGGCTGTTGTGCTGGCGCGGGGTCGATGACTTTGACCAGCGAATCTTTTCCTTCCGCGGCGTCCATCACCTGGCCGAAGAGCTTCGCCGGAAGATCGAGGTAGACGCCACCAGGTCGACCTGAAACTGCAGCGCGGATCGCGCGCGCGACGCCGATGCCAATATCTTCCGCATGCAGAATACGAAATGCTGCCTTGCACAGAGGCTTGGCAATAGCCAGCTGGTCCATTTCTTCGTAGTCGCCCTGCTGAAGGTCAACGATCTCTCGTTCTGACGAGCCCGAGATCAGGATCATCGGGAAGCAATTGGTGGTCGCATTGGCCAAAGCGGTCAAGCCGTTGAGGAAGCCCGGCGCCGATACGGTGAGACAGATTCCCGGGTTCTTCGTGAGATAGCCCGCGATGGCGGCCGCATTGCCCGCATGTTGTTCATGGCGGAAGGCGATCACGCGGATGCCTTCGGCCTGAGCCATACGGCCGAAGTCGGTAATCGGAATGCCAGGAACACCATAGATCGTTTTCACACCATTGAGCTTCAACGCGTCAATGATGAGGTTAAAGCCATCGGTCTGTTCACGCTGGTCTTCCGCCGTTACTGATTCAGTGATTTTTTCTGCAGGTGCGCTTGCCATGGGACTTCCTCGCGTATTTAGTCTAAGTAGGCGACGTAGTTGTTGATGTGATCGGCGAGACCGAACGAGTGCTCGCGCACCAGCCTTTCGGCGAGTTCAGTGTCCCGCGCTTCTATAGCTTCGATAATGTGCAGGTGGTCGATGATCGAGCGATCGGCCCGATCACGCTCGGTGATAGTTTGAGCGCGTATCGCTCGCATGTGTACGAACAACGAATCGGTCATCTGCTTCAGTAATTCACTCTTGCTCAAGGAGATAATTTTTTGATGAAAGCGAATGTTGGTGTCGGAGTACTCATCGATGTGCGCTTGCGGACCGTTTTCACCCCCGAAGGTTACGAACAGCTTGCGCAATTCGCCTATCTCCGAGTCCGAAGCGACTTGTGTCGCGAGCCTTGCGGCCATGCTCTCGAGCGCGGCCCAGACCGAGATCATCTCGAGGATCTCCTGTTTGCTCTTGCGTGTAACGAACGTGCCCTTTCGCGGAATCATCTCGACCAGGCCTTCCTGGGCCAGCCTGGATAGCGCTTCGCGAATCGGCGTGCGGCTTACGCCGAGATCATCGGCCAGGCTGCGCTCGTCGAGACGAGGTGGTTCCTCGCTCGCGTAGATGTCCATCGACATGATGGCAGTCCGGAGCGCGTTGTAGACGCGATCCTTGAGTCCGACCGTGTTTTCGAGGGGCTGGAGCCCGATTCCGGCAGTCGCCATTGAGATTCATTATGTTATGCGGCGTTTGGTATACGGTATACCAGCAGTGCGGGCTGCGCAAGCCGCCACTTGTCTCGCTGCACGGCGCAGAGCGCTGCGCGGTCTTTGAGCCATCGCTTGATTGTTGCCGTAAACCACTGATAATGCTTCTGAAACTTGGCCTCACTCAAAAATATAAGGAGAACAATGATGAGTGCTCTGGATAATGCCCTCGATGGGCTCTTAGGCAAGTGGAAGGGGGAGCTGCTCAGCATACTCCGCATTGTCTCTGCGTATATGTTCATGCTGCACGGCACGAACAAGATGTTCGGATACCCAACCGAAGGTCGGCCGTTTGAACTCATGTCGCTCAACCCTGGACTGGCAGGTGTGCTGGAGGTCTTCGGCGGCGCGCTATTGCTCGTCGGCCTCTTCACCCGGCCCGTGGCTTTCGTCCTGTCGGGGCTCATGGCGTTCGCCTACTGGATGGCGCACGCGTTTCGCGACGGCGGATCGTTCCTGTTCCCCGTCACCAACGGCGGTGACGCAGCGATCCTGTACTGCTTCCTGTTCCTGTTCATTTCGGCGGCAGGCGGTGGTTCGTTGTCGCTCGACAACATGATGAAGAAGGGGGCCTGAACGTCACGAGCCTGATCCGCTCCAACGCAATGCCCTGAGTCGCGGCCGGGTTTTCGAACCTCGCCGCGATTTTTTTGCTCATTCACTTCGGTAATACCGGATACACTGCCGAGATGATAGGTCGCACTCTTCACCTGTTCGGAAAGTACGGAAGGTTGCGGCAGGTTTGAAGTCTCCCTTGATTGCACTCGCAAAGGACGCGCTGTCGAGCCTGCGCGACCTGTTCCCGATCGTCGCTGTCATCAGCGTCTTTCAGGTATTCGTGTTTCGCGGTTCTGTCGCTGACTTGCTGCCGCTGACGGGAGGCGCGGTCCTGGTCGTCGCGGGACTGAGCTTCTTTCTGTTCGGCCTGCGTCTCGCCTTGTTCCCCATCGGTGAGGAAATCGCACATTCGCTGGCGCGAAAAGGCAGCGTTTTCTGGTTGATCGCTTTCGCGTTCGTTCTTGGTTTCGGTACGACGATAGCGGAGCCGGCGCTGATCGCAGTCGCCGATGAAGCTGCCGAAGTTGCAGCAGGAGCAAGCGTCATCGCCGCTTCCGCCGATGCTCAGGATGCTTACGCGCTCGGGTTGCGGTTGACCGTCGCGCTTGCCGTGGGCGTTGCTCTGGTCCTCGGCGTGATGAGGATACTCGCGAACTGGTCGTTGCCCGTGATGATCATCGGAGGTTATGCCGCGGTGGTTTTGATCACGACGGTCGCGCCGCGCGAGATCGTGGGTGTCGCATACGATTCGGGAGGTGTGACGACGTCCACCGTTACGGTGCCGTTGGTCGCTGCACTCGGCGTAGGGCTGGCCAGCTCGTTAAAAGGGCGCAACCCGCTTACCGACGGCTTCGGTCTGATTGCGTTCGCTTCTCTAACACCGATTCTGTTCGTTCTCGTCTACGGTATCGCGGCACAATGGATCTGATTACGAGCAGTTTCGGGTTCATAGCCGGCAGCGCGTTCGACGTATTGCCTATCGTCCTATTCCTGTTCTTGTTTCAACGTTTCGTCATCGGCGGACCGTTTCCGCATGCCAAGCGGATTATCGCCGGCTTTATTTTCGTCGTCGTCGGTCTCGGCCTGTTTCTGAACGGGCTGGAGCGAACGCTGTTTCCGCTCGGGCGTCTGATGGCGGAGCAACTCACGGATCCCGCATTTCTCTTCGAGACGTCCGGAGCTTCAACTACGCCGCTCTGGCAGGACTACTTCTGGGTCTACGTGTTCGCGCTCGCGATCGGATTCAGTACGACGCTCGCAGAGCCGGCGCTGATCGCGGTATCTATCAAATCGCACGAAGTTTCAGCCGGTGCTATCAGCGTCTGGGGATTGCGAGTCGCAGTCGCTATCGGGGTGGCCGTCGGTGTAAGCCTCGGCTGCTTTCGCATCATCACCGGGTTGCCGCTCTATTACTTCATCGCGGCCGGCTACGTCGTCGTCATCGCGCAAACGGCGGTCGCTCCGAAGCTCATTGTTCCGCTGGCCTACGACTCCGGCGGCGTGACAACGTCTACCGTAACCGTACCGCTTGTGACCGCGCTCGGCCTCGGACTCGCCGAATCGGTGCCCGGGCGCAGTCCGTTACTGGATGGATTTGGGTTGGTGGCCTTCGCGAGTTTGTTTCCGATAATCTCGGTACTCGCGTACGGCCAGCTTTCAGTTCTTAGAGCCAGAAACTCGGCATCGAAATCGAATGCGCGAGGCGAAGCACAGGAAGAAAATCATGCACTTTAAACTGATCGTAGCCTTCGTCGAAGACAGGAAAACCGAAGCGATCATGGACGCTGCACGCGAGGCCGGCGCTACCGGTTGTACGGTAATTAACAACGCACGCGGTGAGGGGCTCAAGGAAAGCAAGACTTTTTTCGGGCTGACGCTCGAAACACAGCGGGATGTCGTTCTAACGCTCGTGGAAGAACATCTGAGCCGGCACATTCTCGAGCATATTGGCGAGGTCGGAGAGTTCGACTCTACGCCGGGGACAGGGATCGCAATCCTGCTTGACGTCGAGGACGCGGTCGGTGTTGCCCATCAGTCGAAAGAAATCAGCGAGATTCTGGAGGAGGAGGACCTATGACCGCCAAGAACTGGGGGCCTGTCAGTAAATGTATGCGAACGGATGTGAAGGAGGTCGACGGGACGCTGGACGTTCTGTCGGCTCTGAAGGTCATGAAGAAGGAAGGCATGACGAGTCTGTTCGTGAAACGCCGCGATGAGAATGACGAGTTCGGAATGGTGCTCTTCTCGGACGTCGCGAAGAAGGTCATCTCGAAGAACAGGGCGCCCGAGCGCGTCAGCGTCTATGAAATCATGGCAAAGCCGGTCTTGACCGTTCGCCCGGATATGGAGATCCGCTATTGCGCCCGCCTGTTCGAGAAGTTCGGAATCAGTCACGCGCCGGTCGTAGAAGACGGCAAGATATTAGGTCTCGTAAGTTACTACCAGCTCGTGCTCGAAGGGCTCGATCTCGACTGAGCCGCTCAGAGTTCCATGTTCCATTGCATGGTTGCAGGATTGAACTGGATCACGAGGTAGATGATCGACAGTACGAAGAAGATCCAGGCAAAGATCTCGCCGCCACGGTGTTTGGGTTGCTCGCGCATGAACGTCCGTGTCTTGTGCGCGCCATAGCCGCGGATATCGAGCGCCATTGCCTGAGTCTGGCCGTTGCGAAGCCCGAGCACGAGCATGGAGAACGCGAGATGCTTCGCGCGAACCCATTTTCTCTTGAACCAGTTCGTGTTCTGGCCGAGGTCTCGAATTCTCTGTGCTATCGAGAGCTCCCGCCCGAGCTTCAGGAACGACGGAAAAAGAATCAGCCCGAGTACGGGAGCGTGGACGATCCGGTAGTCCCAGCCGCGCTTCGATAGATTCTGCACCAGGTCCGTCGGGTGCGTCGTGAATGCGAACGAGAGACCGGCCAGCGCCAGAGCCAGGAATCTCAGAGCCAAAAGCGCGCCGAATCCCAGAGAAGCCCAGGTTAAATCCTTGATCGGCGTTCTCAGCGCGATCGTATCCGACCCCACTGTCGCCTGTCCCCCATAGAAGAATGGGAACACTACCGCAAGAATCATGACGAATGGGACGATGATCTTGCCGAGCGCCCAGTAGTTCCTGAACGGCACGCCCGTGAAGAACAATGCCAGCGCGAGGCAGAACAGGAACAAACCAACGCCGACATAAAGATTCGTGTTGAAAATCGCCACGAAGGAAACGCTGAGAACGAACAGCACCTTCGAAAACGGCGACATTCGATGAAAGATCGAATTTCCCTGCTTGAAAGAAAGCTCGAATTCAGCCACGTGTCGCGTCCTCTATTCGGGTTATCAGTTCCTCAGTTGTCAGCAACGGCTCACTCAATAACTGGCCGGAGAACTCGTAAACTGCCGGCGGTTTCAGCCGTGCGCGAGCGAGCACATCCGTTGCGGCGAACAAGGCTTTCGGAGCGCCGTCGAAATCGATCTCGCCGCTACACAGCACTGCAGCGCGATCGGCGTATTCCGCGACGAGGCGCATGTCGTGCGTGATGAAGATGACCGCGGCGCCGTCATCGGCGAGGTCACGCAACAGGCGCATGAGATTCTCTGCCTGATGAAAATCCTGACCGAAAGTCGGCTCGTCCAGAACCACGACCTCAGGTTGGCTTACGACCATCGCGGCGACCGAGAGTCGTCGCTTCTGGCCATGGCTCAACACGTAAGGACTGGCTTCCCGCCGATCGACGAGGCGGACTGTCTCGAGCAAGGCCATCGTGCGTTCGTCGATTTCTGCGTCGCTCAGGCCCAGCGCGCGCAGGCCGTGCGCGATCTCATCGTATACGGTGCCGCAAACGAATTGCTTCTCAGGAACCTGGAAGATGAATGCGACTCGTTTGACGAGTTCGGCGAAATCGTAGTCCGTAGTCGCGACGCCATCGACGAGTACGCGACCCGAGTCCGGCGTCGCGATGCCGTTCAATAACGACGCGAACGTCGATTTCCCCGAGCCGTTCTGGCCGACAATGGCGAGAAGCTCTTTTTTTCGGACCGTCAGATTGACGTCGCGTAGCACGGAATGCTCGCCATAGGAAAAAGATACATTCTCGATCCTGATCGCTTCGTCGCCTGGCGGTTCGTTCGGTTCCTGCGGAACGTCGCGAGAGGCGGTGTCCAGATCGAGTCCGCAAGCGTTGATGGCTGAAACGAGCTCCTGGCCGTTCAACGGAATCACGGATCCGATATCGATTCCGCGAGCAACGAGCTCGAGACCAGTCTCCGCGGCTTGAGGTATCCACAATCCCATTTCGTCGCGAACCTGGAGCCCCCGTTCGGTGATGAACTGACGCGGCGTAAGCGGGCCGATAACTCGCTCATCTTCCACGAGCAGCACGGTATCGACGCGATCGAAAACCTCGTCGACCTCATGCTCGATTACCATGACAGTCAGGCCCGTGCGCTCCCGAACGCGATCGATCGTTGCGAGTACGTCTGCTGTTCCTGCGGGGTCGAGATTCGACGTCGGCTCATCCAGGATCAACACCGCCGGTTCAAGCGCCAGCATTGCGGCCAGGGCAACTCGCTGCTTTTCGCCGCCCGACAGTCGGTGGGTTTCGCGTTTCCGAAATCCTGCGAGACCGACCAGGTCGAGCGCGTAGTCGATGCGGCGATGGATCTCGGGTGGCTCGAAGAGATAGTTCTCGAGCGCGAAGCCGACTTCTTCCTCTACCGTCAGCGTAACGATCTGATCCTCGGGATTCTGAAACAGCATGTTGACGAGGCGAAATCTTTCAGCTGCCTCGAGTTCGCGCCGGTTGATGAGTCCTCGCTGCGGGTGCGCTATCAGCATTCGTCCCTGGTTGCGCCCGCCGAAATAGTCCGGATAGATACCAACGAGGTTTAATGCGAGCGTGCTCTTGCCGGAGCCGCTGCGGCCGAGAATCAGGACAAAGGAACCGCGGTCGACGGCAAATGAGATTTCGCTCAGCGCGGGCGGACCTTCGGGCTGGCCCGAGGCGGGCTTGAACCAGAACGAATAATCCTCAACGACGAGGGCGCTAGCGGCTGCCACGCTGTGGTGCTCAGGCGTGCTCGACCTGACCCCCGCCAAGTGCCGGCGGGCTGTCGAGGGAAGGCACGCCGGCATGCTCGAGTCCGCGTCCTAGATGCCACGCGACGAAGCCCCACAGCAGTCCGCCGGCGGCGGCGATTGCCATTGAGATCGCCGCCCAGGTCGAACTGCCGACGAGCTGAAATCCGCCCATGCCGACGAACATTGCGATCTGGTTGGCGACGGAGGTGACGGCGCAGGCCACGGAAAACAGCAGTTTGCCGCCACGCCAGCGCATGAGCGCGATGGTGGCTGCGCCGAGCGTGGCGGGGAACAGTCCGTAGAACATCAGCACGGGTCCATCGGGATCACCCGCGAACCAGCGCACCAGCGCGGTCACGGCAACCGCGAGCACGACGATAACGGCGCGCTTGCGGAGAAATACGCCGGCATAGAACAGAATCCAGGTCGTGCCGTTGTAAAACGCATAGAGCGCGAAGCCCAGAGGACCGGTTGCCCAGACGGTGCGCTCCAGAAACCCGAGCAGGGTGAAGATTTCTATGACCGCCTGGATGACTCCGAGCAGGACCGCGACAACGATGTCCATCGTGTCGAGTTTGAAGTCCTGACGAATCGAGTAGGCGAAACTCATCGACGTCGATTCTAGCCGAGTCGAAAATGAAAAGTTTAATTTCTTTCAGTTAGCCGCGCATTTGCGAGGTGGTTCTTAAATCACGCGGCAAGTCATTGATCTTGCTTGCTCGCGCACTGAATCGAACCGTGAGAAGATGAGGCCGTTGTTAGTTTACGGTCGATCTTCCGCTCGAGATCGCCAAGTCTTTCTCTGCCGGCCAAGAGCTGAACGTGGAATGTTAACGGGCCAAGGAACGATCCCCGCCGATCAATCTCCGGTAACGCCGGGCAACGAATCGACTACAGCGCCGGTTGAAGTGCTGGGTGCGAGCCTGACGGCTCATGGTTCCGTTTCGCAAAGTGCCGCGCTCGAGTCCGAAGGCGCCAGCATCTTCGTTTATTCCAGCGATCCGTCGTTTCAGTCGGCTATCGAGGATGCCGCGCGCGATGACTATGCGTTGACGCCGGTTGAGGAGTGGTCGGAACTCGTCGCAGCGGTCGAAAGCGGCAGCGCGAAGATCCTCTTGCTCGACGCCGATACGCTTGGCGGTCGCGTGGAGTGGCGACTAGCGCGGCTGAAGGCAGCCGCGAAATGGTGCGTCGTCGTGATTGCGGCGAATCGCGATCGTGCGCCGTATCTGATGGAGCTGCTTTGGCAGCATCAGATTCACCGGCTTGTCATCAAACCGCTCGGCTTCGGCGTCTCGCGAATTCTCATGGAGTCGGCGGTCGCTCGCTACAGGCAGTTGCGCGACGATCCGGCAGAGCGCGACCGGCGCCCCGACGAAGAGGCGCCCGCGGCGGCAGATTGGCGGGAGCGGCTGCGCGCGCTGAATCCGGCGTTGCTCATCACTTACGCCTGTCTGGCGGTCACCCTCGCGATCATGGTTCGAGTCGTATTCGTGCCGATGTTCAGCGCGCCGCCGGCGTCTGCTCCGGCCGCAGACATCAATGTCCAGCCCGACGCGGCCGCGATTGCGGAGACGCCAGAGACAGTGGAGATCGCGCGGCAGCTGCGGCTCGCGGGCGACGCGACAGCGCAGGGCTGGATAACGAGCCCTGCGGGAGAGAGCGCACTCGACCATTACGCGGCCGTACTGGCAATCGATCCGGATCATGCCGTAGCGACAGTGGAATTTCGTGCGCTCCTCGAACAGCTGTTCGCTCGTGCTGAAGCCGAACTTCTTGCGGGGTCCGTTGACACAGCAGGAATGACGCTCGAACAAATTCGTCGGGTCCAGCCCGAAAATCAGCGCCTGGTATTTCTCGACCGTCAACTGGAGCTGGCGCTCGCGCAGTCGCTGGACGATCCCGGACTCGGTGAACTGGACTTGTCCTCACCGATTCCTGTCGTCGCGGCGATACCTGCGCTCTCCGAACTCGACAGCCTGCTGACCGTCGCCGACGTCCGCTTGCAGGACGGCCAGCTGTTGACGCCTGCGGGTGACAGCGCCCTGGATTATCTGCGCAGAGCGGAAGCGTTGAGCAGCGACGATGCGATCGTTGTCGATATTCGCCAGGAGCTGGCTGACGAGCTCGCTACCGAAGCCATCGCGTTGTTCGATCAGGGTGATTTCGCTTCTGCCGAGGTTCGGATTTCCGCGGCACTCGAGCTTGGCGCAGATGCGGAGCTGCTGGCGCCCGTCGAAGAAGGTATCGCGAACTCGCGTGCGACCGCCGCGGCTGACGCCCAGGCAACGCGCCTTGCGGGATTGCTTGCGAATGCCGACGAGCGTTTGCAGCAGGGTCAGCTCGTGGAGCCTGTAGACGACAGCGCAGTCTTCTACCTGACCACCCTGCGTGACGAAAGTCCGGAATATCCCGGCCTCGATGCGGCCTGGCAGCAGCTCAGCGATGCGGTCGCAGCAGCGGCAGCGGCCGCGATCGGAGCTGGAGACTGGACGGAGAGCGAAGCCTTGCTCGTGTCGCTCGAGACGATCCCGGCCGAGCCGGAAGTCGTTGCCGGGCTGCGGACGGAGTTCGACAGTTCCCGGCTGCGCGAGCAGTTTCTAACCGAGCCCGCCGCGCCGAGCGAGCTCGTTCTGCTCGAGTCCACTCCGCTTGTTTATCCGCTCAGTGCGGTTCAGGCAGCAATCGAAGGCTGGGTCGATCTCGAGTTCGTCGTCGGTCTGGATGGGCTGGTTATTGAATCGACCGTGGTCGGCGCAGAGCCTGCCGGCGTGTTCGAGCAGGCCGCGCTCGATGCCGTCTCATCCTATCGCTACGAGCCGTTCGTCTACGAAGGCGTGGGTTTCGAGCGACTGTTATCTATGCGAATTCGTTTCGCAATTCAGTAGCCGGGGCACCGTTGCGTACGGTGCCACAGCAGCCGTTACTCGTCAGACGCTTCCCAAAGCGCTTCGCCGGTGCTCGACATGACTACCGCTGACGCGTTGCCCGTGTTGCTACCGTCGCGCGAACCGAATCCTCTGATATCGACGAGATCGCCCGCGCTCAGGCTGTCACGCGTCCAGCCGCGCCTGAGCAGCGCATTGATGCCGAGGAGCTCGATCGCCCAGCTTTCGAGGTTGCCGTTCTCATCCTCGGCATCGACGTACAGCCAGGCGTGCGGATTAGTCCATTCGATCCGCGTTACCGTCCCGGTCAACTCGATCGGTCGGTTAACGTCGAACTCGGCAGTGAATGAATGGTGAGAAATGGCCGGAACGGAAGCCAGGATCCCGATTACGCCGGCATAAACTGACAACTTAGCTCTCATTGACAGGATCCCCCACGCATCAAGCGCTGAGCCTTTCTCGTATAATGCAGCCTAGACGTCGGCCAGGAAGCAGTCAATCCGGAGACGTACGCGGTCTTAGGGGGAAACGATGAAGCGACGACTTGCGACGTTAATCCTGCTCGCAGCGACCGGTCCCGCAATAGCGCAGTGGCTGAATCTGCAGACGCCGGGCATTCCGCGTACTGCCGACGGTGCACCGGACCTTGCTGCTCCGGCACCGCGGACATCCGACGGTCATCCAGATCTCTCGGGTCTGTGGGCTCCGGCCAGCGCCAGCGGCGACTTGTTCGATCTGGAAAGAGTCCAGGCGTGGGCGCGTGAAGCGATGGTTCAGGCGGAGCGACGTTTCTTCGTGGACGATCCCCGGTTTCAGTGCCTGCCGAGCGGTCCGGGTACCCTGATTTCGGGCGGTCTGACGGCTGCGATGCGCAGGATCGTGCAGAGCCCGACGCTGATCGCGGAGCTCAGAGCCGACCTGACCTATCGCCAGATCTTCATGGACGGGCGCGAGCTCGAGGACGAGCCGTTACCCGTCTGGATGGGGTATTCCGTTGGCCGTTGGGACGGCGATACGCTGGTGGTGGAGAGTAACGGCTACAACGACAGAACCTGGCTGCATCGGGGCGGGTTGCCGCATACGGAAAGGCTTCGAATGGCAGAGCGTTACCGCCGTCTCGACTTCGGGCGCATGCAGCTCGATGTTACCTATGAAGATCCCGGCACATTCGACATGCCGCTGCATGCCAGTGTCGAGCTGCGGTACGTTGCCGACGACGAGTTGCTGGAGACAGTCTGTAACGAGTCCTCGGAGGGATTGAGCCACTATGGCGGCGAGATAACCGAGGCGGAGCAGAACGTCGTTGAAGTGGCTCCCGAGATTCTCGCGAGATACGTCGGCACCTACCGCGGCAACTGGTTACGGCGAGAAATAACCGTCGAAGTGACGCTCGAAGATGGTGCGCTGTATCTGGAAAGGACGCCGCCGTACCAGGAAGCCGGCGTGGCGGGCGTCGAGAAATCCGAGCTGGTTGCACTGTCGGATACGTCCTTCGAATGCATCTGTGGTCTGGGATTTATTTTCACGGCCGAAAGAGAGGGGATGGCGACCGAGGTCGCCGAAGTTCATGTTTCGGGCGCATGGCCGTTTCGGCGCGTTCCGTGAACGCGTGTCGACCGCAGCGACGATCGGGCACTCTCGAACATTTCCCGGAGACAAAGAAAGTATGAAAAGCATAAAGCTGTTGAGTACCGCCGGTCTGCTTCTTATGAGTCAGCAGTCGTTGTCGCAGTTCGACACCAACTGGGACAACTCCGAAGCCACCATCAATCGGATATCCGAGCATGTCTACCGGTGGGGTGGCGGTGGCATGGGCGGAATCAACGGGCTGTTCGTCCCGACTTCCGAAGGCATCATCGTCATCGACGGGCCAGGATCGCCGTGTTCGCCCGATGCCGGTCAGTGGTTCAAGGATGAACTCGAGGCGCGCTACGATGTGCCCGTCCGCTACGTCGTGCTGAGCCACGATCATCAGAGCCATATCTGCGGCACGATGGTTTTTTCCGACACGGCGGTCTCGATCGGACACAAGAAGATCAGACCGCACCTGATACGGGAAGGGCGTATTGCACCGGTTCCGACCGTGACGTTCGAGGAATCTCTGGACATAGATCTCGGCGGAGTGAAGGTCGTGTTGCATTACTTCGGCCCGACGCATAGCGACAACCTGATCGTGATCCACATACCCGCGGATGGCGTGTTGTTTGCGCCGGATCTGGGACGGCCGGAGGGACAACTGCCGAACCCCGATTTTCGCGACATGGACGTCGACAGCACCATCGAGGTTTTAGGAATACTCGCTCGGATGGATGACGTCGATATTGTCGTACCCGGACACAATGCACCGCTTTCGACGCAGGCCTACTTCCGTCGCTATCAGGAATATCTTTCGACACTAAGAGAACGCGTGCTGGACCATATGGTGGCCGGCCGCTCGCTGGACGAAATTCTCGAGCTCGTGTCGATGGACGAGTTCAGCGACTACACGAATCTCGGGCAGTACCACGTACCCAACGTCACGAGCATGTACGACTATCTGTACCGGTATCGCGAGCCGAACTCGCCCGGTGGCATGCCGATCCGGGTGCCGCAGTAACGCAGATCGATCTCGAATCGCAAAGGGGAAAGCAGATGTCACAATCCTTCGAATCGCTGGAAAATCGACGGCAGTTCCTTCGCTTTCTTGCCGGCATGCCCGCGCTGGCCGGAACCGGGCTGTTGCCATTACTGAGCGAGAAAATATGGGCGGCCGACGAACTGCCGAGCGAGCTGATAACGGCTGCCGAAGATGCGTTGAACGTGTTCGATTTTCATCCGGTCGCGAAGGACATGTTGCTCCCGGCGCACTATGGCTACACCGTGTCCGGTACGGACGGGGATGAAACGCTGCTGGCCAATCGCGAGGGCTTCCAGAATTTCCGCATCAGAGTGCGGCGTCTGATCGATATCCGGAACGCGGACACGTCAACCGAAATTTTCGGTCAGCGCTGGGAATCGCCGATCGCGCTGGCGCCGGTCGGCGGGCAGGGAAAATATCACGCGGAAGGCGAGATCGCCGTTGCCCGGGCCGCGCGACAGGGCGCTCACACGCAGATCCTGTCCACGGCGACCTCTAACGCCTTCGAAGACGTTTCGACGGCGCGCGGAGCGCCCGTCTGGTATCAGCTCTATCCGACGAATTATTGGCACGTTGCGGAGGCGATGGTGAAGCGCGTGGAGCAGGCGGGGTGTCCCGTCGTTGCGCTGACCGTCGACAGGGCATCGCCGCGCAACATGGAAACGTTCGTGCGTTACGTCCGATCCGATACGACCGACTGTACGGCGTGCCATGCACCCGATGGCAGTCCGCCCGCCGTGCGACTGGCGAACCGGGCGATGTATCGTGGCATCGACCTCAGCAACGTAGAGACAACGCAAGCTTCAGGATTAACCTGGGACTTCGTCGACAGACTCAAGTCATCTACCTCGATGCGCGTCGTGCTCAAGGGCATCGTGACCTCCCAGGATGCGGAGCTTTGCGTGCAGCACGGCGTGGACGGCATCATCGTTTCGAATCATGGCGGACGATCAGAGGCCAGCGGTCGTTCCACTATCGAGTCACTACCGGAGATCGCCGCCGCTGTCGGTGGACGAATTCCGGTTCTGATCGACAGTGGATTTCGTCGTGGGACCGACATCTTCAAAGCCCTCGCGCTCGGCGCGGATGCGGTTTGCGTCGGCCGCCCGTATATCTGGGGCCTGTCGTCTTTCGGTCAACAGGGTGTCGAGAAGGTGATGGATATTCTCAGAACGGAGTTCCGCCGCGTCATGATGGAAGCCGGCGTGACGTCGGTCTCGCAAATTGACAGCTCCTACGTAGAACGTGCGTGATTTCTGAGCGGCATTCGCATGATTTAGCTGTCGCGGCTGTGCTGCTTGCGTCGTTGATGCCACTGCCTGGCAGTGCGCACCACAGCGGTTCAATCTTCGATCGCGATACCGTTGTCGCGCTGCAGGGGGAGATCAGTCGCTTCAGCTGGACGAACCCGCATGTCTACATTTACGTCGAGACCAACGCGCCGGGCGGCGAGATCGTCGAGTGGCAGATAGAGACCGATGCGACACCGATTCTGACGCGCAGCGGCTGGACAGCGGAGTCCCTCGAGCCCGGCGACAAGGTCGTTCTGCGCGCCAATCCCGAACACGATCCGGACCGCCTTCACGGCAGGCTGGTCTCGGTCACGACCGCAGACGGGGCAATGATGACCGCGCGATCGTCCTTCGCAACGCGTCCCAGTGAAGCAGAGACCGGGCCGGTCGCCACGAGCCTGGCTGGTGTCTGGTCAACGCCGCTGGCGACGAATCAGCATCTATGGGCGCTCAGAGATTCGATTCGCGAGCTTACGCCAACTGCGATCGCGCGCCGCTCAACATACGACATAGCAACCGACAGCCCGGCAGGGAAGTGCGTGCCCTATCCGACACCGACGTTTCTCGGCGTTCCCTATCTGAACGAGATCTCGATAGAAGAAGACCGGATCCGTATCGATGGCGAGTTGTTTTATTCAGAGCGCGTCATCTATACGGACGGTCGAGGGCACCCGGAGGACGGCGCGCTCACGAATCAGGGCCACTCCATCGGCCGATGGGAAGATGACGTGCTGGTTGTCGAAACCGTGCAACTCGAAGAGCATATTTCCGCGATGATCGACGGAACGCCGCTTGGGGAGCGGCGGCGAATCGTGGAGCGTTTTTCGCTCAGTGACGATGGCAGACGCCTGCTGATCGATTTCACAGTCGAAGATCCCGACTACCTCGCGTCGCCATTCTCCGGGACGCTGGAATGGGACTACGCGCCGCATCTGGAACTGATCGGGATCGATTGCGATCCGGAAGTATCGGCGCGACCGTGGGGAGAACTTGGCGAGCGCTAGAAGCGCGCTTGCGGGAAGAAGTAAATCTTCTGGTCTGGCGTCGCTACGTCGCTACGCTCTAGTGATTCGATAGGTGAAAGCCGGCGGAAAATTCCGCATGGTGATGTCGATCAGCGATGCCTTGAGTCCCAGGATCTTCAACGTCGATCGATTGATGGGGCAGCCGATACCGTAGGTGAACTGGTAAAGACAGCCGTCCTCCCGCAGTGACTTGAAGACCTGCGAGAGTATCCGCAGTTTGGTGCGCTCCGGAAACAGCAGAAGCGGAAGCCCGCTGACGACGAAGTCGACCGGTTCGGCGTCCGGATCGAGGTAGCGGCGCAACGATACCGCATTCGCTCTGACGACGTTCGAGTCCGGAAATTGCTTCTCGAGTAGCGCCGCGAATTCTTCGTTTTGTTCGATAAGCGTCAGATCGCCCGGACGAACGCCGGCGTCGAGAATCGCACGGGTGACAGCGCCGGTCCCGGCGCCAAGCTCGATGACCCGAGATCCCGGTTTCATGCCTCTCACGAGTGTGTTGGCAAGGTGCCGGCTGCTGGGCGACAACGCGCCGACTTTCAGCGGTTGCCGCAGCATGCTGCGAACAAAATTGCTGGTGTGCGGCTTCGGTAGCTCTTGCCTGACGTCGACCTCGGCTCCGGACATGAATCAGCCTTTTCTTACGTTAAATGACTCGAGGATGAACGCATGTGTAGCTCGAGTTTTTCGCGCGCTCGAATCGCAACATACGTTGCTTGCGCCCAGATGGCAACGGTTGGCTTTTAAGCTACGCAGGATCCAATGCGTCTGGTTTGCCGCTCTCGGTAACAGCCATTGCTATCAGCGAGCACGCTCCCAGCAGCGCGAATCCACCGACGAGTGGCAGTACCGAGCCGTCATACGCCTGCCCGATAATCATCCCCAGAAGCAGGGATATGAACGTCGATAGCGATCCAATGACCCCCGCAGCGACTCCGGCTATGTGGCCTAGCGACTGAATCGCCATCGCATTGAGGTTGCCGAACACGAGGCCCAGGCAGAAAAACGTCAGCGGCCCCCATGTCATCAGTGTCCACAGCGGTGGTGATCCGCCGGCGTTCCAGGCATAAAGAAAATACGTTGTCGAGAATACGGTCACTCCGAGCAATCCTCGCCATGAAATCGGACGCATGCCCATGCGCATGACGAGATGAGCGTTAGCAACGGACGCAACTCCGAGAGGCAACGCGAGACCGGCGAAGTAGAGCGAGAACAGCGTTCCGAGCTGATACTGCAGCTGTAGAATCTGCTGTGCCGAGTTCAGGTAGCCGAGAAAACCACCGAACGCGAGCCCTGCCGCAATCGTGTAACCGAGCGCAGCCCGATTCCGGAAAACTTCGATCACCGCGCCGAGAATGGGTCGGACGGCGAACGGTCGCCGGTTCTGCGGCGCGAGAGTCTCGCGTTGCCGCACGGCGAACCAGGCCAGCGAGATGCTTGCGAGGGCCAGCAACAAGCCAAAAATCGCACGCCAGCTCGCGACAAAAAGCACGGCCTGGCCCAAAGCAGGTGCGAGCATCGGTACGAAGATGAAGACGGCCATAATAAACGACATGATTCGAGCCATCCCGCGTCCGTCGTACTGGTCACGGATCAGTGCCATCACCACGATTCGTGGAGCGGCAGCCCCGAAGCCCTGCAGTACGCGACCGGCCAGCATGACGGGGAAGCTCCAGGCCACCATGGCAAGTACGGAGCCGACGAGGAAGATCGTTAACCCGACATAGATTGGCTTTTTACGGCCGAAGCTGTCGGATACAGGTCCGTAGAAGAGCTGTCCGGTCGCGAAGCCGACGAACAGCGCCGACACGACGAGCTGTGGCCCGTTGTCACCGGCGACTCCCAGATCGGCACCTATATCGGAAAGCGCCGGAAGCATCGCGTCTATCGCGAGAGCGGTGAGCGACGTCAGCAGGGCCATAAGCGACACGAACTCCCCGAGTCGCAGATCCTCGTTCGTGTCGATGTCGGCTCCCGATTAATCCGGCGCTGGATCGCGCGCGGATGCAACCCTATGCACCGGCCCGCGTCAGGTCAAGCAGATTGGCTGGCCGTATCGATCGGCCGCGAATCCTTACTCCGGTACCAGGACGATTTTTCCGAAATGCGCACTCGATTCCATTATCGAATGTGCTTCGGCGACGGCGCTCAACGGCATGACATCGTGGATGAGAGGTTCTATCTTGCCAGCGGCGAATAACGGCATGACCTCTTCGACGAAACGCGCCGTGATCTCCGCTTTCTCCGCGACAGAGCGTGACCGAAGCACGGAACCGATGATCTGCTGACGCTTGACCATCAGTCTCGCGAGATTTATCTCGGCTTTCGCGCCGCTCATGACTCCGATGACAACGAGTCGACCACCCACCGATAGTGCCTTGAGATTGCTCGTCAGGTAGGCGCTGCCGATATGGTCGAGAATGACGTCGGCTCCGCGGCCTTTCGTTTCATCGCGCAGTACCTCGTCGAAAGCCTCGTTGCGGTAGTCGATGACGCGATCGGCTCCCAGTGCCCGGACACGCTCTACTTTGGCCGGAGAGGCAGTGATGAATACCTGCGTTCCTGGCGTCAGTGCCTTGCACAACTGCAGCCCGGCCGTGTTGACGCCACCGCCACCGCCGTGAAGCAACGCGACGTTGTTGTCGGCGAGTCCGCCGATCGTGAACAAGTTGAGGTGCGCTGTTATGTATGTTTCCGTGATGCATGCGGCCTGTTCGAACGAGAGGTTCTCCGGGATACGAATGAGGTGACTCGCATAGGCAACGGCGAATTTTGCGTAGCCGCCACCGCCAACGAGCGCCATAACGCGGTCGCCACGCTCGAAACCCGAGGCGCCCGGGCCGAAATCCTCGATTGTTCCGGCAACCTCGAGGCCGAGAATGTCCGAATCGCCTTTCGGCGCGGGATAGTTTCCCTCGCGCTGAGTAATGTCGGCACGGTTCACCGAAGTTGCGGCGACGCGAATGAGGACCTGTCCATCCGCTGGAACCGGCCTTTCAATATCCGCGATCTTCAAGACTTCCGTGCTACCGAATCCGCTCATCGTCACTGCCTGCATCGTTGGCTCCGTTGATTGCCTGCGGTGATTTTAGCGCGTCTCAAGTAAGTGTTCGTTTGCGGATGCAGGCACATACCGTTATAAAGGCGCTGACTTCAGGGGGAGTGCTCTGGAAATGACAGAAGAACAACAAAACGTTTCGCATGACGATGAGCTGAATAACCTCGAGCTGCCTTCAATGGCGCCGACGAGTCTGTTCAACCATTTCGGTCCCGGTTTGATACTCATGATGACGGGTATCGGCACGAGCCATCTGATTACGGCTCCGGTTGCCGGCGGTCGCTTCGAGTATGCGCTTCTGTGGTGTCTTCCGGTTGCGTATATCTTCAAGTATTACGGCTTCGAAATGGCGTTCCGTTTCACGAACGCAACAGGGCGAAGCATGCTCGACGTTTACTCGACGGCCTGGAAGAAGCTGCCCGTCTGGTACGTTCTCGTCACCACGATCATTCAGCAGGCGATCGGACAGGCTGGTCGCCTGATCGCGGCCGCCGCCGTCGTTTTCTATTTCGCTCATGAATATATCGGCATCGATATCGGCGGGCTCAATGACAACCTGGAACTGGCGCTGTACGCCGCGATTATCGGCGTCTCATCGGTTCTCATCATTCTTCGCGGCCGCTACGCCGCGGTTGAAGTCGTCACGAAGATTGCCGCCGGGATGCTGATCGTTTGCACGATCGGCGTCTACTTCGTTCGGCCCGCGCCAATGGTCGAATTCGTGCATTTCTTCCAGCTCGACGCGCCTGAAGGGTCCTGGCTCATCATTGCATCCTTTCTTGGCCTGCTTCCCACCGGAATCGATGTGTCGCTGCAGGCGTCCGAGTGGGGTAAAGCGAAGAAAGCCGGCATGGGCAAGATACGCGAGACCCTCGAGAAACGCGGCCTGGCCAAAGCCTACGATCCGTTTTCGGATGGCGAGAAGGACCTGAGCGTCGATACGCTTAATCTACCCGATCATGCCAGAGAGTATTGCCGCCGCTGGTTCAAGATCGGGCTCTGGGATTTCCGCTTCGGACACGTTATCTCTTTCATCCTTGCTGCGATCTTCATGCTGCTCGCCGCAGTCATGATGTATCCGAGCGAGGTAGCCGGTAACGCGGTAATGGGTGAGATCGCGCGCATCTTTACGGAAAGCGTCGGCCCGTGGGCGATGGTGATATTCCTGATGGGCGCGCTGGCTGCGACTTTCTCGACTGCCTTCAACTATTTCGACGGCTGGCCGCGTGTCGTCGGCGCGTGCTGCCGCAACCTGTTCCGGAAAACCGCCGCGCTACCGGGTACCGCAAGGGATGAAATCGGCGAGGAGCATTTGAAGCGCTGGTATTCGGAGTACAACATCTACCGACTCAGCATGCTGTTTTCTCTGATCGCGTCAGTGGCGATCATCGGAGGTCTGCCGCGGCCGGTCTATCTCGTCCTCGTGGCGTCCGCGCTGGCCTATTTCGTTGCGCCGGTAATCTTCTTCCTGAATCTCTATTACTGCCTGACCGTTATTCCGAAGGAAGACAAGGTGTTCTACCCGTCACCGTTCGCGAAATGGTTCGGCTGGTTCAGTGTCTTCGTCTTCACCGGGATGTCGCTAATGCTGATCCTGCAGCGGATTTTCGGTATCGCAATGTTCAGCTAGCCGGATTCGGTACCGTTCGCCAAAGTCAGGACAGGTCCGGCTCGGCCGGACGCCGCCAGGCGTCTTACGCCGTCCCGCAATCTGCGGTATCGTTCGGGTCCGGCCGAAGGCACTCATTCGCAGGCCTCGGATCCGTGTGAGGACTGAACGTGTTCGAAACCCTAGAAGAACTTCCGCAGGATGCAATCCTCGGAATCATGACCCTGTTTCGTGAGGATCAGGACCCCGGCAAGATCGATCTGAGCGTTGGCGTCTACCAGGACGAGGATGGCAATACGCCGATTCTCGACAGTGTTCGGCGCGCCGAGCAGCAAATCATTGCAAGTCAGAACACGAAGAGCTATGTCGCGATCGCCGGAAATGCCGGCTTCAACGCACAGATGGAGACATTGATGTTTGGCGCCGATCACCCGGCGCTGCGTGACGGGCGGGTCTCGACGGTTCAGTCACCGGGTGGCAGCGGCGGATTGTGCGTCGCCGCGCACTTGTTTCTCCGGGCGAAACCGGGGGCGCGAGTCTGGATCAGCGACCCTTCGTGGCCGAATCACTCGCCGCTGCTGAAGCTTGCCGGGCTGACACTCGAGCAGTATCCCTACTACGATCGCGAGAAGCACCGCATCGATTTCGACGCCATGCTGGCGACCTTCGAGAAGCTCGATAGTGGCGAGATCGTTCTTCTGCATGGTTGTTGTCACAATCCCAGCGGAGCGGACTTGTCGCGTGATCAATGGGACGCGCTGGCTGAGCTCTTCGAGCGGCGCGGCTTAATTCCATTTATCGACTTCGCCTATCTCGGCCTGGGTGACGGTATCGACGAAGATGCTTATGGTGTTCGTTTGATGGCCGAGCGGCTACCCGAGGTCGTCGTCGTGTCATCCTGCTCGAAGAATTTCGGGCTGTATCGCGAACGCGTCGGTTCCGTCAGCATCGTCTCCACCGGCAAGACGGCGGCGAAGATTGCGCTCAGCAATGCGTCGAACGTCGCTCGCGGGATTTATTCGATGCCGCCGGATCACGGCGCTGCGATCGTCGCGGAGATATTGAGCAATGAGAAGCTTCGGACGTTGTGGCATGGCGAAGTCGGGGCGATGCGAAATCGACTGAATTTGCTGCGACAGCTGCTCGTGGACAAACTTGCTGAACGACATCAGGAGCGAGATTTCTCGTTTATCGCCCGCGAGCGTGGCATGTTCTCCTTCCTGGGGATCTCGCGAGAACAGATCGTCAGACTCCGAGAGGAATTTCACGTGTACATGGTGGAGTCGAGCCGGATCAATATCGCCGGCGTCAATCAGAGTAACGCCGACACTATCGCGGACGCGATCGTGGCCGTTCTCTAGCCTTCGCGCTCGGCCGCCACTGCGGCGCTGATTCCATGCGATTGCCCTCTCCTTACGATCGGCTTCTGGTCCCGATCTATGTGCCGTCGCTGCTGATGGCAGTCAGCAATCAAGCGATGATCCTGCTGCTGCCTCTTTACGCTTTGCAGGTGCTCGATAGCCCGGCGCATGCCGCGTTCGTGGTCGGGTGCCGCGGTCTCGGCATCCTGATATTCGACGTTCCCGCCGGCATGCTGGCGGGTCGCTTTGGCGATAAAGCCGTCATGCTGGGCGGACTCGCTACGCATATCGTCGTCATGATTGCACTCGCGATGTTTTCGGCGGACTGGTTGCTGCCGCTTCTTGCGATTCCGCTCGGCGGCAGCATGGCGGCCTGGTTTCTCGGCAGACAGTCGTACGTCACGGATACGACCGGAGTTTCCGAACGTGGCCGCGCGATCGCCGTCATGGCCGGCGTTAATCGTGCCGGTTTTCTCATCGGCCCGATCGCCGGCGGCGTCGTTGCACAAGTTTATGGTTATCCGGTCGCGTTTATCGGCGGCGCCGCGTTCGCCCTTACTGCAGCGATCTTCGTCGTCGTTAAGACGAACAACGTGAAACCGCAGCGCTCGGCCGAAACAACGCTCGTCGCCGTGGTCGGCAGAATCATGCGCAGCAACCGGCGCTTGTTCGCGACCGCGGGCTTCGCGGCGTTAACCATTCAGCTCATGCGCGCGACGCAGCAGCTGCTGGTCCCGCTATTCGGTACCGCCGTCGGACTCGATGCGGCAACAATCGGTTTTATCTATTCGCTGTGCGCGGCGGTTGACATGTCTTTGTTCTATCCGGTTGGCGTCGTCATGGACCGTTGGGGGCGGAAGTGGACGGGCGTACCGTCCATGCTGGTTTTCGTGCTCGGCCTGATGTTGTTGCCGTTCGCGGATGGCTTCTACGGAGTGTTAGGGGCCGGACTCGTGCTGGCCTTCGCCAACGGGCTCAGTACCGGAATCGTCATGATCATCGGCATGGACATGGCACCATCGGATCAGCGCGGGCAGTTCCTCGGCGTCTGGCGCCTGCTCGGCGATCTCGGTGTCGTCAGCGGGCCATTGCTCGCGGCCGTAATGGTCAATATCGCGACGCTCGCTGCGGCAAGCTTCAGCGTGGCCGCTCTGGGGCTGCTGGGCACTGCGGTATTTCTGTTCCTGGTTCCGGAAACACGGAACCACGTTCACGAGAGCGAAGCTGACGCGAGCTCCTGAGCCGGTACAATTATTCGTAACGAAGCGCGTCAATCGGGTCGAGATTGGCGGCCCGGCGCGCAGGTAGCAAGCCAAAGAACAGGCCGACGCCGATACTGAAAGCCACGGCGACGATGACGGACTCCGGCGATACGTACACGGCCCAGCCTGCGGTTCGCGACAGCATCACTGCCAGCCCCCAGCCTGCAAGCACGCCCGCGACACCGCCCATCATGCACAGCACCATGGATTCGATCAGGAACTGCAGCATGATATTGATGCGCGTTGCGCCGAGCGCCATCCGCACCCCGATCTCGCGAGTCCGCTCGGTGACCGAAACGAGCATGATGTTCATGATGCCGATGCCGCCGACGACGAGACTGACGCCGGCTATCGCCGCCAACAGATAGGTGAAGGTCTGCGTGGCCTGCTCCCTGACCTCGAGAAACTGCTTCTGATCATAGATCGCGAAGTCGTTCGCCTGCCCGGGAAGTATTCGATGCTCGGTACGCAGCACACGCTCGATGTCGACCATCGCAACCTCGAGTGGAATGCCATCGACGACGCGGACGCTGATGTCATCGAGGTCTTCCGAGCCGAGCACGCGGGCCTCCGCCGTGCGCAGGGGCAGGAGTATGCGTTCGTCAGGACTGTTTCGATCGGAGCCGACTTCCGCGAGTACGCCGATTATCGTGAACGGAACCCCTCGGATCGAGATCTGCTGACCGATGAGTTCCCCCGGATCCTCGACTTCGAGCTGTGCGGGCAAAGCGCCGCCGAAAACAGCGACCCGTTGCCTGCTTTCGTCGTCGGCGCGCGTGAACATCTCGCCATACTCGACATCGTAGTTGTAGATTTCGGTGTAGCCGTCGGTCGTGCCTACCAGGCGCGCGTTGAGATTGCGATTGCCGTACTTGACCTGGCCACGGTCCTCGAGCCTTGGCACGACGAGATCGATGTACTTGGATTTGTCTTCGAGTGCCCAGACGTCCTCGACCTCCAGCGTCAGTTGCTCGCGCGAGATGCCGCGGAGAAACCAGCTCGACGCGGTGATATTCAGAACGTTCGCTCCGAGTGCCGCGATCTGATCCTCGACCGCGCGCTGCGCGCCCGATCCCGCGGCGAGCATGGTGATTACGGCGGCAACGCCGATGACGATTCCGAGCATCGTCAGCATGGCGCGGAACAGGTTCGCCTTGATCGATTGCAGCGCAACACGAAGCGTTTCACCGAATAACATGCCGGCTACCGCTAGCTGTCCTGGTCAGTGACGCTGATGACCTGGGGCTCCATATAGCCTTTCAGTCCGAGCACCGAGTTCTGGCGGCCGATTCCCGATTCCTTGGCGCCGCCGAACGGTACGTAAGCCGAAATTGCCCGGTGCCGGTTCACCCAGGCCGTACCGACCTCGAGTCGCGCGGCGATCTTCTTGCCGCGTGCCGTGTCCTTCGTCCAGACCGAACCGCCGAGTCCGTAGCGTGTGTCATTGGCGCGTCTCAGCGCGTCGTCGATATCGGTGAATCTCATAATCGGCACGATTGGTCCGAACTGCTCCTCTGTCACCAACCGGCTATCGTCCGCGACGTTCGTTACGAAGGTCGGCGGAAGGAAATAGCCGGGCCGGTCGGGAATCTCGCCGCCCGACAGCACGGTGGCACCGCCGTCAATCGTATCTTTGAATATCTCCACGACTTTGCGGAACTGCATCTCGTTCTGCAGCGGACCGAGTGCGTTGTCGGGATCCAGTCCGTTGCCGAAGCGCGCCGATTGCGCTTCTTCTGCGAGTGCCTGACAGAGCCCCTCGTAGATCGCTTCGTGCACGTAGATTCGCTTGATCGCCATACAGACCTGGCCGCAATTAACGAAGCAGGCGAAGAAGATTTTCTTTGCGATCGCCTGCGGATCCGAGTCTTCGAGCACGATCGCCGGGTCGTTGCCGCCCAGTTCGAGCGTGAATCGCTTCAGCGTATCGGCTGTGCTGACTACTACTTTCTTTCCCGTCGCCACCGACCCCGTGAACGAGATTTTCTGGACGCCGGGATGTTCTGACAGCGTGCGGCCGAGATCGTCACCACCCGAAACGATGTTGACGACGCCATCGGGAAAGATCTCTCTGGCGACTTCGCCGAGTTTGAGCGTCGTAAGTGGTGTGTACGGCGATGGCTTGATGACGCAGGTGTTGCCGGTGTACACGGCGGCACCGAGGCCGCCAAGCGCGAGAGCTGCTGGCGCGTTCCAGGGCGTGATGATGCCGACAACGCCGAGTGGACGGTAATGCAGTTCAATTCGATGCTTGCCGCTGTCGACCAATTGCTCAGCCGGAATTTCCAGCTCGACAGTCTCGTTCGCTAGCCGGAAGGAGGAATCGAGTTCAGCACGCGCCTGAGCGATCGGCTTGCCCTGCTCCCGAACGAGTAGCTCCGCCAATTCGTCATAGCGTTCGCCAAGCGCGATCACGTAGCGCTTTACGAAATCCGCGCGCTCGGAGAATCCCAGCGCGCTCCACGCGGGAAAGGCGCGCGCCGCTGCATTGACGGCTGCGTCCAATTCGAACGTCGTCCCGGCCGGACAGCGAGCAAAGATCTGCTCGGTTGCGGGATTGATGACGTCCAGTGTGGCGCTACCGGTAACGAGTTCGCCGTCTATCAGCAGCGCGAAATCATCACGGATCTCGATATCGTCGGCCCTCACGGCCACGGCAACTCTCCGCTGTCAGGGAGCGCCATCATAGCACCGAGGTGTGCCTGAGCCCGCGTCGCTTAAGGATTGTTAAGCTTCTGGCCCGCGCGCGAGCGGGGCCGGTTTTGCGCCGGCGAACCCGGCCGGAGACGTTGACTCAGCCGGCCAGTCCGACGTCGATCGCAACGCTCTTGATCAGGGCATAGACGGCGATATCCTGTTGAAGATGCAGTTCTTCCGCGGCTTCTCGCGTAATGCTGGAACGCAGCTGCTGGCCGCCGACGTCGAGCAGGACTTCGGCGAGAATTTCGCCGTAATGCTCGATCTTGAGGATCCGGGCGTCGAGTACGTTACGGATGCTGAGACCTTGCGGTTGCTGAATCGCGAGGGCGACGTCACGCGCCTGAATCCGGATTCTGACGTCGATTCCGGACTCGACCGAGATGCCCGGAACGCGCAGGCGCTGGGTGCCGACACCGAGCGTTGCCATTCCGCCGCGATGTTCGATGACGGTGGCCTCCAGTACGGCGCCCGGATCGAGGTGATCGGCCAGCGGCTTGAGATCGGTGCGCGCGAGTACTTCGGTCGCATCGCCGTGCGCGATGACGCGTCCCTGAGAGAGCAAAACGATGCGACTCGCCAGGCGCGCAACCTCGTCGACATTGTGAGTCACGTAGAGAACAGGAAGGCCGAACCGCTCGGGCAGTTTTTCGATATAGGGAAGAATCTCCGATTTTCGTCTTGCGTCGAGAGCCGAAAGAGGTTCATCCATGAGCAGCAGTGTCGGATTTCTGAGCAGGGCGCGCGCGATCGATACGCGCTGCAGTTCTCCACCCGACAGGGAATCCGGTGCGCGTTGTAAGAGGCTCTTGAGGTCGAAAATTCGGATAACGTCCTCGAGCGCCGGGCCGTCGCCGGCGGCGGCACGCCGCCTGCCGAACTCGAGGTTGCCGGCGACAGTGAGATGTGAAAACAGCCGGATATCCTGGAAGATATAACCGGCGCTGCGCAGATGCGGCGGCACGAAGATGCCGTTATCGCTGTCCTGCCAAACCTCTCCGTTCAATGCGATTCGTGCTTTGGCTTCACGATGCAGCCCGGAAACGATTCGTAACAGCGTCGTTTTTCCGGCACCGCTGGCACCGAACAACGCCGTAATCGCCTGCAGGGGAATCTGCTCGTCGACTTCGAGACTGAAGTCATCAAGGTGCAGCGCGGCATTCAACGTCAACGTCGTCATGCCTGAATCCGGTTGATGGGAATACGACGATTGATGACGTAAACCAGGAGCAGTACGACGAACGAAAATGCCAGCAGACCCGCCGACAGGTAATGCGCCTGAGAATACGTCAGCGTCTCGACCTGTTCGTAGATGGCGATGGACACAACTTTGGTAACACCGGGGATATTGCCGCCGACCATAAGGACGACTCCGAACTCGCCGAGCGTGTGCGCGAAACCGAGTACGATGGCGGTAACGTAGCCGCGGAGTGCGAGTGGCGATGCGACCCGAACGAACGCATCGATGGGACTCGCGCCCAGCGTCGCCGCAGCTTCGAGCGGAGCGCGGCCGACGCTCTCGAATGCGGACTGCAACGGCTGAACGGCGAAAGGAAAAGAATAGAGAACCGAAGCTATGACGAGACCGAGAAATGAGAATGTCAGCGTGTCACCGGTGAGCTGAACCCAGAAGCGGCCTACAGGGCCGGCGGGTCCGAGCAGTATCAGCAGGTAGAAGCCGAGCACGGTCGGAGGCAATACGAGCGGCAGCGCGACGAGCGCCTCGACGATCGCGCGCCACCGCGATCGAGTGAACGCGAGCCACCACGCGAGCGGGGTGCCGATCAGTATCAGGACGACGACAGTGACGCTCGCGAGCTTCAGGCTGATCCAGACAGGTCCCAGATCCATGGCTGCCTCAGAGATCCGCGCGGTAGCCGAATTGGCGGATCAGGCTGCGCGCGGGGGATGAAGACAGAAACTCGATCAAGCTCGTCGCCGCCGGGTTTCCGGCGCCGCGGTTCAGCAAAATTGCGTCCTGATTGATCGGTTCGTGGAGCGTTGACGGCACGATGACGTAGCTCCCGGGTGTTTTCTCGTCCATGACCTGGGACAAAGCGACCAGTCCGAACTCGGCGTTACCCGTCGCGACCATTGCGTACGCTTGCGCAACGTTGGTGCCGTAAACCAGACGCGAAGCAAACTTCTCCCAGATCCCGAGTTGAACGAGCGATTGCCGCGCGGCTTCACCGTAGGGGGCGAGCGCAGGATTCGCGATCGCCAGGAACCGAATATCGTCGCCTAGCAGGTCGCGAATATCTGCGTTCGGTTGTAACTCGCGGTTCGCGCTCCAGAGGACGAGTTGACCGGAAGCGACTGTAAATTGCGTCGCCGCCGCTGCGAGTCCGGATTGACCGAGCAGGCGCGGCCGTTCCGAGTCTGCTGCGATGAAGACGTCGTAAGGAGCGCCGTTGACTATCTGCGCATAGAGCCCGCCCGTCGAGCCGCTGATGAGGGTAACTTCGTGATGACCGCCGAATGCTTCGACGAGCGCCTGCATGGGCACCCTGAAATTTGCCGCGACGGCGACGGCCACGGACTCGGCGCACAGCGGTCCCGTTCCGGCTAGAGCCGACAGGACAAATATTGCGCGTCCGATGAATCGCATGGTCAAAATCGACGAGATCGAGCGCTCGATGTAGCCAGCCGGCGAGAGCGTTGTCAATTCGCGGATTCGCGGTGCAACAAGAGTGCCATGCTATGCTGATTCAGCGGGTTTCTGTGCGTTTCGATTCCGCGAGTTCGAGTACGGCAAATCAGATCGGATAAAAAGAAGCCGCTAAAGATCCGCAGGAGAATCGCGTGAACAGACGATTAATTGTCGGGATTACAGGAGCGGCTGGCGCGATTTACGGCGTTCGAATTCTCGAGGAGTTGACGCGGTTTCCGGAAATCGAAACCCATCTGGTCGTGTCCCGCGCAGGGCTTCTGAATGCCGCAACGGAACTGGATCTGCGAAGAGCGGATCTGGAAGCGCTCGCTGACGTGGTCCATTCCGATCGCGATATCGGCGCCAATATCGCAAGCGGTTCCTACCGGACCGACGGCATGATCATTGCGCCTTGCTCGATGAAGTCGCTGGCCGCTGTTGCAACGGGACTTACCGACAATCTGATAGCCCGAGCTGCCGACGTTGTACTTAAAGAACGCCGTCGCCTGGTTCTGATGGTCAGAGAGACGCCTCTAAATCTCATTCATCTGAGAAACATGGTCACGGTCACCGAGATGGGTGGCGTGATATTTCCGCCGGTGCCGTCATTCTACGCGCAGCTGGAAAGTATTGACGCGATGGTTGATCAAAGCGTGGGGCGAATACTCGACCTGTTCGACCTGGAATCAGATCTCGTGCGACGCTGGCAGGGAATCAACGACCCGGTCGACGACAGCTAACGCCGCCCGCGGTCGTTTCCGGTTATGGTCGGCAGGCAGCCGGCAGGTAACGATCCGGAACAGTTGGCGCGATATAGGCTGCCGAATTGCCGCCGCTCGAAGTGCCCATGGGCTGCAGCCCGGCCGGCTGAGGAGCGCTACCGCAACGCCAGACGACACCCAGATTGCTCGTTTCGTAAGGCGTCATCGTAAAAGTCAGTCCGGTAATCTGCGCGCTCGCCGAGAAGCCGTAGGTGACGACGATGACACCATCCGTCACGTCGACGCTCTGGACGTATTTTCCGACCGAGTCGGTCGCGTTTCCTGCGAGACCGGATGCGGCCCGATCCGCCGGCGCTTCACCCTGTGCGAGAAACGAGGCGGCAACGCGTGCCTTTGTCGGCGCCGATATCGACACGCCTTCGGTCACCTGGGAGCGGATCGAGTAGCTCTGATACGTGGGGATCGCCATCGAAGCCAGGATGCCGATAATGGCAACCACGATCATGAGCTCGATCAGTGTGAAGCCATCAGCACGGGCTGGCTTTGGTAGGTAATTAGTGTGCAAAGTCCGGATCGCCTCGTGACAAGATCTCACGTGATAGCGACCATATATTTTCTATATTGATAACGCGGTGAAACGCGTCTCAATTGAACGGAATTGACATAATTGCGCAGCTTCAGCGCGACTGGAGGAATTTCCCGACGAGTCGCTCCAGTTCCTGGTAGGCGGTTTCGAACGCGGCGTGACGGTCGTCATCGGAGCCTTCGACGGCGGCCGGGTCGGGTATTCCCCAGTGCGCCGTGCGTGGCTGCCCCGGCCAGATTGGACAGACTTCGCCCGCGGCCTGGTTGCATACCGTCACGATAAGGTCCATGGGTTCGGCGTCGGCGAACTCGTCCCAGCTCTTGCTGCGTGGATCGCGTATCGACACGCCGTGCGCATTCAATGTCTCGAGCGCAAGCGGGTTGACGATGCCGGTCGGTTTACTTCCCGCGCTGTAGCTTCTGTATGCGTTTCCGCCCAGGTGTGACAGCAGCGCTTCAGCCAGGATGCTGCGTGCGGAGTTGCCGGTACAGAGAAACAGTACGCGGAACGGAGTGGCGTCCATCTCGACGAATTATCGGGTCGTCGCGATTGCCGGTCAGTTCAGATTTGCGCGCCCGATGATGTTCAGAAACTCGGCTCGCGTTCTCGGATCCGAACGGAACTGTCCGAGCAACTGGCTGGTGATCATCGCGACACCCTGCTTGTGAATGCCGCGCGTCGTCATGCACTGGTGAACGCCTTCCACGACCACGCCGACGCCCTTGGGCTTGAGAACGTCCTGAATGCAATGCGCGATCTGTGCCGTCATGGTTTCCTGAACCTGCAGGCGTCGCGAGAAGGTCTCGACCACGCGCGCGAGCTTGCTGATGCCGACCACTTTTCTGTCCGGTAGATAACCGACATGGACCTTGCCGATGATTGGAGCCATATGGTGTTCGCAGTGCGACTCGAAGCTGATGTCTCGAAGGACGATCATTTCGTCGTAGCCGTCGACCTCGTAGAAGGTACGGCGCAGAAATTCGACCGGGTCCTCTTTGTACCCGCTACACCATTCCTCGAACGCGCGAACGACGCGACCGGGTGTGGCCTTCAATCCCTCTCGATCCGGATCGTCCCCGACCCAGCCCAACAGGACGCGGATCGCCTTTTCGGCTTCTTCTCTGGTTGGACGGCTCACACTTCTTCCCTAGTCTCGTTTATATGGATTCGACCCCGCGGATGCGCGAGGGCTCGAAAGTCTAAGGCCGTCCCAGACGGCTTGCAACAGTGCAGCAAGGTTTACCCGCTTTGCTGCTATGCTCCCTCGCTGCTATGAGTATTCGGCGGATCGTAGAGGCTTTCGAAGAGTGGCGGCAGGATGGCGAGCCTATGGTGCTCGCTACGGTATTCGAGACAGCCGGCTCGACCTATTCCAAATCCGGGCAGCGGATTCTGATTCGCGCGAACGGCGATTATCAGGGTCTCGTCAGCGGTGGTTGCCTCGAGGGCGATCTGGCGGAACGCGCGCGAGCGGTGCTGGAGAATGGGGCAGCGTCCGCGGTGACTTACGACATGCGCGACGAAGCGGACGACCTGTTCGGTCTCGGTGTCGGCTGCAACGGAATGATCCGCGTCTTCCTGCAGCGACTGACCCGAAAGACCGGCTACGAGCCGTTCGCCACAATTGCGCGGCTGCTCTTCAGCCGGCGGCCCAGCTGCGTTGCAACCGTGGTCTACAGCGACGACGAAGCGCTTCCGGCAGGGACGACGCTTGTCACAGAGTCGGGCGGCGCAGAACTTTTCTCCGACTCCGATGCCGAGAGGCTACTGCCGGGTTGTATGGCCGCGATCGAGGCCGGATCGGCACGCCTGGATGAAGCGGCAGGTATCGGAGTCCTTTATGCGCCGGTTCAGCCGCTACCGAATCTGCTGGTGCTCGGCGCCGGACTCGATGCCGTGCCCGTCGTCTCGATCGCGCTGGAGCTGGGATGGCGTGTCAGCGTTGGCGACCATCGACCGAGCTATATCGAGCGAAACGACATGACCGAAGCGGAGCGGGTTGCTCTGATCGACCCGAAGGCGCTCGACAGTGAGTTCGAGCTCGATAGCTTCGATGCGGTTATCGTCATGAGCCACCATCTGCGGACGGACCAGGAATATCTCGGCAAGCTCGCCGGGGTCGATCTCGGGTATATCGGCGTATTGGGCCCGACTGCCAGGAAGGAGCGCCTGCTCGACGCACTCGGTGAGCATGGCGAAACGCTGAGAAATCGCCTGCGCGGCCCGGTCGGTATCGATATCGGCGCCGATTCACCCGAATCGATCGCGCTTTCTCTGCTCGCGGAGATTCATTCTGAGCTCAAGCGCGGCAGCGCTGATTGATACGTTAGAACTTCGATTGTCGTTCGCTGTCTTCGTGCATTTTCAGAAGGAACGTGCGGATCGTGGGGCCAGCCTCTTCCCTGGACATCAAACCCTGCTCGACGGTCACAGCGGCGATGTCCGACGCGGATCGCTGACCGTCGATGAGCGACATGATGAACGCATAGACGCGCGTTGACATGGCCTGCGATTGAAACGACGGAGTTAACGGAACGGGCACGTCTCCACGGACGAGCCATTCGGGTAGGGCGCGATGAACTTCAGGCGCGTCGGTTTCAGCGAGCTTCGCTGAACGCCACGAGATCACGCGCTCTCGGCGGCCATGCCGGCTTGACGGCGAATTCATATAAGGTATTTCCCGTTCCGTGTAATCGGGCACGGCGAATCCTGCGTCTCCGACGATCTCCACGCATTCGTCCAGGCTGTAGCGAAGCGCGGGATCGGAGTGATGAAAGGTCATGGAGCCAAAGAACACCCAGGATCCCTCGGGGCTCAACAGCCGATTGATGCGCCGGCAAAGCATCGAAAAATCTTCCGGAAGTATATCGACGAGCCACGGAGTCACGACCGTGTCGAAACCGCCGTCGCGAAACGGTGGATGCAGGGCGTCCGCGATAACTGGTTGTAAACCCGCCCTCGGCGCTTCGGGCGCTGCGAGAGTGCGCAGAACTGCGGCATCCGCCATCGTCGCGGGCGCGATCGGAAACTCCGTCAGTTCGACCGCATCTCCAGCGAAGATTCGTTGTGCCACGAGAAGGAGCAGCGGGTTGAAATCGAGAGCGATGGTTGTGCCGTCGGGAGACGCCTGATGAAGATCGTAAGCAAGGCGTCCCGCGCCGGCTCCGAGCACGAGTGCTGCAGGCCCGAGACCGGGGTTACCCAGCTGAGCCAGTACGATCTCAGCGGAAACCGTGTTCTCTTCCTCGCCCCAGGCCCAGTCCCGATGCAGGTTGTTGTAATAGGTCGTCAGGCCCTGATCGGGCGGCAGCCGGGTTTGTAGCGCGAGCAGCGTGTCGTAGCTTGCTTCGAAGCGCGGCAAGTCGAGGGGCGCGAGCAGATCCAGTAACTGTTGCCGATGCGCGTCTTTCGCGGATTTCAGATTTTTCAGCCGCTCAACCGTTTTTGCGTGTAGTTCGTTCGATTGGAGTCGCGACGTCAGAGAATGGACCTCTCGCTCGAGGTTGCTCAATAGCAGCCGGAACCGATTGCGCCACTCGCCAAGCGAATGATCGGGATCGGCGAAGAGGCACGGGACATTATCGAGCACGGGAAAGGAAATCGGGCACGCTTCGCAGCCGAGTTCCGGATCCGCGACAAGCGGTCCACGGCATCGCGGGCAACCGAGCAGCGCTAGTGCGGGTGCGTACATCAGTAGGGCAGCAGCAACAGCACGATCGCGAGATACGGAACCAGCAACAACATCATCGTAATCGCGTAGCCGAACATGTCGCGAGCGCGCAATCCCGTAATGGCGAGCAATGGAATGGCCCAGAACGGATTGAGAAGGTTGGTATGTGCGTCGCCGACAGCATAGGCGGCAATCGTCTGGCCGTGAGGAATTCCGAGCTCGGTTCCCGCCACCATCATCGGGCCACCGATGATCGCCCATTCTCCTCCGGCGGAAGGAACGAACAGGTTCAGGATCCCGCCGGTGATCCAGGCGATCATCGGGAACGTGGCGGGTGTCGCAATGGACAGCAGTGATTCGGTCATCGTATCGACGAGTCCGGTTCCGGTCATGATTCCGATAATCCCAGCGTAGAAGGGAAACAACAAAATTACGCCGGAACTGCCTTTCACGGCCTCATGAAACTCTCCCGTGTAACGAGCGGGGCTCGCGTAGAGCAATAGCCCGATCATCAGGAATCCGAAGTTCAGGACGTTGAGGTTCAGGGCGCCAAGTCCCTCGGTCAGGAACACACTCGCAAACAGGAGCATTCCGGTAACCGCGAGAATTCCGCCGAGAACGACACTGTTGTCGATTCGGTCCGCGAGCGATCGCTGCTGTGGCGTGTTCGGGGCTGCAGCGTCGTTGTCACTCGCCGGCGATTCACTGTTGTCGTCGAGTTCAACGTAGTGGCGGATACCCCGGCAATTCTGATCCGGAGGGCAGAGCAGGTACAAGAGCAAAGATCCGTAAGCCAGGCTAAGAGCCGTCAGAACGAGTGGGTAGGGATGAAACACCCACTCGGTCGCCGGAATAACACGATCGACGAATCCCATCTGCATCAGCGCATTGTTTTCGGTGGCCTGGAGCAGTCCTGCCGAGCTGGATAGCCCCCACCCCCAGGTGAGGCTCATACCCATGTATCCCGCGACGGCGAGCAGCGGGTAGTGCAGACGAATTCCACTCTTGTCGGCATGCTTGCCCATTTCGCGGACGAGAATCGCGCCGAAGATCAGCCCGAGACCCCAGCTTATCCACCCGGTCAACATGGAGCCGATTCCGACGAGTACGACGGCCTGTCGCCCGTTTTTCGGCAGGCGTGTCAGCCAGAGAATTCCGGCTCTGACGCGTGGGTGGTATGCGACGACATTGGCGGTCACGAGAATTAACACCATTTGCATCGCGAATTGCAGGAGCGCCCAGAACCCACCGTACCAGGAGCGCACGATCTGAACCGGCCCGGAGCCTTCCGACAGGAACGCCGCCAACGCCGCGACATAGGTCAGAAGAATCGCGAAAAGAAACGGGCTCGGCATCCAGCGTTCGACACGGTCGGCGATCGCTTCGCCGAGCTTTTGTACCGGGGTCAGTGTCGGCGCTTCGTCCCGCTGTTCTGCCGCTGGGTCATTGTCCTTCATCGCGCGCAAACACTACCATGGTCTCGATCACTAGCTGTACCGGGCCGCGCTAGAATCCGCGGCCACATACAGGTATTGGCGCCGGCAGAGGCGGGATGTGCGTTTTAGACAGAGGGAGTTCGGGTGTTTAGCGACACGATGTATATTCGTTTCATCTCCTCAGCGTCGTTGCTGCTCGTCGGATTGCTCGGGATCGGTGCTGCGGCGGCGCAGTCGAACGATCTCTCGATGATCATCGAAAACGATGTGCGCGTGACCACTCGCGCGGGTTTCGATGTCTCTGCAAACGTCTACCGTCCGGATCGCGACGGCCGCTATCCTGCGATCATCAGCATGGGACCCTATGGCAAGGACGACCTGCCTGTCGAATATGGCGGGTTGTTCAGTAACGGCCAGATAACCGTCTCCGAATACGCGGCCTTCGAGACGCCCGATCCGGAGTTCTGGACCCACTACGGCTATGTCGTCATTGCGGCGGACAGTCCGGGGTCGGGGCAGTCGGAAGGCGATCTGGATCTGTTCGGTCCGATCGAAGCGGAAGCTTTCTATGACCTGATCGAGTGGGCCGCGTCGCAGCCCTGGAGTAACGGCAGCGTGGGCCTGTCCGGAGAATCTTATTTTGGTGTCGTGCAATGGTACGTCGCGGCATTGAGTCCGCCACACCTCAAAGCCATCAGTCCCGGTGAGGCACTGACCGATATTTATCGGGATGCGGCATTGCATGGAGGTATTCTGGCGGACTTTATCGAGCCATGGACGCAGTATCGAATTCTTCCCGCCAAGCGTCCCGATGCAGTGTTAGTCCGCAATGTGGCCGAGGCAATCGAGGAGCATCCGCTTTTTGACGATTACTGGGCCGGGTGGTTGCCCGATCTGGAGGCCATATCGACGCCCGCCTATGTGATCGCGAGCTGGCCGGATCATGGCCTGCATACGCGCGGCACGCTGCTGGGCTTCGAACAGCTTGGCTCGGACAACAAATGGCTTGAAATTCACGGGCGCAAAAAGTGGGAGTACTACTATTCGCGAGAGTCCCTGGAGCGACAGCGTCGGTTCTTCGATCGTTATTTGAAGGATATCGACAACGGCTGGGAGGAGATTCCGACGGTTCGATATGAACGGCGCAACGCTTTTTACGATGGCGAGATTCATTACGCCGGCGACTGGCCGATTCCCGGTGCCGATCATCGCGTGCTGTTTCTAACCGCGGACGGCCTGTTGGATAATGATCTTCCGGCAGACTCGACGTCACTTCGCTATACCGCTACCGATCGAAACCAGCAGCTCGCATTTCGGCACACTTTCGGGAACGACACGGAGATTACGGGTTCGGCCAGGCTGACGCTCTGGGTCGAGGCGGCCGGTGCTGACGACATGGATCTCTACGTCGGCTTGAGCAAGCTGGACCGAAACGGCGCCGAAGTGCGCATGGCCGGTTATAACGATACCGAGAACGGCCATGTTGCCAGCGGCTGGTTGCGTGTGTCGCATCGTGAAGTCGATCCGGAAATGAGTACGCCGGTACGCCCGTATCTGCTGCACCGGCAGCTTCGGAAGCTCAACTCGGGCGAACGCGTCCGCGTTGACGTCGAAATCCTGCCTTCGAGCACGATGTTTCGAACGGGTGAATCACTGGTCGTCCGGATCCAGGGCACCGAGCTGCCCGGAGCAGGGGACATCGCTCATGTGGATGCCGTCAATTCCGGCGACCATATCGTTTACGTTGGCGGCGGCACGGACAGCCGGCTGACCGTGCCCGTAGTCGTTCCCTAGCAGCGCCCGAACGCACCCGGGATCGGTTACACTCGGGGCACGAAGAACGGCTCTAGCCGTCCGGAGGGAACATGACATCTGCGCCTGCCATAGCTGCGTTACGGCCCGATATCGGGACCGCAGGGAATTCCGCGCGATCTGCCCGCGATCAGAGAGTTGGAGACATCCATGAAGTACCGCAAATTTGCGGCTAGCCTGATAGCGAGTGCCGCAATGCTGGTCGCGGCTGCGACGCCGGCGCAGGAGCCTGTACGCGAGATCGTCAATATCACGGGCGATCTCTATCGCGGGATCGATAACGCGCACCGGACCGTTTTTCTCGTCACGGACGGAGGCATCATCCTGACGGATCCGATTAATCTGGAGTTCGCGCAGTGGCTAAAAGCCGAGCTCGACCAACGCTTCGACGTTCCGGTTCGATATGTTCTCTACAGTCACTATCACGATGACCATGCGTCCGGCGGAAACGTTTTTGCCGAAACCGCAACGTTTGTCGGTCACGAAAACATGATTCCGAATCTCGCGGCCGAAGCGGGCAACCCGGTGTTCCAGCATGTGCGCCCGCCGGACATCACGTATTCGGACCGTATGTCCGTCACGCTCGGTGGCAGGACCGTGGAGATGATTCACTCTCCACCGAGCCACAGTAACGACTCGTCGATCATTCGATTTCCGGACGAACGCCTGATTTTCGCGGTGGACTGGGTGAATGTGCGACGCGTCCCGTTTCAGAATCTGGGAGGTGGTCCGGTCGGCCCGTGGATCGAGGCAAACCGGCACCTGCAGGCGACGGTCGATTACGACGTCGTCGCGCCGGGTCACGGCCCGATCGGCAGCAAGGCTGACGTGGATCATTCCACGCAGTATCTCGTCGATCTGTTGGCAGCCGTGCGTGCCGGAATCGATGCGGGTCAGAGTCTCGAAGAAATGCAGGAAACTATCCTCATGGAGGATTACTCGGATTACGCTCAGCGCGACGCCTGGATGCAAATGAATATTCAGGGCGCGTATCAGGGCGAAATGGCGAATCAATAGCAGATCAACTTCTGCCGAAGTAGTGCAAGGAGGGGGATTATGAGCATTGTTGCAGAGAAGTTCGGTTTGAGTCTGGGTGCGGCCGCGTTGTTGGCGATATCGTCAGGCTCCGTGGCAGTCGCGCAATCGGTCAGTCTCGACGCCGACGACATCGGCGGCGTTGTCACCAGCGAGAACGGTCCGGAGGCCGGTGTCTGGGTAATCGCCGAGACCGACGATCTCGACACGTTCTTCGCGAAGATCGTCGTGACCGACGACAACGGTCGTTACGTCGTTCCGGATCTGCCGGATGCGAATTACGACGTCTGGGTGCGGGGCTATGGTCTCGCTGATTCCGACAAAACCGCCGCGAGCCCGGGCGACAGCGTTAATCTGACTGCAATCGTTGCCCCGAGTGCGGCCGTTGCCGCCGAAGCCTATCCGGCCATCGCGTGGTACGCGATGATGCACCTGCCGTCGGAGGATGAACTCGGGAATATCGAGGGTGGAATCGACTACTACCGCAACCTCATGACCAACAACGGTTGCGTCGGTTGCCATCAGATGGGCCAGAAAGCGATACGCACGATTCCGGAAGCGCTCGGTGACTTCGCAACGCACGACCAGGCCTGGATTCGGCGCGTCCAGTCCGGTCAGGCGGGCGGTAACATGATTCGGCCGCTGACGACCGATCTCGGCGGAATACCGTTCAAATACTTCGGTGACTGGACGCAACGCGTCGAGGACGGCGAACTACCATCGTTCGTTCCCGAGAGACCGCAGGGTCTCGAGCGCAATATCGTTGCGACGGTACGTGACTGGGCGGACCCGAAGTCTTACCTGCACGATCTGATCTCGACCGATCGGCGCAACCCGACAGTCAACGGCTACGGCCACCTCTACGGTTCGCCGGAACTGTCGACGGACAACTTCCCGATTCTCGATCCGGTTGCGAACACTACCTGGACGTTCCGTGCCCCGGTCATGGATCCGGACACGCCGACGACAAACGAAGCGCCGGTCGTGCAACCGTCGCCTTACTGGGGTGACGAACGAATCTGGGACAGCAAGGCAAACTCGCATAATCCGATGCTCGATCAGGACGGCCTGGTCTGGTACACGGCACGCGTCCGCGGGCCCGAGACGATGGATTTCTGTCGCGAAGGCTCCGATCATCCGTCGGCGAAGGCGTTCCCGACGCAACGAGCGAACCGCCACCTGTCCGTTATGGATCCTGCTACGGGTGACTATCAGTTCATACCGACCTGCTATTCGACGCATCATCTGCAGTTTGGTTACGACGACAACGATACTTTGTGGACGAGCGGCGGCGGCGATGTTGTCGGCTGGGTTAATCGTACGAAGTTCCTCGAGACCGGTGACTACGAAGCCTCGCAGGGCTGGACCGTAGCGGTGCTGGATACCAACGGGAACGGCAAGCGCGACGCTTACACCGAGCCCGGCGAGCCGATGGACCCGAATCTCGACACCCGCATCCGACCCGGCTTCTACGCCGTCATGCCGAATCCCGTCGATGGTTCTATCTGGGGATCGAATCGCGACTACCCGGGTTCGTTCGTCCGCATCGATCCGGGCGACAACCCGGCCGAGACGGCGCTGGCCGAGGTCTACAACGTACCCAAACCCGGCTTCGGCGTCCGCGGCGCGGATATCGACAGCAACGGCGTTGCATGGGGTTCACTCGCCAGCGGACATATCGCATCGTTTGATCGCAGCAAGTGCAAAGGACCTCTAACCGGCCCCAAAGCCACGGGCGATCACTGTCCCGAAGGCTGGACGCTGTACCGTTATCCAGGCCCGGGGTTCCCCGAGCTTCCTGAATACAGCATCGAGGCGAGCTACTACAGCTGGGTCGATCAGCACAACACGGCAGGTCTTGGCGAAGACGTTCCGATGTCGACGGCGAACCTCTACGACGGCGTGCACGCACTCGTCGATAACGAGTGGGTGACGATGCGAATTCCGTATCCGCTCGGGTTCTACAGCAAGGGTTTCGATGGTCGTATCGACGACCCGGAGGCCGGTTGGAAAGGTCGCGGGCTGTGGGTGCCGAGCGGCGACCGCACGCCTTGGCTCAAGGAAGGCGGTAAGGGAACCAGACCGCTGGTCGTGCACTTCCAGGTACGCCCGGACCCGCTGGCGAAGTAGCTACAGCAAACTCGAGTCGGGATCGGGCTCGCCAGGGCCCGATCCCGGTTCTCCCCCCGATCGAGTCTTGCGCTGGGGAACGTCATGGCAGAACTC